>JAGCBP010000008.1 GCA_017652105.1 Candidatus Saccharimonadota bacterium
GCCTAAGTATTCGGTTCCCTCGCTCTCCGGGAATCCGCTCTCCTGGGGTGAAACCCCAAGAGAGCGGAAAGGAGATAACATATGTCTAGAAAAGATATCAAAGATACGCTCAACGAAATTCACGATGCCGGTGCAATAAAAACCGAAATCTAGATTTTAGTTTAGTTCAAATAGCCAGCCCCACCAAAATATGATATAATTATAGAATGAAATATAGAGCGGGAGAGCGCCGGAAGGCGATAGAGTACGAAAAGGCTCTGATCGATTGGTGGAAGAAAAACCAAACTTTTGAAAAATCCATTGATCAAAGACCAATAGACAAATCTTACGTTTTTTATGATGGCCCACCATTTATCACCGGCATGCCACACCACGGCACACTTTTAAGCTCTATCGTCAAAGATGCTGTCCCGCGCTACTGGACCATGCAAGGCTACCGCGTAGAGAGAAGGTGGGGTTGGGACTGCCACGGTCTCCCGGCTGAGAATTTTGTCGAAAAACAGCTCGGCATCACCGACCGCCGCGATATCGGCACCAAATGGAGCCTCGAGGATTACATCATCAAAGCTCGCGAATCCATGGTGGCCAATTCTGAGGAATGGCGCAGCACCATCGACCGCTGTGGCCGCTGGGTAGATTTTGATCACCCTTATCGCACCATGAACAAAGATTTCATGGAATCCGTCTGGTGGGCCTTCAAGAAGCTCTACGAAGCCGGCAAAATCTACGAAGGTCGCAAAGTCTTAATGTACGATACCAAGTTTGCCACCCCAGTTTCCAAGGCCGAAGTCACCATGGACAACGACGCCTACCAGACCGTTACCGATCCATCCGCCTATGTCAAATTCAAAGCCGAGGACGGCAACTATTTCCTAGCTTGGACTACCACCCCTTGGACCTTGATGGCTAACCGCGCTCTCGCTGTCAGCGCCAAATTAGAATACGGCATCTATAATATAGATGGCGAAAACCTTATCATCGCCAAAAAACGCGCTGAACAAATTTTTGGTTCAGTCAGCCCAGAGCAGACCATGAAAGGGAAAGACCTCGCGGGCCTCAAATATGAAAGCTTAGATGGCACTATTTGTCAGGTTTTCACGGCAGATTTTGTCGGAGAGGAGGAAGGTACCGGCATTGTCCACATCGCCCCAGCCTATGGCGAGGATGATTACGAGCTCTACAAACAGCACGACCAAGAAATTGATTTTGTCGACACTCTAGATGAAAATGGCTATTATTTGCCAGAATATGCGGACAAACTTCACCAACTCGGTGTCCGCGATACCGACGAGCACGGCATCCAAATCTGGGCGGGCAACAAGTTTATCGCCAAATGCCTCGAGGAGAAGGGCATCGTCAAAAAGATTGAGTATATTCAGCACGAATATCCTTTTAACCCAAGGAGCAAAGAGCGCATCATGTACCGCGCCTTTCCGTCTTGGTTCTTTGACATCGAAGGTCAAAAACCCCTCATGCTAGAACAGAACGAAAACATCAACTGGTTCCCAGATTATCTCAAGCACGGCCGTTTTGCCAAAAATATCGAGCAAGCTCCCGATTGGAACCTATCTCGAGATCGTTTCTGGGCCACCGCCATGCCGGTTTGGAAAGGCGACAAAGGCTCAGTCAAGGTCATCGGCAGCTACGAAGAATTAAAAGATCTCTCCGGCGTGGAGCTAGAAGATTATCACCGCCCATGGGTAGACCAGATCGAGTTCGATATCGATGGCGAACATTTCACCCGCATCGAAAAGGTTCTGGACTGCTGGTTTGAATCCGGCTCCATGCCATTTGCCCAGCTGCATTACCCATTCGAGAACAAGGAGAAGTTCGAAAAGAACTACCCAGCCGACTTTATCGTGGAATATGTCGGTCAAGTCCGTGCTTGGTTCTACTATGTCCACGTAGTCAACACCGCCCTCTTTGGCAAGAATGCCTACAAGAATGTCATCACCACTGGCACCTTGGCCGGCAACGATGGCCGCAAAATGAGCAAATCCCTTGGCAATTACACCGATCCAAACGAGCTGATGGACCAATATTCTGCCGATGCCTACAGATTCTTACTTTTATCTAGCCCAGTCATGTCTGGCGAAGATTTTGCCATGCTCGACAAAGATGTTTCCGATGTTAATCGCAAACTTGCCATGCTTTGGAATGTTTACGACTTCTTTACCACCTACGCCGAAATCGAAAATCTCGGCCCAGATGATTTTAACGAGCCTATCCGCCTCAAAAATCCTCTAGACAACTGGATTGTCGAGCGTTTCTACGAGCTAAAAGATGCCATTGATGCCGGCATGAAAGAATATAATATCCCTAAGGCCCTCGAAGGCGTGCTTCCATTTATTGATGACCTTAGCAACTGGTATGTCCGCCGCTCTCGCCGCCGTTTTTCCAAAAATGACAACAGAGAAGACAAAAAAGCCGCCTTTAACACTCTTTATAATATGCTACGTTTGACCGCTATCATCTTGGCGCCGTTCACCCCATTCCTTTCTGAGGAATTATATCAAAAAATCACCATGTCAGACGAATCTGTCCATTTGCTCAATTGGCCGGAGTCATTAGAAAAGTCTGCCACCAGCACTGTCCTTGCCGATATGGCCCGCACTCGTGAGATTATTACCGATGCTCTCGCACTTAGGATGCAAAAGTCCGACACCGAGGAGCAAATCAAAATTCGCCAGCCGCTTGCATCATTAATTTACCCAGGCGAGCCTCTCGACGACTTTTACGAGCAAATTATCAGGGAAGAAGTTAATGTTAAAAAAGTTGCTCACGGTAGTACTCTCAAGTTAGACAAAACCCTCACCAAGGAATTAAGGGAAGAAGGTTACGCTCGCGACCTCATCCGTGCTATTCAATCCGCCAGAAAGCATGCTGGTCTCAACATGGACGACCATATCAAACTCTCTCTCACGGCCGACATCCCAGCCGCCTACCTAGAAATGGTCAAATCCGAAGTCTTAGCCGACGACATCACCAAAAATGAGAATTACACTCACGATGAAATCACCAAAATCAACGGTGGAAACATCACAATTTCTCTAGAAAAAGCATAAAAGGTATTGACAAATTTAACCATGTGTGCTATACTGATATTAAGTTAGAAAATAAAACAAACATTCTAACAAGTCAAAAAAATCAAAACAAAAACATAAAAAACAAAAAGGAGCAAACATGGCGGCAAACCCAAACAAAATATCAACTTTTAATCTCCCAGATGACGGTAAAGTAATCGACTCAGACTGGAAAGATGACATCGACACCTCATTCGCAATCTACGGAGGTAGCGAGAAAAAGGAAGGAGAATACGTTAACCCAGACAAAGTAATCACCAAAGAAACCCGAGCCAAAATTGATCGAATCAAAGCCAAAAAAATCGGTATCACCACCATGGAAGTCTTAAAAGACGCCGTCGCCGCCTAAAACCACCAAAAACAAGGACCACTATGGAACTAGCACTTTATCGAATAGACCCCTTATATTACAGTATCGTATACCACATTATACTATCTGTACTATGCGTAGTCTAACCGCCAACAAGCTCAAAAGAAAGGAGACCAATGTAACACATCAAACAAACACAAACAATTTAAAAAACCGAACACCGCGTTCGGTTTTTTAAATTTTGACCAAAAACTTGACTTTTGTATTATGATTATGGTAATCTTATAAACAGAAAGGTAATACACTATTAAAAAAATAAAATTATGGAATCACATCTCGTAGATGAGACGTTGCTAGGACAATTCGCGGATGTCCTCATCGCTCAAAAATATCCAGGCCAGCCGAAGGAAGCCTACGCTGACGCTAGGAAAGACATCATGGATGCTCTAGACAACAAAATTTCACGCGCCATCATCGGTAGCCTTACCGAGGAACAGGGAATGGAATTGAACCAACTCTTAGACGAAGGCAGTACCGATGAAGCTGCCTTTGCCGATTTTTTCAAAAAGTACAACATCAATCTAGAAGAAATTATCCAAAAAGTTATGCAAGAATTTCAAGATGATTTTTTGAAAGGAGGTAAAAATGCCTAAAGGCCCAGAATCATTCGGTGGCGGTAGAGAACAAAACGAAACTGATGAATTAAAATCCGAATATCAAGCTCGCGGTGATGAAGCTAACAAAGATGCTATCAAGGCCGCCCAAAAAGAACAGGAAAAAAACTTCAACGTTAGCCCTGCGGCAGTGCTAGAAAAACTCAAAAATAATCCAGCCGCCAAAAAAGTAATTGGATACGCTGCCATAGGCGCCGCTGTAGGCATATTTGCTACATCTTTCATTCTTATGAGCGCTTCCAAAGCTAGCGCTTCCAACAATAGTGTTATTACCAATGCTCCTAAAGCCATGGTCGAACAAGCGATGACTCCAGCCATGACTCCGGTTACTACACCAGAAGCCGTCACGGTTACTTTTGAAAATGACGGAAATGAGTTCGCCGGCGAGACTATCAATGGCGTAAAATACGACTATACCGAGTACGCCGACCGCGAAAACAAAGTTGCTTACAATGCCTATGGCTACGACTACACCAAAGATTATAATGATCGCAATGCCGCTACAAATTCAATTATACGCATGGCTGAGCAAGAACCAGAAGCTCTCGCTTCCTACGCTTATAATGCTTTCACCGATGATGAAAAGCAAGAATTAGGCATCAAAGGCCTCAGCATGGTAGAAATTGACAACAAATTTGATCAAGCTGGCGGCGGTGATTTGCAAAAGAGCGTTCTTAGTAAGTTTAGCCAAATTTTAAAGGATGACAAAACTAGCTTTAACTTTTATCGTGAGAATGATACCGAGCAAACAAACTATGTTTACTTTGTGGACGAAAACGAAGATGGCAACTATACTCCAGACGAACTTCATCTAGGTTACGACACCAAGAGAAGGAGCAATGCTCCACAAGTAGATATTTCCCGTACTATCACAAATCCGGATGGCACTACTAAGACTATCAAAGTACTAGATCTCAACATGAACTGCGGCTATCAGCCAAATTACGAAAAGGCTCCTCAGGGTGTACCAAAAATTGAGAGCAACAAACCAGTGCCACAAGTCATTAGTGGCGGTGGCCCGGGTGGCGGTGGTGGCGGGGAAGATCCTACCCCTCCACCGGATCCAGATCCAAAGCCGGTTCCACCAGATCCAGTTCCACCAGATCCAGATCCAAAACCAACCCCGAAACCGAAGCCAAAGAACCCAGAAAATCTTGAACGGATCGATGATAAAGTGCATAAAGATATTGGAAAAGATGATAATACGGGCCGGGTCAACCCCGAGTATAATCCAGGTGTATCGCCAGAAGATATTACCGCGCCACCTTCACCTGGCGACTATGGAGGTACCGCACCGGTCACTACGCCAAATCAACCATCTCAAGGCGCCGAAGATGTCCAGCCAACTAACCCAGGCAATGACTATGGTGGTGACCAAGGCGGAGCCAATGATGGCAACGCCAATGAAAACCCAGTAGAAGGTAATGATCAATCCCAAGAAGAGGCCGACAGAAACGAACAAACGGATTTGCCTAGTGATAGTGGTGAAAGCGGCGACGAATTAGCAGATTTAGGAATACGATAAAGGAGAACGACATGAAAAATTATATTAAGAATATTACTAAGGTTATAGCTCTATTTGCCGTTACCTTTATAGCTGGTTTAGCCGGCTCGGCTAGCGTCTCTGCCTGGGGTCCAGAACGACCAACTTTTACTATGGAAGAGCCGGCTACATACCCAACTTTTAACTCTATCACAAATAACCCTACCATTGGCGATGAAAGAGATTTCGTTCGCGTAGGTCAAATCAATTCCGATGTCACTAATTTGGGGAATGAAACAGAAGTAATTCCGGGCAAGCAGTATATGGTGTACATTTATTTCCATAACAATGCCTCGGCAACTTTTAATGATTCTGCACATAATCACTCTGGTATCGCCTACCAAACGAAGCTGGCATCCTCGTTCTCCACGGTGCTTACGCCAGATTCGATGGGCACAATTACAGGTACGATTACCGCTAACAATTCTAATCCGCTTTCAGTCTGGGATGAAGCATATATGACTACTAGTTATCCGAAGGTATTGCTTCGTTACGTGGCTGGTTCGGCCAAAATTTATAACGACTGGCGCGCTAACGGCTCCGTTATGCCATCCAGTCTCTTCACGGAAGGTGGTACCGCATTGGGGCTCAATGAATTGAACGGCATAATCCCAGGCTGCGAAGAGTACCACGGCGTAGTTAGCTATGTCCTTCAAGCCGAAGAGCTTAAAGGCACTATCGACAAAGAAGTTTCTAAAGATGGCGCTAATTATGTTACCAGCGTGGATGCTGTTCCAGGCGATGAAATTTATTTCCGCCTCACCATCAAAAACGCTGGCGACGTAGCTCTTAGCAACGCCACTATCTCAGACGCGATGCCATCCGGTCTGGAATTAATTCCGGGTAGTGTACAATTTTCTGCCAACAACTCTGGAATTTGGGAACAGCTATCAGATAACATTATCGGCACTGGATATAATTTCGGCACTATCGGCACCGGCAACATCATAAATGTTATTTATCGCGCCAAAGTCGTAGAAAACATTGATTGTGGTAGCCTCAACCTCGTCAACACCGCCACCCTCACTTACGATAGCGAGGTCTCAACGGGCGATAGCGATAACAGCTCCACGGCCATTAATGTTAAAAAAGACGATTGTCCAGTTGAGGATTGTACCACTAATCCAAATTTACCAGGCTGTACTACCCCAGTAGAAGATTGCAATACCAATCCGAATCTTCCAGGTTGCGATTTGCCATCCGAAATTGTCAAAACCGGTCCACTTGAAATCGTCATGGCTGTAATTATCGTTCTTGGTATCGGTGCCGGTGGCTTCTATCTCTGGCGCACTCGCCGTACACTCAAGACCGTAGAAGACGTCGTAACTGGTGATGATAACAATACCAATAACTCCGCTCCAGCTAGCTTCTCCGAGTCAGCTCAGCCAACCGAGCCAACTGAGCCAGTTGCTCCAACTGAGCCTGTTGAGCCAACCCAGCCTGTCGAACCAGCTGAGCCAGTTCAGCCAACTGAACCAGCCCAGCCAGTCGAACCTACCTCCCCAGCTGATTCAGACTCACTGACCAAAGACAGCTTCAACTCACCAGAGCAAAACTCACCAGATCAAAACTAAACCTCTTGCCAGTTCCAATAATCTGTGATATAATAAACAGGTAATATTAGCTCAGCAAACGAGCCACTGGGAGCTGGCGAGAACCAAGCCAAACACTCCTACCTGCGTTTGCTTTAACCAAAGGAGTCATATGAAAGATTACGAACTTTCTATTCTCTTTCATCCCGATCTCGAGATGAACCTAGACCCCGCTGTTTCTAAGGTCAAGAAAACGATCGAAACTAGCGGTGGCAAAATAGTAAAAGAAGAGCCGGAGGGCAAAAAACGCCTCTGCTATCCAATTAGCGGCAACGATTTTGCGCTCTACTACTACATGGATGTAAAACTTCCAGCTGATGCTCCAAAGAAAATCAGCGGTACCCTCGGCATTACCGATGAGGTTATCCGTTTCCTTCTTGTCAAGGCTGATCCTAGAAGGGCAAAATATCTTGCTGCCAAAGAGCAAGAAGAAAAGCAAGAAGAAAAATCAGAAGAAACTAAAGAAGAGGAGGCCTAATGCGCGGATTTAGCAAAGCAATTATCACCGGTAACCTAACTAGAGATCCAGAACTCCGCACCACCACTAGCGGTAGCAGCGTATGTTCTTTCTCCGTAGCCGTTAATCGCACTTACAAAGGTGGCGATGGCGAAAATAAAGAGGAAGTCTCTTATATTGATTGCGTAGCTTGGGGTAAGCTCGGCGAAGTTATCGCCAATTACGCCAAAAAAGGTAGCGGTGTTCTTGTATCTGGCCGCCTTAGCCAACGTAGTTTTGAAGGCAAAGATGGCGTTAAACGCTCTCGCACCGAAATCGTAGCCGAAGATTTCAACTTCGTAGGTGCCAACCCAGCGTCTCGCAGCACCTCTAGCGCATCGGTCGATACGTCTGTAGATATTCCTGCGGACATTCCTACAGACATCCCAGAAGGGGAAGTGGATTTATCAGAAATCCCATTCTAATCTAAAAAAGGAAGGATAGTATAATGAAAAAATTTAAAAATGACAAAGATATCTATTTCGATTATCGTGATGCCAAAACTTTAGGCCACTATATCGATGCTTACGGTCGGATTGAGCCGATTTCAAAGACCGGTTTGTCAGCTAAACAACAGCGCCAACTTGCTACTGCAGTTAAGCGCGCTCGCCATTTGGCGCTTTTGCCATTTGTTTCTAATAATTAAATAAAGGAGTAAAATGTACGGACCTACAGATCTCAAGAAAAACACTCTTATCACCTTGGATGGCCAGCCGTACAAGGTGGTAGAATACTCACAAAAAGTTATGGGCCGCGGTGGTTCCATTGTCAACGTCAAAGTCAAAAATTTGATTACTGGCGCACTTCTTCCAAAGACTTTCAAAGGTCAGGAAAAAATCGAACCAGCCGAAGTCACTACCAGAAAAGTGCAATATTTGTACAATGATGGCGAAAAATTTTACTTCATGGATCCAGAAACTTTTGAACAATACGAGCTTGCAAAAGACATGGTTGGGGATTCAGCAGATTTCATGAAAGAAGGTGATGAAATGGAAATTCAATTCTATAACGGCACCGCTATCAACTTAAGTCTGCCAAAAAATCTTTGGCTCAAAGTTACTTACACCGAGACCGCAGTCAAAGGCGATACTACTAGCTCTGTCATGAAGGATGCTACTTTAGAAACCGGCGTAGTTATCAAAGTCCCAGCTTTTATCAAAGAAGGCGACACCGTGTCCGTGGACACCGATACCTATGAATATCGCGAGCGCAAAAAATAGGGGTTATTTCAAAATCAAGGGCGCTGCCACCGCCTTTGATTTTGATTTCAAAGATAAAGTCGTACTAGATATTGGCTCCTCTACTGGCGGTTTTACCCAGTACGCCCTAGAACAAGGTGCCAAAAAAGTCATTGCCGTAGAAAAGGGAACCAATCAAATGAAATCGCCTCTGCGCAATAATCCAAAAGTAGAACTGCATGAAAAAACTGATATTTTTGACTTTGAGATGACAGAAATGCCTTTCGAGGGGCATCCGCAGTTGCTACGAGGACGCAGCGAGGAGCCCCATGAAGATGGGCGCGACGAGCGTCCCGAGAAAGGCATTTCTGTCATCTTGGCGGATGTTTCATTCATCTCGTTAACCAAAATCTTAAAATATGCCAAAGACCATTTAGCCTGTAAAGATACCGAATTTTTGGTGATGCTAAAACCTCAATTTGAGGCCAAACCTTATCAGTTAAATAACGGCATTGTCAAAAACGAAAAGATTAGAAGAGAGATTATCAGGGATTTTGAATCTTGGCTCAAATTGAACAAATTTATTGTTCAAAACAAAAAAGACAACGACCTTCACGGCAAGCACGGCAATACCGAAAGATTTTATTATTTACACCTTGCAAAATAAAGCATAAACATATATAATTAAACTATGAATTTATTGCATGGCGTGGGCGATTTCTTTTCATTAGACATCGGCACCAATTCAATGCGTATTATCCAGCTAGCTGGCGATGACCGTAACGGTTGGTCTTTACTTCGCTATGCTTATGTTCCAATCGAGCAAAAACTTACCGCAGACAATACAGATTTAGGGAAAAAACGCCTCGGCGAGGCTATCATGGGTGCCGTCGAGCAAGCCGGTATCAAGACTAAATCAGTTGCCGTAGGCCTTCCGGCTAGCAAGACTTTTACTTCTGTTGTCGAGACCGAAACCCTTCCAGAAAAAGAGTTAGACAAAGTTTTCAAATACGAAATTGACAAATACGTCCCAATGCCAATGAGCGATGCCAAAGCCGATTACCTAGTGCTCGGACCTAGTCCAAACGATCCATCAAAAACTGAGATTTTGGTCAGTTCTGTAGCCAAAGATTACGCCGAGGATGTCTTAGAGACTATCGAAAAAACCGGTCTAAATGTCATCGCCATGGAGCCAGAGCCACTTGCTATGGCTCGCTCTCTCGCCATTCCTGGCTCAATTGATGCCAACCTTATCGTAGACTTTGGTGAAAAATCTACCGATCTCGTGATTGTCTATCAGGGCAAACCAAGACTAGTTCGTTCCATCCAAGGTGGTTTTAGCCAATTTGTTACCGCAGTAGTTAACGGTCTCGGCGTGAGGGAAGACCAAGCTCGCCAATTCATTCTTAAGTTTGGCCTCGCTGCCGACAAAGTCGAAGGTCAAGTTTTCAAAATTCTCGGCCCATCTCTGGATTCTTATGCTTCTGAGCTTGCTAAATCTGTCCGCTTCTTCCAGACTAAATATTTGAATGGCAAAATCGGTGGCATTGTGCTTTCGGGCTATGCTAGCATGATCCCGCTTTTCCCAGAATACATCGAAGCTAAGACCAATATCCCTACTATCAAAGGCAATCCATGGCAACTCGTTCGCACCACGCCAGAGCAACAGCATGCATTAATGCCGGTCGCATCCGAATTCGCGGTAGTAATCGGTTTGTCCGAAAGGAGTAACGACTAATGGCAAAAGAAATTAACCTAGTTCCGGATATCAAAAATGAGTTTCTAAAAACTCTTAAATTCCGCAATTTTGTTTTTTTCCTTTGTATCGTAGTTGCATCATCTAGCCTTATCGTAACATTAATTTTCTTGTCTATCTCTGGTGGGCAGCAAGGTTTTATCACGGCCAAACAAAACACTTTGAAGAGTCTAGAGCAAAAAATTAATGAGTACAGTGATCTTTCTGATTTTCTTACTATCCGTGATCAGCTTGGTAATATTGCCAGCATCACCGATAATAAAGTGATGCTTTCTCGTACCTTCAATGTACTTGCCGCCATTATCCCAACCGGTGCTGATTATATCAATATTTCGGAGCTATCGGTTGGTCTTTCGGGTGATGCCCCAACCTTCACCTTTGATGCTCAGGCCAACTCCGGCACGGAACCATTTATTGATTATAACGTGTTGGATTCTTTCAAAAAATCCATGGCCTACATGCGCTATGATTATGGAGAATATGTAGACAAAAATGGCGATAGTATTCCGGCTTACTGCATGATAGAAAGTAACCAGGAAGGCGCTACTTTAAGAGATGCCGAAAAAGGCTATTATGCGTACTGGCTAATCAATGGCGAGGGCTGTAATCCGGCCGCTAAAGATGAAGAAAAAGAGGAAGAAGAATCTGATGAGGAGGAATCTGAGAATACCGAATCATCTACGCCAGAACCTACCGCTGCTGAATTATCTCAAGCTACTGGCTATAACGTAGAAGAATGGAATGGTCAAAAAGTTGTCAAAATCTGGCGTACTCCTCAATTCGTTGACTGGTATAAAGAAAATCCAAAAGATGATGAACCATACATGAGCCTAGATGGTAGCATCGAAAATGTCCCACACTTCAACAGTTCTTGTATCAAATATTTTGGAGAAGAGAAAGAAAATAATACAATTACCTGGTCTGTTACTAATGATTCTTGTAAACTAGTCCCAGACAGCGATGAAGAAGGTACCGGTGGTATCAAAATTGATGAATCATCGAATGGCCGTGATGCAAATGAGCAATTAGTACTTAGGTTCTCTGCAACCATTACTTTTGCGCCAGAAGTCTTTAACTTCAATAATCACCATATGCTAGCTCTTTCACCTGCTGGTCGCCGTAATGTCACTGATTCTTATGCCCAAATCCAAGGCATGTTTGCCGAACGCGCTGCCGACTGCCAACAGGATGATACTGTTTGCATCACCACTCCAACTGGTAGCAATAATGAACAACAGAATAAGGGAGGAGAAGAGTAATGGCCAAAGAAATCAAACTAGGCAAACGCGCCAAAATCACTCAAGCTCAGCAATATATGGCTCTAGCGGTCTTTGGTGCAGCCATCTTTCTCGGTGCAGCCATTGCTGTAGTGCTTAATTCTATTAATAAAATTTCTTTTAGTGCCAGTATTATCGCAGCCCAAGATCAATCCATTGTTAGCTTTTCTGACACGATTAAAAATATCGGCATCTGTCCAAAGCCTCGCGGCCAAGTCTACAGTGATGATGAGCTTAAAAAATGTGCCCCAAACAGTGTTACTGCCTCAGATGTACCGAACACTCTTCGCTCTAATATTCTAGAAAATATGGCTTCAAACTCTGCTCTCGCTTCTGTTCCAAACCGGAATAATCCTGATTGTATCAACCAAAAAACCAACAAAAACTATACTTACAAAGAACTAGAAGACAATTACGCTGCTGCTGGTGAAAGCGGGAATGAAGAACAGCTCATTGCTGCTAGTAATCTTATCAAATCTTGCTCATCACTCCGCGTAATCCCAGATGCCCTTCCAGCTTTCAGAAACGAAGAAGCGCTACTTGCTTCAATCGACAAGATTTTCCGTGATTCCGGCACCGAGCCAGAATCTCTTACCCCTACTGGAGAAACCGACTGGGCTCTATTTGGCAACAATCTTTATAATATTCCTGTTCGCCTTTCTATCGAAGCTAGCACCGGTACCATCCATACATTCCTAAGCAATGTTGAGCGTTCCATTAGAAACTTCAATATCGAACGTGCCACCATCGAATGGAACACGGATAGTACTATTAATTTCCAGGCTCGTGGCACAGCTTATTATGTACAGCCATCCGTTCTCACGACTACAGATAAAGCTATAAAACCAGGAGGTAAATAAATGAAAGTAGATCTAACCACAGCTATAGTTGCCGCAATCTTTGGCGTAGTAGTATCATACTTGTTGGTGAGCAATGTTTTTCTCAAAGATCCTAGCCCAGTCATTATCAAGACACTTAGCACTTCTGTTGGTACTAATTTGACAGAGCCAAGCGCCGAAGTCTTTAACTATCGCGCGCTTAACCCTACTATAGAAGTTTATATTGACTGTTCCAACTACGATGCTTCCGGCAGCTGTGTAAACAATACGGAGAATCAATAATGGCGACTTTGACCAAAGAAGCCGAACAAAGAATCCTAAGTCTGCTCCTAGCAGAAGGTTTGGTAGATCCAACTTTAGCTCAAAATGCGCAAAATTTGGATCAGTTGATTAATGAGCGCGCCATCACTGGCGATATGGTTTCTCATGCCACCGCTGTTATCATCGGGGTACCATATATTGAGCTCAAAAATATTATGATTGATCAAGATATTTTACTCAAAATTCCATACGAAGCCCAGGCTCGTTTTATGGTGATTCCATTAGGCGAAAAAGATGGTATGCTCAATATCGCCATGGCCGATGTTACTAACGTTCAAGCTACCGACTATATCTCCAATCTCATTAATCAGCCAGTTCGTGTCTGGATGTCATCAGAGCGTGGTATCAAAGAAATGCTTGAGAAAAACCATGGTGATTTTGCTAGTGTCAAGGAAGCAGTCAAAGACACCAATGAAGAAATCGCCGCTCAAGCCGAGCATGCCGATGTCAAAACTATCGTTCAGGATTCGCCAATTTCCAAGGCACTAACTACAATTTTAAGTTATGCAGTCAAGACCAAAGCCTCAGATATCCATATTGAGCCTTTGGAAGATTCGCTTATTATCCGCTGTCGCGTAGATGGTGTGCTCAGAAAAATTATGGATCTTCCAAAAATTGTAGCCCCAGCGCTTGTTTCTCGTATCAAAATTCTTGCCAATCTAAAAATCGATGAACATCGTATTCCGCAGGATGGCCAATTTACCGTTTTGGTAGAAGATAAGGAAGTGGATCTTCGTATTGCCACTTCGCCAGTTACTTGGGGCGAGCAGGTGGTAATCCGTCTTTTGGATAAAAAAGGCGTTTCGATGAAAATCGATGAAATGGGTATGACTGGCCGTGCCCTCCGGGCTGTTCTAGAGGGAATTAGAGAGCCAAACGGCATGATTTTAACTTCTGGTCCTACTGGTTCTGGTAAGTCTACCACCCTTTATGCACTTATCAATCAGATTAAATCAGAAGAAATCAATATCGTGACTTTGGAGGATCCAGTCGAGTACAAAATGGCGGGAATCAATCAAATTCAAGTCAATGTAGATGCTGGGTTAACTTTTGCCTCAGGCCTTAGGAGCATCCTTCGCCAGGACCCTGATGTAGTAATGGTAGGTGAGATTCGCGATAACGAAACCGCCCAGCTAGCTGTGCAGGCCGCACTTACTGGTCACTTGGTGTTTTCTACACTTCACACCAACTCTGCTGCTGGTATTTTGCCACGTCTCTTGGATATGGGAATCGAACCATTCCTTCTTGCTTCCACTTTGAACGTGGTAATTGGTCAGCGCTTGGTTCGCCGTGTTACCGAAAAGCGAGACACCTACAAATCTTCCGAAATCGAAACCGAGAGTATCAACTCTATTGTGGGCGATATATTACCGCAGACTAGCGATGATGTAGATAGAATTAGCGAAGACCTTGGCTATCCAGGATTACCAGTCAGAGATGATAATTATTATATGCTCGCCAAAGGTCGTGACAGCAAAGAAACCCCAGGCGGCTATAGCGGCCGTGCTGGTTTGTATGAGACTATTACTGTAGATGAAGATATTCAGAAGATGATTACTAATCATTCTACCGCTGCCGAAATTATGCGTTTAGCCAGATCCAAGGGTACCATTACTATGCGCCAAGATGGTATTTTGAAAGTATTGTCAGGTATTACATCAATAGAGGAGGTCAACCGCGTGGCAAGCGATTTGTCATAATGGTTGTGGTATAATATAGATATGGAAAATGCAGCACCAGCCCCAGCACCAAACAATACACTCAGAATTGAGCTACTCTTAGAGGAGTGCATTAGGCGTAATGCTTCGGATCTGCATCTGCAATACGGCATGCCACCAATTTTAAGAATTGATGGCGCGCTTGTGCCGATCGCCGGCATGCCACCTCTGAATTCTGCCATGCTCCAAGAAGTTATTTTTGCAACGCTGGATGAAGATCAGAAAAAAATTTATTTAAAAGATAAAGAATTTGATTACTCTTTTGCATTTGGTGATGTGGCGCGCTTTCGGGTTAACGCCTTTCATGAACGTGGCAAAATGGCTGCTTCATTCCGCCTTATTCCTAACCAAATTAAACCAATATCAGAACTCGGCATGCCAAATATTGTATCAACTTTTGCTAATTTCCCACGCGGACTCGTGCTTGTTACTGGCCCTACCGGTTCAGGTAAATCCACTACTCTGGCCGCTCTGATAGACAAAATCAATCAAGAAAAAGCTGTCCATATCATCACTATCGAAGATCCAATTGAATTTACTCACAAGTCCAAGCGCGCTGTCATTGTGCAGAGGGAAGTACATTACGATACTTTTAGTTTTTCTGCTGCGCTTCGCTCGGCATTGCGTGAAGACCCAGATGTAGTGTTAATTGGCGAGATGCGTGATCTAGAAACCATCCAAGCAGCTATTACCATTGCTGAGACCGGGCATTTGGTTTTTGCTACGCTCCATACCAACTCTGCTGCTCAATCTATTGATCGTATGGTGGATGTTTTTCCGGCTCACCAGCAGCCGCAAATTCGTGTTCAACTTTCCAATATGCTTCAGGCTATCTGTTCTCAGCGCCTTGTTCCTGCTATTGGCGGTGGTCGTGTGGTCGCAGCCGAAATCATGACCGCAAATTCTGCTGTGCGCGCGCTTATCCGTGAAGGCAAGACTTTCCAGCTCGACAATGTCATTCAAACTAGCGCCGATCAAGGTATGCAGACTATGGATCACGACCTCGCGCGTTTAGTCCAAGCCGGTGTGATTACCTATGAATCTGCCTGTGAATACGCCGTAGACTTAGCCGAACTTAATCGTTATACCAGGGGTTAAAAGTGAAACGTTACAACTACCATGCCAAAGAAAAAGAAACCGGTAAGCAAGTCAAAGGTAGTATCCAAGCTGATAGCGAACGCTTTGCGGGCCAGCTTTTAGTCAAGCAGGGTTTAATCCCAGATACTATTACAGAAGAAGGTGCTAGTAACCCATTTGCCAAATTTAATAATCGTATCACTACCAAAGATCACATTATGTTTACTCGCCAGCTCGCCACTTTGATTGGTGCCGGCCTCCCGCTTTCTGCTTCGCTCCGTACTGTCACCGAGCAAACCGAAAACAAAGGTATGAAAGCTGTCGGGGAAGAAATTCTTGCTGCCGCTGAATCGGGTAAAAGTCTTTATGAAGCCTTCTCAGCTCATCCACACGTATTCAACGGTGTATATTTAGCACTTATCCAAGCTGGTGAAAAATCAGGTACTCTAGATATCGCCCTTAAACGTCTTGCCGATCAAGAAGAGAAAGATGCCGCCATGCTTGGCAAAATCCGTGGTGCTCTTGTCTATCCGGCCATCATCCTTGTAGTGATTATTGCCGTGCTCCTCTTCATGATGTTTGCGGTGGTCCCACAGGTTAGTGATCTCTATAATGATATGGGCGAGGAACTTCCAGGCCTTACGCAGGGTCTTGTTGATCTTACAGATTTCACGGTTAACTTTTGGTGGCTAATTCTATTAGTTCTAGTTGGCGGAATCGTAGGCACATTTTTCTTTGTCAAACGTACTCCTACCGGGAGAAGAGTGGCCGATGCTTTCAAAATCAATGTACCGCTCTTTGGCGGACTCTTTAGAAAACTCTATGTTTCACGCTTTGCCCGTACCGCTGAGATGCTTCTGTCTACCGGTGTCCCAATGGTAGATGCAGTTACCATTTCTAATGGCGCAGTTTCAAATAAAATTGTAGAAGCTGAATATGCCAAGGCTATCGAGATGATCAAAGGTGGTAAAACTCTTTCTGAAGCATTAACAGACAGGGAATACATGCTTCCATTAGTTCCACAGATGGCTGGCATTGGTGAAGAGTCTGGTAAGATTGATGAAATGCTAGGAAAAGCCGCTAAGGTTTATGAGGATGAACTGTACAATCAAGTTGAAAACATTTCTACTGCCATCGAACCGATTTTGATGGTAATCATGGCCGGGCTCATTGGTGTAGTGGTAGGTGGTACACTTCTCCCGATCTACTCACTCGTGAATACTGTAGCCTCGTAAAAGTTCTTGAATTTTTACTATAAAAAGCTTATACTTATAATATGAATCAAAAAAGAAGCGGTTTTTCAATTATCGAGGTGGCACTCGTGCTTGCGATTGCAGGCCTAATATTTTTAATGGCATTCATCGCTCTCCCGAGTCTTTGGGTCTCTCAACGTGATGCTGATAGGCGCGCCAATGTTATGGAATTTATCAACGATATTAAGACTTATCAAACCAATAATAGCCGTGGCGCATTGCCTACATTGTCTGTTGATGCTATAAGTTTTGGCTTGGATACTGCAGCTACAGATATTAACAAATCCTGGATAGATTTCGTAAAAGAATATGTTGTTGCCAACAAAGATTTCCGAGATCCTGATGGTAGCTCATACTCTTATTATGTGGCCAAATGTAAAAAAGATGGGGGCGATCTTTCAGTGGGCGAGCCTTGTACTGTCGGTGAGCTTAACAGTGCCAATCAAGAGAATGCTAGCTTGAATGGCGGAGTGGATCACAAAATTTATGTAGCCGTTAGCGCTACTTGCGATGGAGACAGAATGGTAAAAACTAGCAATTCCCGTAATGTTGCTGCTATCCAACTTCTTGAACGTGCCGGTCGGTACTGTTATAATACCTAAAATGCTATTGTTTTTTTAAATAAAGTTTGCTAATATAAAATAAAGATACTTATTGAAAGGATTATCTAATATGGCTAGAAAAAACAACAAAGTTAAAAAAGGTTTTACCATCATCGAGGTCGTGCTCGTGCTTGCGATCGCTGGTCTTATCTTCTTGATGGTCTTTATCGCGCTCCCGGCTCTCCAGCGCTCTCAGCGTGATTCCCAAAGGCGTAATGACTATAGCATGCTTTCTACTGCGGTCACTAGCTATATTACTAACAACGGTGGCAGGATTTCTAAACTTACAGCCACCAGCGACCCAAACACTGGTCTAGACACAAAAACTTGGATTAATAAAGATGGCACTGATCCAAATGGCTACGGCTATTATTTAGCTGCTTGCAGCTATGATAAATGGTCTGGTGGTGATGGAGCATGCGGAAGTGGCGATGCCGTTGGTGGTAATGCTGCTGCAAGTGCTAAAAAACCAAGCATTGCGAAGTCTGGTGGCACCACTGGTGGCACCACTGGTGGCACCACTGGTGTCAATTATGACAATGGTTCCGAAGTGATTATCGTCACTGGCGCCAACTGCTATGCTACTGATGATCAGGGTAACGCAGCCCCAGACCAAGATACTGGTATTAAAGCATTTGCAATTTATGGTTATCTAGAAAGCGGCGGTCTTTATTGCCAGGATAGTGGCGCTACAGGAAATAAGAAGAATTCCTAATAGTCATAATCCCAAAACCACCCTCCGGGGTGGTTTTTTGTACTATATACTATATATGGTAAAATAAGTATATGCAGATTCTGTTTTTTATCTTACTATTCACCCTCGGTGCCATCTTTGGCTCTTTCCTTTGCTGCCAAGCGCGGAGATTGCACGAAGGGAAGAAGCACCCAAAACGCTCCATTTGTATGCATTGCAAAAAGCAACTCAAATGGCACGACAACATTCCAGTCATCTCGTGGCTTCTGCTTAGCGGCAAATGTAGGTATTGTCACAAAAAAATCGGCCTTGCCGAACTGATATCTGAACTCGGTCTGGCCTTTATCTTTTTATCTCTTGGCGCTTACTTTCTATTTATCAACGGCCCAATCATCTCAGATCTTCTGGCAGAGTTCCCGGCCATAGACATCACGAAATGGGCAATCTTTCTCACTATGCTTGTGTTCATCCTAAGCCTAGCCTTTTTGGCTATCTACGATGGGCTCTACGGCGAGCTACCGATTATAGCATTAGCTATCTCGGCGGTTATCGCCATTATCCTTGCCGTTCTAGAAGCTTGGCCAGAATTCACCGCTATACCGATATTATCTGCTGCATTATTTGGTGGTATCTACTTGATTCTATATCTCGTGTCCAAAGGTAAATGGGTTGGCGATGGCGATTGGATCTTGGCCGGCATTATTGGACTTGCCTTAGGCCACCCGTTATTATCAGTGATAGCACTTTTTATTGCAAACCTCCTTGCTTGTATTATTATGTACCCAACCATCAGAAATAAGAAAAACCACCAAATCTACTTTGGCCCGTTTCTGGTTTTGGCATTTATTATTACCTATGTTTTTTCCGATTTTTTCATAAGCATGATATAATAAATATATGAAGAAAAAACGAGGTGATACTTTGATAGAGGTAGCGCTTGCTATCGGTATTTTTTCGATGATCGCCATTATTGTAGTTTCGGTAGTTGCCGCCAGCACTTCTGGCGCGCAGAGTTCTCTAGAGCTTACTTTAACAAGGGAAGAACTAGATGCTCAAGCTGAAGCCCTCAGATTCATTCACGATTCTTATGTTTCTGGTAGCCAGTCCAAAGACACAACTGCAACTGCCCCAGACAATAAATACGCTAAGATTTGGGAGGCGATAAAAGGTCTAGCGAGCAGTGAAGGAAGTGTAGACCTAAAATATAATCCGGAGACTTGTGATGAACTCTACGATGGTAATACTGGGGATATGAATCTAAACTATCCAGCAAACAAAGGATTTAAGCCATTTGTGATCAATACTCGTTTAATCGATTATAACGCTTGCTTCACGGATCCTTTAGGAGCCAGTGGTTGTAGTAGCTCACCGATTATCCATACTGCAAATAGTAATACTAGAAAGGTCTTTTATCCTCCTTCAACCTATCCAAGATTTTTGTACGGCAGTACCGATATGGACTTAAGTCTTCTTGATCAAAATAGGCACAGCATTGGTTCGCAGATTTATAGAGTAGAAGGTATATATATTGTTGCCACCAAAGGCAATAGCAATGTTGTTGATGCTAGCAATCCCGATGCAGCTACAGTCAGCTCAAAAACAGCTTATTATGATTTTTATATTCGTTCTTGCTGGATGCCAGTTAATTCGGATCGCGCTTCTACTATCTCTACCGTGATCAGATTATACGAACCAGAGGTAGTTACATATTAACTATTTTGTCTCCGAATGAAACTTCTCGTGCACTTCTTTTAGATGTGCATCGGTCACGTGCGTATAGATTTGCGTGGTAGAAATATCTGCATGCCCTAGCATCGATTGCACCGCTCTAATATCCGCTCCATTCATCAAAAGATCCGTAGCAAACGAATGCCTCAATGTATGCGGCGTAACTTTTTTGGTAATCCCAGCTAACTTAGCGTATTTTTCTACGATTCTTTCCACTGAGCGCGCGGTCATTCGCCGATAATCACCAGATGTATCTACCGCCTGCAGATTCCGCGAATTATTCAGAAACAGCGCCGGCAGAGAATCGGTCCTTGCATCCAAATAATCTGCCACCCTATCCGCACAAGTCTCCGAAATAAAAATCGGACGATCTTTAGAACCCTTACCTCTTACTACAAATTCGCGTTTAACCAAATTGATCGAATCTCGATTCAATCCCACCAGTTCCGACACGCGGAGCCCGCCAGAATACAAAAGCTCAATTATCGCTCTATCTCTGAGCCCCGATTCCGTAGAAAGATCAATCTGCTCCAGCATATCTTCCACTTCATCATAATGCAAGAATGTCACCTGCTTTCTCACCACATGTGGCAGCTCGATGAGGGAAGGATCAAGCGATTTGATTTCTCTCCTGGATAGATATTTAAAGAATCCTCTAAGAGCAATCAAATGATAAGCCTGCGTAATGGTTTTGAGATCATCCCCACCATTCTCGGAACCATAGCGGTTTAGCTTCAAACGGTATTTTCTAAGCACTTCTTTATCTATATCCGAAGCCTTGATATCATCTTTGTTTAAAATCTCCGAAGCAATCTCTAGGAACCGTTCCAAATACAGCCGATAATTCTCAGCGGTTCGCTTACTCCGCCCATTTTCAATCTCCAAGTGCTCTAGAAAGTCCTCGATTAAATCTGAGATATACATATATATATTATATCACGCGTACTATTTGCATAGTTTGTATGCATCGCGTACAATCATCACCTCTTCGTTGGTCGGCTCTACATATACTGGTACTGTAGAATCTTCCGCTGTGATAATACCGCTAGTGATTTCTTTGAAGCTAGCAATTGCATCGTTGACTTCTTTGTTGATTTTGATGCCAAGAGGCGCCAAACCTTCAATAATCGATTCGCGAGTCTCTGCACCATTTTCCAGCACACCAGCTGTAAAGACGATCGCATCTACTTCGCCACCCAGCTCCAAGTAATACTCAGCAATGTATCGGTCGATTCTATCCACATACATATCAAGTGCGAGGCGCGCATTTTCATCGCCATCCGCAATCGCTTTTTCTACATCGCGGTTATCATTAAACCCACAAACGCCCATCAGGCCAGACTTTTTGTTGAGAGCATCATCAACTTTGTCATAAGTCATTCCAGCCTCATCAATCATATATTTAATGATTGATGGATCAATCGAACCGGACCGCGTGCCCATCATTAGCCCATCCAGCGGTGTAAGTCCCATGGTGGTATCATAGCTTTTGCCATCTTTCACCGCAGTGATTGAAGCACCTGAGCCTACGTGGCAAATAATCAAATTAATGTTTTCTTTGCCGAGTTTTTTCTGCATAGTCTCGGTAATGTATTTATGAGAAGTGCCATGAAAACCATATTTTCTTACGCCATATTTTTCGTACCATTCCATCGGCACAGGATACATATATTGAACTTTCGGAATAGTGTGGTGAAACGCCGTATCAAATACTGCCACCTGCACCGCATCCGGCAGGGCTTTTTGCATCGCTTTAATCCCGGCAATATTGCCTGGAAGATGAAGGGGTGCAAATTTACCAAATTCCTTCATGTCTTTCAACACTTCATCGGTAATTATTACAGATTTTGTGTATTTCTCACCACCGTGTACTGCCCGATGCCCTACGCCACGAATTTCCGACAATTCTTTCACCACGCCGTAGTTCAAAAGCTCCTCCAGCATGATTTTGACCGCCTCGGTGTGGTCAGGAATTAGCTTTTTGACCTCATTTTTCTTACCTTCGTGTTTGATAGTATAAAAACTATCTTTCGCTCCGATTTTTTCTACATAACCGCTGATGATAGAAATCTCTGCCGGCATATCATAAAGTTGAAACTTCAACGATGACGACCCAGCATTAACACACAATACTTTCATTTTTACTCCTTATATTTGATATATATTATATCATAAATCTTACAAAACTTTTTCCAGAAACTCTTTTACCCGAGGAGTTTTTGGGTGGGTAAAGAATTGCGAAGGCGTACCTTCCTCAATAATTCGCCCCTTGTCGATAAACACTACGCGTGAAGCAATCTCGCGGGCAAAGTTCATTTCGTGTGTCACAATCATCGTGGTCATGCCACCCTCTACCACCTCGTGGATTAGAGACAACACATCGCCAATCGATTCCGGATCCAGTGCCGAAGTCGGCTCATCAAAGAGTAGAACCTTTGGCTCCATCATCAAAGCTCGGATAATCGCCACGCGCTGTTTTTGCCCACCAGACAGAGAAGCAGGGAACGCATCCGCCTTGCCCACCAGCCCAATGTGTTTTAGAAGTTTCCGCGCCTTAGCCTCCGCTTCATCAGCAGAAAATTTATGTAGTTTTACCGGCGCCAAAGTCAAATTCTCCATCACGGTCAAATTATTAATCAAATTAAAATGCTGAAACACCATGCCGATTTCCATGCGCATTTCCTGAATATTTTTGTCATCAATCAGAGTATCCTCAAAAAATATTTCGCCCTCGCTCGGCTCTTCCAGTCGATTAATACATCTTAGAAAAGTCGATTTGCCTGAGCCAGAAGGCCCCAAGACCACTACCTTTTCTCCATCAAACAGATCAAAATTAATTCCGTTAAGAACCTTGTTGTCACCAAAAGCTTTTCTGAGTCCTCTTACCGAAATTTCTAATTTACGCTCTGACATCGCTCCTCCTTAACCGTTTTTCCACGCGTTTTATCACAAAAGTAATCAGATATACTACAGCCAAGTAGAACAGCGCCGCGGTAAACATCGGCACCACGTAACTTGCCATATTTTGCCCAGAACCAATATCTTTGGCGGCCATATTCAGATCGTACATCCCCACCATCGAAACAATCGCCGTTTCCTTAATCACCGTAATCACCTCATTGCCAAGCGCCGGAATAATATTTTTGATTGCTTGCGGCATCACGATTTTTAGAAACACGGTCCGGTAGGGAAGTCCTAGTGCCAAACCCGCCTCGGTTTGTCCAGCATCTACCGACAAAATTCCACCTCGGATAATTTCTGATGAATACGCCGCCGAATTAAACGCAAATGCCAGAATCGCCGTGATAACTTGCGGAAAATCTCTAATCGCAAAAATCACAAAAAACATAATAAAAAGTTGCAAAGCCATCGGCGTTCCTCTAATCACCGTCACATAAATTCTAAAAATAAACCTAAGAGGTGCCAGCCACTTAGATTTGCCAGTTTCTGTAAGTGCAATAATTAGCCCGAGCAAGAATCCCAAAAGCACCGCAAAAAACGAAATCTCAAGTGTCAAAAGGAAACCATGTAGCAGAGAATCAATGTACTCCGGAGTCGTGAATAATTCCACCAGTTTTTCAAAGAAATTATCCACCCATCACCTCCAAAAGTTAGAATCCCATATATTTTAGTACCAGATAATCAATTTCAGATTTACCTTCGGCGTCTTTGGTTAACATCTCAGCAAGAACTTCATTAAAGGCATTAAGTAGCTCAGTCTTTTCTTTGTTTACGGCAATCGCATAAGATTCCTCCGCTGGATAATCTTCGGAAACCGCCGCACCCATATAATATAGTGGCAAAGCCTCGAGATTAGAATTCTTAGAAACAATCATTTTGGCCGGAAGCTCATCAGCAATCGCGTAGTCTATAATATGTGCGCCGATCGCATCCGCCGCCAGCTGGTGTGAGTCAAAACCTTTGAGCTCGGTGCCGGTGTCTTTCAACACCCCCGAGTCGATTTCATCAGAAGCAAAGAGATACCCGGTACTACCAGTCTGTGTACCAAGTTTTTTACCAGCTAGCGCATTCCACACGATGTGCCCATCGCGAATTTCCGGCGCCGCTGACTTATCAAAAATCACATACTGGACTGATGTATAATAGGGAATCGAGAAGTTTACTTTTTGCTCGCGCGCCGGCGTAATCGTGAGCCCGGCCGCCCCCGCATCGGCAATTTTGCCAGCTTCCACATTATCGATAATTACATCAAACTCTACATCTTTGATTTCAATTTTCTTGCCCATTTTTTTGGCTACGCGATTGATGATGTCTACATCTACACCTTTAATCTCGCGCCCTTCGTAGAATTCAAATGGTGCAAAAAACGCATTAGTTTCTACGATATAATCCGCCGGCTGATTTTTGTTGATTATTATCGCCACCAACCCGGCAACCGCCGTAATAATTAAAATTATTTCTACTACAATCCCCCAAGGAAATTTCTTTTTCGATTTTTTAGATTTCTTTATCATAACCTTATTATATCACAGCTTCTTGGCGGCTTTTGCGTCTTTTTTCCGGTTGATCCGGTTCATTGCCTTGATAGTCAGGAAAATCACCCACGCAATAATTAGGAATTCTACTACATTCTGAATAAAGTTCCCATACGCAATCACCGCTTCGGTGTCACCGCCAAAGAAATTTGGAATCACCAGCTTGAGTTCACGAAAATCTACACCACCACCAATCAAGCCCACAATCGGCATGACAATGTCATTCACCAGGGAATTAACAATCGCCGTAAACGCTCCACCTACGGCCACACCTACGGCGAGGTCCACCACCGAGCCACGATTAATGAATTCAATGAATTCTTTTCTAAAGCCACCACTTTTTTCGTGCACAGCGGCCGCTTTTTCTTTTATAGCTTTTTTGTCCATCACACACTCCTCTGGGGCAAAACCCCATTAAATATTAATTTGTAGTTTCTGAAAAATCATTAAACTGAGTATAAAGATTGTTCAGACTATCGTAAGATGAGGAGAGCAAAGATTTTAACTCTGCTTCGTTAGTGGAATTAATAATTCCAGACTCGCTGCCCATGATGCTGTAAATTTCCAAAGCCATTTTGTGCGCATACATCCTATCGAGATAACCATTAATTTTAGCTGCAAACAAATCGTTCAAAAGCGCATCTCTTTGCAGATCCGCCTCTTCTATCACCGCTTCTTTTACTTTACCTTCGTCGTATTTATAAGCCCCCACCATATAAGTATTTAGTTGCGAGGAAGTATTAGTCAAAACCCCCTTGAGCGAAGCCGAAAGGGAACGGAGTAAAGATGATTTTACTTTTGGCTGATATTCATCAATCACTTGTACATCTCTATCCATCAAAAGTTTAAGGTTAGTGCATCTTTCCTCCATGGTTTGCCTACCGCCTAGCATGGAGCCAAAAAGCACGATCACTACAAGAAGCCCTAGCGCCACTATCCCCAATTTAAAATATTTTGAACTCAAAATCGCACCGATGCCACCCTTATTGGGCTTCACAGGTCTAGCGGCTTTTGAAATTTGATCCAGATAGTCCTGACTGTCCATGATATAATATTATTATATCATATGTACGATGCGAAGGAGGAAATAAAATCTCGGCTCGCTATCGAAGATGTCGTGGGTAGATATGTGGAGCTAAAGCACGCCGGCCGCACACTCAAAGGCCGTTCACCTTGGGGTGTAGATAAAACCCCTAGTTTCATGGTTTCTCCCGAAAAAGGCATTTGGCATGATTTTTCTGCTGGAAAAGGCGGCGATGTTTTTACTTTTATTATGGAAATAGAGGGAATTTCTTTTAAAGAAGCTCTCGAAAAGCTCGCTCACGAAGCTGGTGTAGAATTAAAAAAATACAGCACCGAGGGTGACAAAAAATTTGCCGAGAAAAAAACCCGTGCGAAAAAGGCTCTCGAGCTTGCCACCAAATATTACCAAGCCTGCCTGATCAAAAATCGCCCAGTTTGTGAGTACGTTTTTTATAAAAGAAATCTCAATCGCGAAACCGTCAAAGAATTCAAAATTGGCTACTCGCCAGCTAGCGGTACTGCACTGCTTGATGCTCTCAAAAAACGCGGCTTCAAAGAAGCAGACCTAGATGCCGCCGGTCTGCTTAACCGTTTCAAAAAAGATTTGTTCAAAGACCGCATGATGATTCCGTTTATCGATACAAACGGCGAAATCATTGGCTATACCGCTCGTATTTTGAAAAAAGGCGAACCCAAATATCTCAACACTCCCGAGACGATTTTGTTTAACAAGTCGCGATTTATCTTTGGCCTATATAACGCCAAAGAAGCTATCAGAAGGAGTGGTTTTGTCGTAATCGTAGAAGGGAATATGGATGTAATTTCCTCGTACCAAGCCGGTGTCAAAGAAGCTGTCGCGACTTCCGGCACCGCCATGACTACTCAGCATCTCAAAATTCTCTCTAGGCTAACGAGTGACATTCGTCTTGCTTATGATGGTGATGAAGCCGGCGTTAGGGCCACCGAGCGCGCCGTAGAGCTCGCCGGCGACCTCGGCATTGACCTCACCATTATTTCCAATTATCACGGTGCCAAAGATCCAGATGAGCTCATCCAAAAAGACCCGGCTCTGTGGCAAGAAGCGGTAAACGAGCGAGTCCCGGCGGTAGACTGGCTCCTTAGTCGTTACGCCGAAAAACTCGATCTCAGCCTTGCTCCCGACAAGAAAAAATTTTCCGATATAGCTCTCAAATTGCTAAGCTATATCAAAGACGAAATTGAACATGCCACCTACGAAGAAAAAATCGCTCAAAAGCTCGGTGTATCAGTAGAAACTTTAAGAAAAAAGGGCAGCCGCCTGAGCCAAGAATTGGAAAATAACACCAAAAAACATTTTCTCAAAAAGCCTAAGACTGCTCTCATTCCAGATCATGTTAAGAAATTAGAAGACAATCTCCTTGCTCTTAAAATTTATAGTGGAGTTTCGGACCTAGATATACCCCTAGAAATTCCTACAGATCAAACTAAACTCTCTGAGCTTGAATTGATTTTTAACGCCAACTACAAATCTATCAAGGATCTTGATGTCAAAAAAGAGGCCAAGCTTATTTTAAAACGCTATGAAAAAGAGCTGGGGAGGGCTAAAATCAAAGCTCTGCAAGAGAAACTAGCCGAACTCTCCGAAGACGACCCCGCCTACGAAGAAACTTTATTAAAACTAAATCACCTCTTGAAAAATAATTAGATCCGTGGTATAATGGATACCAGTAATTTAAAGGATTAATATGAAGAAAGCAGTTATCCTCGTAGGCGGGAAACAATATCTCGTCGAGGAAAAAGAGACCCTACGGGTGGACCTCCTCCCGGCAGGCACCAAAGAGCTCGAAACTGATGCTTTACTCGTAATCGATGGAGACAAAACCACCGTCGGTACTCCTACTGTGAAAGGCGTGAAAGTTTCGGCTAAAGTCAAAACCCCAGAGGTGAAAGGTGACAAAATCCGTGTAATTCGCTATCATTCCAAGAAGCGTGTTCACACCGAAACCGGTCATCGCCAAAAATACTCTGAAATCGAGATTACCAAAATCGGTTAAAAAATAAGCTCTTTAAAGAGCTTATTTTTTGTGCTATAATATTAAGTATTATGGCGAAGGTAATCTGTGTGACCAATCAAAAAGGTGGTGTCGGCAAAACTACCACTGCAGTCAACCTTTGCTATTATCTTGCCAAGAACAAGAAAAACACCCTGCTGATTGATTTTGACCCTCAAGGCAATGCCACTTCTGGCCTCGGCCTCGACAAAAATGACAAAAAGGCTCTTGGCGTCACTATGACCGAAGTTTTGCTTGGCGCCGCAGATATGAGTCAATGCATTCGTCCTACCAAGTACAAAAATTACGATCTTGCACCCGCCACTCCAGAGCTTGCCAATGCCGAAGTAGAGATTGCTAACTTAGACAAAAAATTTGTTCGCTTGCGCGATGCGATTAGCAAAGTCAAAGAAAAATACGATTATATTATCATAGACCTCCCGCCGTCTCTCAGTCTACTCACCGTCAACGGTATGATCGCTGCCGACTATCTCTTGCTCCCGGTCCAGACCGAATTTTACGCTTTGGAGGGTGTAGCCCAGCTACTTGAGACCATGAAATTAGTTAAAAAACAGGCTAATCCTCATCTCAAATTGCTCGGCGTACTTGCCACTATGTACGACAAAAGGACCAGCCTTTCCACCCAAGTTTTAGCGGAGATTAAAAAATATTTCAAGGATCTTACCTTCAAAACTACCATTCCTCGCAATGTTCGCATCGCCGAAGCTCCATCGCATGGCGTGCCAGTTGGCGATTATGACAAATTCTGTCGCGGTGCCAAAGCGTACAAAGAATTTACCAGAGAAGTAGAAAAGAGGATTAAATGAGCGGACTAGGTCGTGGCTTTGATGCTCTAATCCCTACCGACCTCGTAGACGAGGAATTTGATTTGACTGCCACCGAAGACAAAAAATCTTCCGAGCTCAAAAATCTCAAATTATCCGACATCGCTCCAGACGAAAACCAGCCTCGACGTGATTTTGACCGAGAAACTCTCGAAGCTTTGGCCGCTTCCATCAAGGAACATGGTGTCTTGCAGCCAATTGTCGTGACTAAAGAAGATGGCAAATACAAAATCGTAGCTGGTGAGCGCCGCTGGCGTGCTTCCAAAATTGCTGGTCTAGACAAAATTCCAGCTATAGTGAGAAGTCTAGACTCTCAGAATCGCCTCGAGCTTTCCATTATCGAAAATGCCCAAAGGGAAGATCTCAACCCAATCGAGCTTGCTACCGCCTATGCTAAGCTCAAGGCCCAATTCAATTTGTCCGACGAAGACATTGCCGCCAAAATCGGTAAATCTGAGGCCACCATCCAAAACACCCTAAGACTCTTAAATCTCCCTGAGGATGTTAAACGTACCATGGTCAAAGAGAAGCTCACCGAGGGTGTGATGCGCCCACTAGTCAATCGCGACGAAAAAATCATCCGAAAAGTTCTGCCAAAAATCGTCGCAGAAGGTTGGACCGCGCGCAAAGTCGAAAGATACTTCCAAGATCACAAAAAGAAATCTTCCACCGCCCTCATCAAACGTGATCAGTATCACAAAGACGAAGATGCGCTCTCTGCTAAGTACAACATTCCGGTCAAAATTTCCGGCAAGAGCCTCACTTTCAAATGCAAAAACTTAACTGATTTACAAAACCTCATTGATAAACTAAAATAGAGGTATGAGCAAAGATTCAGAACGGATCAAAAAAGCCGTTGAAATTGCAACCAAAGCTCACAAGGGCCAGTTTAGAAAAACCGGTGAGCCGTATATCATTCACCCTTTGGCTGTCAAAAAAATTCTCGAAGATTGGGGCATGGATGAAGATACTATCATTGCCGGTATTTTGCACGACACTATAGAGGATACCGATCTTACTCTGAAAGATATCGAAAAAGAGTTTGGCGAATCTGTCGCTTTCCTTGTGGACGGTGTGACTAAACTCTCCACCGCCAGAAACGGTATGCGGGATATCGACACCTACCTCCCAGAGACCAAAGATAATTTTCTCCGGCTGATGATCGCACTTGGCGATGATATCAGGGTACTTATCATCAAACTCGCCGACCGCCTTCATAATCTCCGGACTCTGAGTGCTCTCCCACCAGACAAACAAAGAAAAATTGCCAAAGAATCTCTCGAAGTTTTTGCGCCTCTCGCCGACCGTCTCAATATGGGTCTCCTCCGCGTCGAGATGGCCGATTTATCTTTTAAATATGTCGATCCTAAGCGCTACGAATATCTCAAAGATTTAATCGAAAAATACAACAAACAGGCCGCCAAATCCCTCAAAAAAATCGAAGCAGAAATTACCGAAGCTCTGAAAAAAGAAAAAATCAAATTTACCCTCTCTGGTCGTGTGAAGTCGATTTATTCACTTCACAAAAAACTTGCCAAACACGATCAGAATATCAATGAAATCTATGATCTTACCGCCCTCAGGATTATCGTTGACGATGTCACTGACTGCTATCTCGTGCTGGGTATTATTCACTCGCTCTATATGCCGATGGATGGCCGGATCAAAGATTATATTGCTATGCCAAAGCAAAACGGTTATCAGTCCATTCACACCACTGTTATTACCAAAGACAAACGTATCGTAGAATTTCAAATCCGCACTAAAGAAATGCATGAATTTGCTGAACACGGGCTTGCTGCGAGTTTTTACTACAATGAGCAAAAACTCACCGAAAATTATAAAAAAGGTAAAATTGAGCATCTCCCTACTAATCTGCTATGGATTACCGAGCTTCAAATGACCGCGGCCAAACTCCGGGAAGGGAAGAAAGTCGATCTCAAAAAACTCAAACTCAATCTTTTTGCCGACCGGATTTTTGTTTACACTCCAAAAGGTGATATTTTGGATCTCCCACAGGGAGCCTTGCCACTAGATTTTGCCTACCGCCTCCACTCCGAGATCGGCGACCATGTGGTGGGTGTCAAGATTAATGGCAAGATGGCCAACTTGAACAAAAAATTAGAACACGGCGATGTGGTAGAGATTTTGACCTCCAAAAATCAGCTTCCTAAGACTTCGTGGCTTGATAAAATTATCACACCGCATGCCCGCTCCAAGATTCTCCACAGCTTAAACGCTATTAATAAGAAGTAAAATATGCTATAATCTAAAAAGTGCCGCTGTAGCTCAGTTGGTAGAGCAGCTCATTCGTAACGAGCAGGTCACAGGTTCGATCCCTGCCAGCGGCTCCATTTTTATGATATTTATTGCACTTGTGCTATAATATATATTATATAAGGAGTTTTTATGGCAACAAAACCAAAAGCACAGATCATCAAAAGAACTGCATGGGGTTCAGCCGCAGAGGCACTTGCATTAATGATTATTGGGCTTCTATTTGTTATTTGGCCAGACACTATGGTGAAGATTTTGGCTTATGTCATCGGTACGTTTTTTGTTGTCAAAGGCGCGTATAATATTGCCATGTATTATACCGAAAAAGGGCAGCAAGACTTTTTCAACAACAAGTTGCTTTCCGGTATCGTAGCGGTTTTGGTTGGCGTCGTGGCATTCGTCGTCGGCGAAAACATTGCTAGCGTTTCTCGAGTGATTATTGGCGTCATTATTATCTATGAATCGCTCGTCCGTATCAATACTGCATCCAAGCTCTCCACCCTCGGTATAGATAGCTGGCGCTCGGTATTGCTTCTTGCGCTAATTATGCTAGCACTCGGGCTATTTATTACTTTCAACACTGGTGCAGTAGTTACTTTGATTGGAGCTTTGATGATTGCTGCTGGTATCATCGGTATTGTCGGTGACATCATGTTTATTCAACACGTAAATACCATAATAGATAAACTTACCAAGAAATGAAAGATTTTAAAGAAGACATCAAAAAGATTTATCAAAGCGAACGCATCATGTTGACTTTGATGATTATAAACTTGCTTGCTTCAATTGCACTTGTCATTTTCTCTCTAGTTAAATTAAACCCCTCCAGCTCTATTATTAAGGTTGGCTATGGTGATATTGGCGGCTATCGCGATGGTTCATGGACTGATTTATTCGCCTTTCCACTGCTAGCTATTTTATTTGGTATCATGCACAATTTTATTGCCGTACGTATTTATCACAAACGTGGCGCCGGTATGACCAAATTTTTCCTCATCATAACTTCTGTACTGATCGTTGGTACATTCGTTGTTTTGACTCGACTAATTCAGGAAGGATAAAATGCGTAGAAACCTAGAAATTCCTAGAGGCAAACGTACGCTAAAATATCGTTTTTTTGAAATTTTACCGGGCCTGATTTCTTATGGTGCAATCATTTTACTATTTGTTTTATCACTTATAGATCCAGTACTTGGTAGCGTGTATTTGTTTATCATTATTGCTTCTACTTTAGTCAAGGCCGTAGGTGTGGCTTATCGCACCGTGCAAGGCTACGAAGTCATCAAACGCGCCGAACGGGTAGATTGGCGTGGTCGTCTAGAAGATTTAGAAAACCCGCATGAGGCGTATGAACGTCTTAGAGACGACAACGCCAAAAGTTATCATTTTGCTGAACATCTAGAAAATCTTAAACTTATTTCAGCCATGCCGAATGAATATCCAAATCCAGCTAAAACTTTGCACGTTGTTATCGTCACGGCTTACAACGAGGGAATTGACGTTTTGAAACCATCTTTGAAGGCTGTTCAAGATTCTACTTTTCCGAATGATCGCATTATTCTCGCACTTGCTTACGAAGAACGCGGTGGGGAAGCAATGGAACAAACCGCCAAAATCCTCCACCAAGAGTTTAAAGGCGTTTTCAAAGATTTTCTTTTGATTAAGCATCCTGATGGAGCTAAAGACGAAGTGGTAGGCAAAGGCCCCAACCTTACCTATGCCGGCAAAAAAGTTGCCGAATATTTTGAAAAACGGCACTTGTCCGTAGAAAACACCATCGTGACTTCTCTTGATAGCGATAATCATGTTCATCACAAATATCTAGACAATGTGGCCTATGAATTTGTCACCCACCCTAATCGCCAGCGTCTTAGCTATCAGCCGGTCTCTTTATTTATGAATAATATTTGGGATGCGCCAGCCCCTACTCGTGTAATTGCAGTGTCAAACTCATTTTTCAATGTGATTTCTACTATGCGTCCACACGTTTTGAGAAACTTTGCTTCGCATTCGCAGCCTTTGCAAGCGCTGATTGCGATGGATTTTTGGAGCAAGCGCACTATCGTAGAAGACGGTCATCAGTACTGGCGTAGCCTGTTTTTCTTTGGTGGAGACTATTCAGTTTTGCCTATTCGCATTCCGATTTACCAAGACGCGGTCCTAGACGAGACGTTTTTCAAAACCGTCAAAGCTCAATTTATCCAAGTTCGCCGCTGGTATTATGGTGCCTCTGACGTGGCATACGTAGGTGTGAGACTTTTCTGCAAAAAAGGAGAACGCCCAGTACCATTCTGGCAACTGCTGCCAAAATTTTGGCGGCTTCTAGATGGCCACATTACTCTAGCTATTTTAGCCCCGATCGTAGCCTTTGGCGGCTGGGTACCGATGCTTATGAATTTATCCTCACATATTATGGTGGCTTATAATTTGCCAAATGTTGTCAGCGTAGTAGAAACTTTTGCTTCCATTGGCTTGATCGTCACAGTCTTAGTATCTTTTAGGATGCTACCGCCTCGCCCGGCCAAATACAAAAAAGGGAAGAATATCTTTATGATTTTGCAGTGGATTTTGATGCCAGTCACCTCTATTCTCTATCAGTCTGTTGCCGCTTTTTATGCTCAAACTCGCCTAATGCTGGGGCTTTATATGGAAAAATTCGACGTAACTAAAAAAGTCGTCAAGAAATAAGCAACAAAAATGGTGGGTGATGAGGGGCTCGCATCGAGCGAAGCGAGATCCGATGCCCCGCTTTTTGAGTTTTTTGTGCAACAAAAATGGTGGGTGATGAGGGGCTCGAACCCCCGACCTTCTCGGTGTAAACGAGACGCTCTAGCCAACTGAGCTAATCACCCACTAAAAACATTATATCATATTCTTGAGAAAAAGAACACCCCGAGAGAAAACTCTCGGGGTAAATGTTGTCAAAGATCTTTATCGGCGTTATCGTCCAGAATGACCATCAGGTCTATCCCATGTAGCTTGCGCGTATTTTCTTTCGTAAACTCCAGAGTAGAAGCCAACTTTTCCGCATAGCTCACTTCACTAGGGTCTCCAGTTATGCAAACCACCACCACCCGCTTTACTCCGAGATCCCGCAAGCGCCTTACCAGCCCCTTGATGCAATCTTTGGTGACAGCATGAGCCTGATCCAACTCGAGTACGATCGGTCCATCAATTGTAGGACCATTTACATGTAGGCGGATGTCCTCCTCCAATGTGTACTCGTAAGCCTGCTTCACGTCGCGAAACACCGTAATGAGCTCCTCCCAGAGCTTATCGCGCGGGCCTTTGAATAGCTCCGTTGATTTGGCTCCAGAAGCATCTACCAGTATTACTCCTACCGGTGCAGACAGCTTGCCGATCTCATAGACAACATTTCTTAAATTGCAACTTTTCCTAATCTCACAATTCATAATTTCACCCCCTTGGTCTAGTGTATTCTAGGAACAGCTTATCAATATATTATATCAAGTTTTTGGACATTTGTCCAATTCCTAGCGCTTACATCGCCCTCTAGCCGCAGAAACATGCTAAAATTACCCCATCATGTTGAAAATTATAGTTTTTGATGGCGGCTACGGTGGCGAAATTTTTGCTGACCATCTTGAAAAAGAACTACCTATCGCCAAAATTATTCGGGTGATAGACTGGAAAAATTCCAGACAATATCTAGAGAATCCCAAAAAAGCTCGCCTTGCCGCTGAAAAAGCCCTAAAGCCGTATATGGGTAGAGCAGATCTCATTATTATTGCAAATTACTTGCTCACTATTACTAGCATTAGATATTTTGAACGCAAGTATAAGGGGCAAAAATTCCTTGGCCTAGAGCTACCGCGCATGGATACTTTTGTCAAAAGAAAGACAGCTATTTTTACCACTAAGGCTGTCACCAAAACAATCGATTATTATAGCTACATTTTTCACCTCAAGAGAAAGGCGGATACTTTTTGCCTAGACCATTGGGTAGAACTGATTGATGATGGCGAACTAACCGAGCAAATAATTTACAGAGATATAGAAAGATTTTACCTTAAATATCGCTACAAGCCAGCAGAAATCATTATCGCTTGCAGCCAGTTTTGCGATACTATGCCGATGCTAAAGAGCGTTCTGAGCAAAAATCTTAAAATCCATGATGGCTTTGACGATACTATCAACAAAGCCTGCAAAATCCTCAAAATCCGCGGCGGCACCGGGAAGAAGAAAAAATAATTTTATGGCAAAAACTATTTACAATTCAAATTCCTTATGCTAACATAAAAGTAAATAAGTCATACATTTATAGAAAGGTCATATAGATAATATGAAAAATATAATCAATAAAATCAAACAAAAATTAGCATCCTATATATA
>JAGCBP010000009.1 GCA_017652105.1 Candidatus Saccharimonadota bacterium
AGCGCCATGATGGAGGTAGTCTTTGTGTTGTCGGGTAAAATATATCAATATCCCCGCGAAAAAATAGCCGCAAAAATCAAATCAATTTTAGAGCTCCCTAATCTCTGTTGCAACAAATCCATTATCAAAGGAGCCCTAGATGTCTATGTTGAGCATCCCAAGCTCTCTTTTGTAGATTGCTATCTTGCGGTGGTCACCGAGACTTCCGATGAACTACCTCTTTGGACTCTCGACCACAAGCTTGCCGCAAGTAGCAAAGTCGCCAAAGCGCTCTAGTTTTGCTATAATCAAACTATGAACCCACATGATTTTGCCAAAGGCGTAGAAAAAATGGTCGATCCGATGCAGGTCGGAAAAACCCATTATCTCCAGACCAAATTAAAAAAGCTCCCCATTTGTCTCCAGAAAAAAATCATCAAAAGCCATACCAAAAAGGCCGGTCAGATGCCTTTCGTGGTCGAGCCTTACTGCTCTTTTCTCTTTTACAAAGTCCCCGATCCATCAAAAATCGAAAAATTCATGCCCGATGGCTTTAAACCCATCAAATCCGCCGCTTTCATCGGTGATACAGAGGAATATTATGGGATTGTCAGCATGTTTAGAATTCACACCAATGTCTTTTGGGGTGCTAGAGCCGAGTATTATCTGGTAGCCGAAAACGAAAAAACCGGCCTTATCAGCTGGGTGATGATGGACTACATCAGCGACACTATCAGTTACGACGAAATCAACGGCCTCAAATCTCCCGATATCAAAAATGCAGCGTTAACCACCACTTGCGAAGGCGATTTCATCTGTAGCATGGAAACAGCAGATCACAAAAAATACGTGGAGGCCGACTTTAGCCTCAAAAACGCCAAGATGAGACCTTTAAATCAGCGCCTCTGGATTGAAGGCAACACCTCTATCGCCTATGGCCCTCGCGCCGGCGAGCCGGATGGCGACCTCTTTTCCCTCACTTTCTTCCCTGAGGAGATGAAGGAAGCTCTCGACATTCCCCTAAAAGATGTTAGAGAGGCCAAAGTCGCTTCCGACACCGCTGGCAAATTCGGCGCAATTCTAGACAAGGTTATTTCCTTCCCTTACGCCCAGCATATGCTCTCTGATGCACCCGGTGTTCATACCCACTACGAATCCGAGCAGGCCCTAAGAGAAGCCGCTTCAAAAACTAGCTTCAAAAAAATCGCCCACCTATAGCAATATGGCGAGCGATCCAAATTGGTGTTAAAATCTAGAATTATTAATCAGGTCCAAACACTGGTCTACCTTGTGAAGCAGCGCGATGCTCTCACACCTCTCTTTCAAGATATCGTTTACTTTTGAATTTGTGTTACTCACGGCAATTTCATAGGCTTTATTCATCAATTTTTTCTGCCGAATCGCACATTCTGCCCCAATGATTGCCACAACAAGGCCAAGTATCCCTTCTACTATAAAAGGCACTTTTACAGATTCGAACATTGGTACAAAAAGAGTAGAAAATATTGCCGTAAAAAGCAGAACTAAGCCGGTGATGCAGGCTATAATGCTGCACAGAAAAACACTTCTCTGGGATTCTAAAAGCCTTTCCTTCTCATCCTTAATCATCTTCGTGATGACCACCTCTTGGGCTACGCTATTTTTAGAGATACCAATACTATCGGAATTGGCTATCTTTTCCGCCAGCTCTCCACCCAAAAATTGCAGAGAATTTTCAATCGACAGAATTTCCGATTCGTTCAGCAAATCCATATCAAGCAGCCAAGCCAAACCATCAACTTCTCCCCTTTTCCATACGTTTTCCCAATACCAATTTATCTTGGTTTCGCAAACCGCTTTTATAACTTCCAAAATTTTTGTATCTTCCATCTCCCACCTCCGTAAAATAAGACCAAAAACACCAATTTTTAAAGTACTTATAACATTATACAACACATAGGCTACTCTGTCAAAATTTTGCCCTAGCAATTTTCTTTCATCTATGCTATAATCAAACACAGATTTTCTGTAAGGGAGGTGGAATATGTCAGGAAGTAGCAACTTAGAAGCAATTATTGATAGGGATTTGGGTAGACTTAGCTCAGAATATTATTCAATCCTGGACCTCGCCAGGGAGTACGATGCTCCTATTCTCGCGGTTGCAGACCGGCAAGATCTTAGATACATCAAAAACAAACTTAGCGAGCTAATAGTCCAAATAGAGTATCTGCCTAATGGCGACCACAAAGAAAAAGTCCAACACGAAGCCGCCACTGTGTTAGAATCTGTATCTCATTCCCTGCTGCATTGCAATAATTGATTTATAGCCCCGAGCATTGCTCGGGGTGGTTTTTTGTGGTATAATTACCCTAGTAACATGTAGTGAGTTTCTTTTGTGGGCCTATGGAAAGGAGCAAAATTATGATGTACCGTACTTTCAAGACAGCTAAGGAAGCCTTCGAGAATGTGCGTATAGAGTACGCAGATATCTTAAAACAGGCAGATGGTGGCCACAAAAAAGTTATTGATATAGCGGGATTGGATGAACTCGAGAGATTGCAAAAGACCCTTCAGAGTATTTTGGCTGAAGAATATCCCTCTGAATCAGACGACCAAGAGATCCAGGCCAAAACTGCCGCTCTCTATACCGCCATTAGTAGCGCCATCGCCGAGGGCACTTAAGATGTCACCACCAAAACCCCGGACAAATCCGTTCGGGGTTATTTTTTGTTATATTTATCAAGATTAAACATCGGTCGTTTCCCTGCATCAATAATCTCTTGCGCTCTCTTTTCTAGTTTTTTCAGACCCTTCTCAGATGAGGCCGACCCCACATGCACAGTTTTTACTACCCTATTCCCCTCTTTGTAACAAACTTGTATCCCTGTCGCCCCCGAAGTCGTTTTGAATTTCCGAATGTAAGCCATATCTTAATTGTAATAAAAAATTCAAGTTTCCACAACCAACTCGCAGGCTTTTCCACAGAAAGCATAAGCGTTCTAAAATTCCTAAACCTGTTATGCTAGCAAGCCGTGAGGCTAGCAACCGCACTTGACAAACGAATCCGCTTGCGCTAAAATTAAAGCATCAGCTCTTTGTGAGTGGGCTAAGAGTTGGGAGCATTAGACAATTAATTTCTATTCACCGACTACCAAAAAAGCCGTAAATTTTGATGTCATAAGCGCAATACAACATAAAGCTTAAGCAGTCAAAAAAACGCACGTGTTTAAATGGTAAAAAATTCACAGAAAAACAGGGAATAAAAGCATAAATTTTTTTGTTGTGGTATAATGGAATTTATGGAAATTCCGATTACTCAAAGTCAGGAATGGGAGGCCCTTCAAAAAGATCTCAAGGAGACCAGCTTTTTTAAAACTACCCCTAATTATCAGTATCTCGCCATCAAAAAGCACATCCCCGGCGGCACCTATCTTTATCTGCCTTATGGCCCTGTTGCTGAAACCGCCGAAGATTTTCAGTCTGCCTTAGAGGATCTGGACGCTTTAGCTAAAGACCAAAACGCCATCTTTATCCGTATTGAGCCGATGAATCCGGATTTTATCAAGCTGTTACCAAAATCAGCCAAAAAATCCCAAGATTTGAACCCCAAAGAGACCTGGGTACTAGATTTAGTAGGCACCGAGGAAGAATTCAAAAATAGGCTCCCCTCTCGCCTTCTTAGATATTACCGGAACCGAGAGAAAAATGGCATTACTATCGAGGCTTCTCATAACCCCGAGGATATCAAGCACCTCCTAACGCTTCAAAAAGCCCTCGCCAAAGAGAAAAACATCAGTACTTTTTCGGAAAATTACCTAAAAACCGAAGCCACTCAAGCATTTGCTACCATTTATTTGGTAAAACACCAAAATCAAGAGACCAAAAAGACCGAAATCGTTGCTGCCGGCCTTGTTTTTGACCATGACAACACCCGTTACAATCTTCAAGGCGCCCAGTCAGAACAGGGCAGAAAGCTCCATGCCACCGGCATCCTCACAATCCAGCTAATCCAAGATGCCAGAGAGAAAGGCCTCAAAAAATTTGATTTCTGGGGTATCGCACCAGAAGGTGCGCCCGAAAATCACCCTTGGGCCGGCTTTACCAATTTCAAAAAGACTTTTGGCGGCTACGAAGTGGACTTCGCCGGCACTTACGACATTATCAGAAATCAAGCCAAGTACAAAACTTATCAAATTTTACGAAAAATTAGGAGAATGATATGAGATTTGAAGAAATCACCGAGGAAGAATTCCGAAATTACTTAGAAAACAGTCCATACAAATCTTTCATGCAAACCCCTGAAATTGCCAAGTATAGGGAAGAAAACGGCTGGACAGCCTACTACCTCGCCGCCAAATACGGAAAAGAAATCAAAGCCGCCTCTATGCTTGTTGCCAAACCTACATTCCTCGGCAAATCCACCTTTATCGCTCCCGGCGGCCCCCTTCTAGATTTAGAAGACCAGGCCCTCACCGATTTTTTCATCAAAAGTCTCAAAAAATACATCAAATCCCATAACGGCTACATCCTCCATATTAGCCCCTATTACGAGCTAACCGAGCGCGATCGCCACGGCGACCTAGTCCAGGGTGGCTTCAACCATCAAAACGCCGTTAAAAATCTCAAAAACCTCGGGTTTCTAGAGTTAAAAAACGCCTCCCAGCCCAAATATATGTACGCTTTGGACCTAAAAGGCAAAACCCCAGAGGAACTAATGGCCGATTTCAAGAGCAATACCAGAGGTCACATTAGAAAAGCCGAAAAAATGGGCGTAACAGTCCGCGAGTTAAAAAGGGAAGAACTAAAAATTTTTAAAGACATCACCGAAAAAACCAGCCACCGCCGCGACTTCACCGACCAACCTTTGAAGTATTATGAAGAAATGTACGACCTCTTCGCCCCTAGAAAAGAAGCGCTGTTCTTATTAGCAGAGGTTGAAAACGGTGCTACTCGAGGGCTCTCGGAGGCTACGGCCGAGAATGAGGGCGCGAGCCCCGTGACAGACCGCCCCTTGGGACGCGGACGACCCGAAGGGTCGACGGGCGCGAGTGACCCGTCCCGAGAGAGCACCTTTTCAACCTCAACTCCGCTATCAGCAGCCATGTTTATGCTCTACGGCAGCGAAGTAGTTTACCTTTTCTCCGGTAGCGATGAACAGTACATGAAAGACTACAACGCTCAATACGAGCTCCAATGGTACATGATTAAATACGCCGCCGAGCAAAAATTTCAGCGCTACAACTTTTACGGCATCCACGGCCTTCCCGACGACAGTCACAAAGACGGCGTATACGAATTCAAAAAAGGCTTTGGCGGCCAAGTTTTAGAATACATCGGCACCTGGGAACTCCCTGTGGACCACAAATTCTACCAAATGAAAAAATTCCTCAAAAAACTTAGGAAAGGGTAAAATGCAGAATTTTTCCAAAAACCACCCTATTATCCACATTGTCCTCAAAAATACTTTCACCCTTTTTAACCTTGTTAACCTTATTTTGGCTCTCATGGTCGCTTTTGTTGGCAGCTTCAAAAATATGCTCTTTATTTTTATCGCCATCGCAAACACCTTGATTAGTATCATTAACGAAGTCCGCGCTTATAAAATTGTCAAAAAAATGCGCCTCATTTCCGAACAAAAACCCACAGTTTTAAGAGATGGTAAATCCCTGCAAATCTCACCAGAAGAAATTAAAAAAGGCGATATTGTGGTCCTCAGCCTAGGCGATCAGATTTTGTATGACAGTGTCATGGAAGAGGGAACATTGGAAGTCAACGAATCTTTCATCACCGGCGAACAAGACAGTATCGAAAAACACCCGGGCGATGACCTCATCTCGGGCAGTTTCGTCGTGGCCGGCACCGCCAAAGCCAAGGTTATCCATGTTGGCGAAGAAAATTCCATCACCAAGCTTGAAAAAGCCGCCCACTATCTCAAAACCGCCGATTCCAAGCTCTTCACTCTCATGAATAAAATTGTCAAATACATCAGCTACGCCCTTATCCCGGTAGGCGCGCTTCTCTTGTGGTCCAGACTTAGGACCGAGCCAGACACCGCCACCGCCATTACTAGCACCGTGGCCGGCCTCATTAATATGATCCCAGAAGGTCTTATTCTCTTGACTAGCTCTGTCCTCGCTCTTGCCACGATTAGATTGAGCAAAAGAAAAGTCCTCGTTCAGGACCTCTATTCTATTGAGACTCTCGCCCGCGTAGACACTATCTGCCTAGACAAAACCGGCACTTTGACTTCTGGCAACATGGTAGTTTACGATTTCATTTTGCCAAATGGCAAAACCTTCAGCAAGGTTCCAACCAAACCAACCCCCGCCGAAAAATCGTTTCTAGGGCCTCTAAATGCCATTCTAACGAGCCAAATGGCCGAAAACGCAACCACTAAGGCTTTGAAAAAAGCATTACCGGAAACGGCCAAATTTGGCGAAATAGCGGGTATTACAGATACTATCCCCTTTAGTTCCGAGCGCAAATACTCTGGCTTCAAAACCAAAGATGCCGAATACCTAATGGGCGCCATCGAATTTCTCACCGACGACCAGGAAACCATCAAAAAAGTCAAATCCTACGCCGGCGATTACCGTGTAATTGCAGTAGTAAAGAATCACAAACTTCTCGGCATCATTCGCTTGAAAGATGAAATCAGAAAAAACGCCCCTAAGATTATCAAGTATTTTTACGACAATGACATCACCCCCAAAGTCATTTCTGGCGATGATCTCGAAACCGTCAAAAAAATCGCCGAAACTGTCGGCATCAAAGACCTAAGCGGCGTGGATCTCTCTACTCAAAAAACCCTCAACTACGCCAAACTAGTCCAAGACTACTCTATTTTCACCAGAGTGAAACCCGAGCAAAAAAAGGAACTGATCAAAGCCTTTAGAAAGCAGGGAAGAACTGTCGCCATGACCGGCGATGGTGTCAACGATATCCTCGCCATGAAAGAGGCCGATTGTTCTATTGCCATTGGCGAAGGCTCCGATGCCGCCCGCCGTTCCGCCAAGCTTGTCCTTCTGGATTCGGATTTTGACCGGGTCCCGTCTATTATCGATGAAGGCCGCCAGTCCATCAACAATCTAGAAAGAAGCACCGCCCTCTTTCTTGCCAAGACTGTTTACGCCACCATTCTCGCAGTTATTTTTGTTTTAGCGCCACTAAACTATCCTTTCACACCTATCGAAATGTCACTTTTAAGCTTTGCCTGTATCGGTTTCCCAGGTCTCGTTCTAGCACTAGAAAAAAACACCGCCAGAATCAAAGACAAGTTTATTTACAATATCAAACGTTATTCTGTCCCTACCGGCATTACAGTCGCGGTTTCTACGCTCATCCTCTCTATCGTTGCCACTACCAACGATTTTAGTAAGCAAAAACTCACCACCCTTTCCGCCATCATTGTTTTTGCCATTGATTTTATCCTGATTTACAAAGTATCAAAACCTCTCAATCTTTTCCGCGCCGCCCTTCTTGCTCTCATCATTGCCATCTTCCTCGCCGCCCTCTTCATCCCATTTGTAAGAGACTTTTTCGAATTTACACTTGCTTTTTAATGTTTATGCTATAATTAAATTAGTGGGCAAGCATCTTACAAATGAAAGGGGTGATAGATTTGCAAAAAATCTATTTTTTGGATGGAAAAGCCGTCACCAAGACGCAGCTGCTCTGTGATGCTGAAGCGACATCTCTCAGGACCAAGTCCAAAAACAAACGGCGTTTAAGAGAAGGCTTAGTTTTTCGGATGGTCAAAGATTACAAAACTTGGGGCGAATTCGTTGGCGGTTGCCAGCAGATTACCTACAATTCGGTTCCCAACATCAATGTCAAAATCATCATCAAGAGAGCTCTGGACTCGCAAGCCATTTACGAGCCTTGCATCGCGGTTTTCCGCCTGAACGGACAAGCTTTTGTCTACTCTGAAAAGGGCCGGCCGGTCATCTACAATGCTAGAGTTTTGATTGACCGTGGTGGTACCTGGTGCAAAGAGGAAGACGAGTGCGGCAACATCACCGATTGGTATTTGGCCGATCGCGACATCGATCGCGCTATCGACGGGGAATATCTGCTTATTGACAAGATCGATTTTCCCAACGGAATGAGCGATGAATGGCGTGATCTGAGCCTGATCCGTTACGGACAGGTGTGCGACAAATATCACATTGTGCCTGAAAGGAGGTGATCCATCTATCTATCAAGGCCGCCCAGAGGCGGCCTTAACCAAAGTCTAACAGAGGAAATATATCATGATACGAATAATTGCTGGAGGCAAAAAATCCGATAAATATACCGCAGAACTTATCAATGAATACGCCAAGCGTCTCCGTAAACCTTACGATTTAAACTGGGAATTCATTGAAGAAGACAAACTTTTAAAAAAGCTCGAAAACTGGCCATTTGCTGGCCAAGACTATGTTATCGTCTGTGATGAGCGTGGCGAAAATATATCATCAGACGAATATTCCGCCAAATTACAAACCGCTTTCAATAATTCTAAAAACATTATTATCTTAATTGGTGGCGCCTATGGCTTTCCACCAGAAATCAGACAAAAAGCTGATTTTCTTTGGAGTTTTTCCAAATTAGTCTTTCCACATCAGATTGCCAGACTAATTGTGGCAGAGCAAACTTACCGAGCCGAAGAAATCGCAAGAGGTTCTCATTATCACCATGCTTAAATATTCGTATGGTGATATATTACCTCTATGATTCTATCGAAATTCGCGGATAAATATTGAGAGAATATGGATCCACTGGCATTACTCCGCTCTGGATCTCGTAGTAGCAAGCTGCCGCCACCATTGCTCCGTTATCGCCAGAGAGCTTTGGTTCAGGAAAATATGCTTCAGAAAGCGCCTCTCTAAGTTTTTGATTAGCTGATACCCCACCAGCTATTACTACCGATTGAATATCTGGATATTTAGCAAGCGCCAAAGAGAGCTTTTCGCATAGTATCTCTACCGCCGTCTTTTGGAATGAAGCCGCAAAATCCGCCACTTGCTGAGCTGATAGATGGTTTTTGAGATCATGTGATGGATGAGAAATCGGCAGCCCCAATTCCTTCTGTACCGCTCTTAGCACCGCAGTTTTTAGTCCCGAAAACGAAAAATCTAGCCCCTCTACCTTCGGATGCGGTAGTTTATATTTGCCTGCATCTCCAGAAGCAGCCGCGGCAGCAATCGATGGTCCACCTGGATAGGGAAGACCTAGGATTTTTGCCACTTTGTCAAAACATTCTCCCACTGCATCGTCATGCGTCGTCCCGATAATCTCAAATTTATTATGAGCAGGCATATAGAGTATCTGCGTGTGCCCACCAGATACAACTAGTGCCAGTACAGGAAATAAAATTGGTGCTTTTTCGCCTAACCAATTCGCGTACACGTGCGATTTCAAATGATGCACGGCATATAAAGGTTTGCCATATAAAATTGCCAGAGTGCGAGCAGTTAGAGTTCCGATAAGTAGTGAACCTAAAAGCCCTGGCGCATAAGTCACCGCAATTGCATCAATGTCATCCCAAGTACAATCAGCCTCAGACAGCGCCTTGGCAACTACTGGCATCATTACTTCAAGATGCGACCTCGCAGCCACTTCTGGTATCACGCCCCCGTATTCCGCAAAAATATCAATCTGGGAAACCACCACATTAGAAAGAATAGTGGAGCCATCCTCTACCACCGCGGCCGCAGTCTCATCACAACTTGTTTCAATTCCTAAAATCTTCACCCCCTAATTATACCACAAACACCTATCTTATTGCTTGATACAACGGATAGCAAAGGCGTCCCACTTATTCCAGTTATTCTTTGGAGTCACATTATTTGATTGCATGCCAAAGCGGTAAGCATTAGTTAGGTTCGTAGCGGTAGAAGACCAGTAGCGGGTATATTTACCACGGCTATTACCATCTGAATCACCGTTACGGTCACCAGAGTAAACGATATTGACAGGGTATTTCTTGAGTCCACTATCATTGTTAGTTATACCTCCATTTTCAGTAGCATTCAAAGTGATGAATTCGCCATCGTTACCACCAGTAGGGAGTCGCCAACCAGTCGGACAGATATCACCAGTCACACTACCGCTTGCCATCGTAGAGGTGCCGTTACCGGCCGTTGCAGAATACCAGTTGTACAAAACGCCATAGCTATACCAAGAATTTACGCCGTTATTGGCTTTTGGATCTGGAGCAAGATTTGGATTGATGTTATTAGTGTTATATTGAATCTTATCTACGCAGCTTGAGCCGTTATCTGTACACGGAGAATTAATTGGTGTCGCGCTTGCTGCTTCAGTGACGAAGCTTGCCGTAGGTGAGTTGGTGTTTTCGCTTGTAATGTTAGCCGTGGTAAAGTCTAAGCGAAGATTTTCAATCATCCAACAATGGCCATCAGCAAGCTTGGTGACGGCATAGGTGTTATTGTCGCGAGTATCGGTAAGAGCTATAATTCTACCAGCTGGTAGCGTGCTACATTCATTCCAAGTCTGCATATTACCGGTAGATGCGACCCAGTTTGCAAAAATATCTTTTCCTTCTACAGATAGATCATCTGTAATGGTAATTTTTTCTTGGGCACCGTAGTTAGTGCCTGAGCCATCGGCCGCGCTATTCCAGCCAGCAAAGCCGTAACCCGGTCTTCGATAGTTAGACGCCATCAGGTCGACCACTCCAGAAGACGGTGTGAGTTTTAGAGAGGTGCCGGATACCGCCCCGTTTGATTTGTAGCAAACGTTGTTGGCCGGGCACTTTTCTTCTTCCCACACCGCGTAAAGAGTGTTTTGTGTTAAGTTTGTATTATATGTATCCCCTGCCACATATTCAGGGGTAGTATCTAGTGGATTTCTACTCCAACCTAGGAATACGTAATCCAGGCGCCTTGGAGTGACACTAGATATGATAAATTGGAAAGGACTAACGCCGGTCACCGTAACATCGTCTGGGGCACCGATGCCGCCGTTAGCATTATATGCGAGTGTACTTTGCTCGCCCCAGACTGCAAAAAGAGTAAGTGTGTCGCCAGGCATTAAGCCTAGCTCCATAGCGGCACCCGAAACCATATCACCGTTAGCAACTGAAACACCGGTGCCGTCCGCGCTTGTGTTCCATCCAGCAAAAACATAATTTCCATTTGTAAATGTATTTAACTTGGCAGTAACTGCATACAGGTTCACGTTGATATCGTCTGTCATCGTCCCGGTACCGCCATTTGCGTCATAATGAATATTGCCATTTAAGGATCGGTTATCTGAGTTTGCTATACAACGCACAGAAAACGCCACCCATTTATTATAGGCATTTGCATACGTGATATTAGTTGTCGAACCAAAACCAAGCCTGAAAGCATTATTTGCAGATTGTGCCGTAGTAGTCCAGTATCGCCCCTGGATTCCACGTCCGGTGGTGACATTTGTATTGAAGTCTCCAGAATAAGTAAAGTTATTAGGGAATTTTCTTAGCTTCGTATCTGATCTATTGCTGCCATTCAGGGCGTTGATGTAATCAGCTACCTCACCACCGTTATTTCCGGTAGGGATATGCCAACCAGCAGGACAGATGTCGCCGTTAACGCTGTTCGAGGTTTTGCTAAAAGTACCATTACCTGCTGTGGCGGTATACCAGTTGTATGTACCACCATAACTATACCAAGAAACCAATCCATTCAGGTTATAACGCGCCGCAAGATTACGGTCAAGATTATTCATATTAAAGCCAACAGTGTCAATACACGCAGCATTATTGTTTGCACACATAGCATTAGTGCTTATTGCACCTGGAGCTCTATTAATAAAGTCGTCGGTAGGCTTGTTGGTGTTAGATTTTGAGATGGAGGCAGTGTGTGGATCTAGCCTCATGTTTTCCGTCATCCAACAGTTGCCGTCTGCAAGCTTAGATATGGTATATACTTCGCCATCACGTATATCGCGAAGGGCAATTACTGCGCCAGGTCCCAAGGAACTACAGCCGGTCCAGTTCTGAATATTGCCAGACGGAGCAACCCAATTTGCGTATAGTTCAAGTCCTAGCGTAGACAGATCGCCAGTGTCAATGGTTTCGTTTGGTCCATAGTTAGTGCCAGTTCCGTCGGATTTAGTATTCCATCCAGCAAAACCATAGCCAGGGCGAGAAAAGTTTGACGCTACAAGCATTGTGTTCGTGTTTGATGTAACAGCCTGATCTTCCATTGTACCAGTACCGTCATCGCCATTGCCATGATAACAAATAGTGTCAGGCGAGCACGGAATGATACCGGCCGCGACCACTGTAATAGCAAAATCCTTTCTATAAACGCCAGCATAAGTATTGGTAGGCGGTTTTAGACCAAAAGTGAGAGAATGGGTATTCGTACCCGAAGTATCATTACTGAATATTCTATCGCCTACTCCAGATGGGTCCGGAACAGGGAAGTAATTTGCGCCGCTGTCTATACTATAGCCATAGCCGTAGCCCGTATTGCCCGCCGGTAGGCTCGAGGCTCCACTAGGTAGGGTGAAAGTTGGAATTATGTGAGCATTGTTGTTCTGGTCAACTAATGCCGTGCCGGTACCGAGCGTCGTCAAGAAGCCATTATATCCACTAGGGTTAGTAGTGGAAACCGTGATTGTTTGATCGTCAGAGATAAAGAACCCTGGTGCCGTAGTGATATCCACGATGTCAGAAGAGATTGTGACGGTTATTTCTTCGGCAGCAAAAACTGCCCGTCCAGAAAACAACAGGCTCAAGAATGTGGGTATTATGCAAAATAATAATTTTTTATTCCCTTTCAAGGGAACAACCTCCACACTCGCATACTTATATTTTAGCATAATTGGAATAAAAAGTGCAAAAAAACGCCAAATTAAGCACTTTTTGATGTATTTTTTACAACAACAAAAAATGGCTGGACCGGCAGGATTCGAACCTGCGAATGCTGGGACCAAAACCCAGTGCCTTACCGCTTGGCGACGGTCCAACGATGTCTTTATTCTACCACACTTTCCTGATTTTTAAAAGTGTGTTATAATACTCTAAAGAGTTGGGCGCTCTATTTTTGTAGAGCCAGGGTGGGAAGCTCCTGGTTCCTTTCAAATTAGGTTTGTTTGTCAAAAACAATATTCCAGAAAAGGGGGAAATTTTATGGAAAAAAAGACAAATTCAGGAGCTACAACGACAATATCCACCAAGCAAAAGCCTATCTTAGGCCTTCAGCACATGTTTGCCATGTTTGGCGCAACTATCTTGGTCCCTATCTTGGTAAGCGGTTATTTCCATGGTGAAGGGCTCTCGGTCCAGACCACCCTGGTCTGCGCTGGTGTCGGCACTCTGTTGTTCCACGCTATTGCCAAAGGTAATGTACCTGCATTCCTTGGTTCCAGCTTTGCGTTCTTGGGCGGTTTTGCCACTATTGCAGAGTTGAATCAGGGCCGCTTCGAAGGAATGACTTACGGGGAAAAACTCCCTTATGCCTGCGGTGGTATTGTTATTGCCGGACTTTTGTATTTTGTTCTGGCTGCTTTATTCAAAGTAGTCGGAGTGAAAAAAGTCATGCGCTTTTTGCCACCGGTAGTTACTGGGCCGATGATTATCTGTATCGGCTTGAATTTAGCACCGTCTGCCATTGCTAATTGCTCCGTCAATTGGCCTCTGGCACTTATTGCAGCCGGTATCGTAATCGTATGCAATATCTGGGGCAAAGGAATGATAAAAATCATCCCGATCTTGATCGGAGTGGTCGCTTCCTACTTAATTGCCTTAGCGATGCAGGCGATGGGGCTCACCAATGCCGATGGCAGTGCTATTATCAATACTGCCACCATTGGTAGCTCTAATTGGTTCGGTTTGCCGCCGCTTATCCTTGCCAAGTTTGACATTTCGGCCATTCTGGTAATGGCACCGATTGCTATTGCTACCATGATGGAACATATTGGTGATATCAGCGCTATCAGTGCTACGGTCGGTGAGAATTTTATCGAAAAGCCCGGTCTTCACCGCACGCTCATAGGCGATGGTTTGGCCACAGCCCTGGCTGGCTTAGTCGGTGGCCCTGCCAATACCACTTACGGTGAAAACACTGGTGTCTTGGCGCTTTCCAAAGTTTATGATCCCATGGTGATACGGTTAGCTGCCTGCTATGCTATCGTGTTGGGTTTCGTTCCGAAACTCTCAAGCGTAATTGGTAGCATGCCTACCGCTATTATTGGTGGTATCAGCCTTGTACTCTACGGCATGATTTCTGCTATTGGTATTCGCAATCTCGTGGAAAACCACGTAGATCTTACTATCCCGCGCAACCTTATTGTCCTTGCGGCTATCATGGTAGTAGGACTTGGCTTCACCGACGGAGTTACCTTCACCGTTGCTGGTACGCCGATCACTCTTACAGCGTTGGCATTAGCTGCTATTGTCGGTATTGTTTTGAATGCCCTCTTCCCGGGCAAAGATTATGATTTTGGCGCCCATCCCGAAGGAGACATCAATAGCGGGGTTTCCTTCAACGATTCTGTAGCCGAAAAATTCAAAAAAGATTAACAAACCTAACCAAAAGGCTGTCTAAATTAGGCAGCCTTTTCTATTTATGCTATAATAAAAATATCATGCCAGCATCAAGAAGAAGAAACACCAGAAAAACTTCCCATAAGACCTCCAAATCTGTCAAGCGGCCTTCCAAAAAAGCCGCCGAAAAAGAAGTTAATACCGAATACGAACTCCCAGGTGGTTTTTGGCACCAGATTTTTGCAGTTCTGATGATTGCTCTCTCGCTATTCTTTGTCATCACTTGGTTTGATCACGGCGGTTCATTTTTAAACAACACTCACAAAATTTTATTGCAGGGAATTGGCCTTGCCAGCTATTTTATTCCAGCAATTTTGGTTTACCTCGCAGTCAAAATTTTTCGCTCCGACACCAATCGTGTAGCTATTCCAGTTTATATTTTTAGCATTCTTATGCTGCTTTGGATTTCCGGCATCGGCGCTATTTGGAATAATGGCGGTATTGTTGGTAGTTGGCTCAATAGTATTATGACTCAAGTTCTTGATCAGGGTTTTGTCATCGTTATATACATCATACTAATTTTTATCACGCTCGCTTTTATCCTCCAGCTTTCTCCTGCCGCTTTCTTTAGAGGAGCCAAAAAAATTGCTAGGCCGGCCAAAAAGTCTGAAAAAGATTCAGACGAAAAAGACGAGGAAAAAGGCCAGCTAGAAATCAAAGTCAACTCTAGTTTCCCAGAAATTACCGACAAAACTCCAAAACGAGGCGGCTTCCTTCGTCGCAAGCAAAAAGAACTCACCATCAAAAAACCAGAAGTCAAAGAAAAGGATTCACCAAAAGAGCCTACCGCACTGGTGGCTGCCGATGATCCGGATTGGAAAATGCCCTCAACCGACCTTCTTACAAAAAAACAATCTCCAGCCGATGCTGGTAATATCCAACAGAATGCTATTATCATTCAAAATACGTTAGCCGAATTTGGCATCGACGTAGAGATGAAAGGTGCCAATGTTGGCCCACGCGTTACTCAGTACACTTTAAAAGCCCCAGGCGGTGTCAATCTATCCAAGATTTCCGCTCGCGACAAAGAGTTAGCTTACAAACTTTCCGCCAAAACTGTTCGTATCGAAGCTCCAATTCCGGGTACTCAATTGATTGGTGTAGAAGTACCAAATATTCATGCTGAAGGGGTCTCACTTCGTGGCATGATTGAGTCTGAAGAATGGCGCCATAGCAAAGCCCCGCTTACTTTCGCTGTAGGCAAAGACATTTCTGGCAAGCCAGTTGTTGCCGACCTTGCTGACATGCGCCACCTTCTTATCGCCGGTACCACCGGTTCTGGTAAATCTGTTATGACCAACACTCTTATTATGTCGCTCCTTTATCGCAATTCTCCATCAGATATGCGTCTTATTATTGTCGATCCAAAACGTGTGGAGATGGCCGTTTACAAAGACATCCCACATCTTCTCACACCTATTATCAACGATACCGCCAAAGCTCTTTCTGCCATGAAATGGGCTGCTACTGAGATGGACCGTCGCTACACCATCATGGAAGAAGCTGGCGTCAAAAATATCTATGACTACAACAAACTTATGAAAGAGAAAAAAGACGAAGAAGGCAACGAGAAGATGCCATACATCGTCATCGTAATCGACGAAATGTCCGACCTTATGATGCAGGCCTCAAAAGAGCTTGAGCCACTGATCGTCCGTATTGCTCAACTCGGTCGGGCTGCTGGTATGCATCTCGTGCTTGCCACCCAGAAACCAGTGGTAAAGGTCATTACCGGTCTCATCAAAGGTAACATTCCATCTCGTATTGCCTTTCGTGTTCTCAGTTCCATGGACTCTCGGATTATTCTAGATTCCTCTGGCGCAGATAAACTCTTAGGTCAGGGTGATATGTTACTTTCTTCCGAGCAAACAAGTAATGGCCCAGAGCGTATTCAGGGTGCCTGGACTCCAGATGGCGACATCAAGAAAGTCACCGATTTTCTCAGAAGCCAGCGTCCACCTCAGTACAATGATGAAGTTATTGCCCAAGTTGTGGCTATGAAAGGTGGTGGCGGTGGTCTTAGCGATATGGATGGTCTTGGCCGCAAGTTTGATCCGCAAGATCCACTAGTCAGAAAAGCTATCGAAATCTGCCTCAAAAACGGCAAGTTCTCCACTAGCCTTCTCCAGACCTACTTAAGCAAATCTCACGGTTATGTCTCTGGTCTTGGTGTCTGGCTCGAAGAGCTCGGTGTGATCGGTCCGGTTAACGGCACTAAACCTCGTGAACTCCTCATCACCTCGATGGAAGAATTCGATGAAATGGCCTCGGCTTAAACCTAACTATTCGAAAAAATCAAATAGTTCAACCCACAAATAAAATTTGTGAGTTCATGTTATAATAAGAGAATGACAGATAATAATCAGATAGAAATCTATAAATTAGCAGAAGGGGAAATTGTCTTTAGCGTTGATACAGAGGAAGAAACTATTTGGGCGACACCCGAGCAAATCGCAGAAAAATTAGGAGTCACTAGAAGAAATATAGCGCTTCATTTAACAAGTATTTATGGAACTAATGAATTGGATAAAAATCGAACTTGGAAGAAAAACTTCCAAGTTCGAACAGAGGGGAAACGCAAAGTTACTCGTGAAATTAACATGTACAATCTCGATGCTATTATCTCTGTCGGCTATCGCGTCAACTCCAAAAAAGCCACCGACTTTCGTATCTGGGCCACCACTGTTCTCCGCAACTACCTTACCAAAGGTGTTGCCATCAACGAGAGAAGATTAAAGTCTCTTGATTCCAAAAAACTTAAAGAAGTTGAATCAATGATGGGCGTAGTCAGGCGCCTAATCACACATCAGGCTCTCGATGCTGGCGAAGCCAACGGCGTACTCGAAGTCATTTCCAAATATTCTACCAGCTTCAAAACATTAAAAGAATATGACGATGGCTTCATTGACCTCTCTAGCCTCAACAAAAAAACCAAAAAAGGGAAAAAACTTACTCCAGAATTTTGCACCGAGGTTATTGAAGGCCTCAAAAAATCTGTCAACGGTAGCGATCTCTTTGGCAAACCTAGAAACGATTCGTTTAAAGGTTCCATCGAAGGCATCTATCAGAGCTATGATGGTGAAGATCTCTATCCCACCATTGCCGAAAAAGCCGCCCATTTGCTATATTTTGTTATCAAAGACCACCCCTTTTATGATGGCAATAAACGTATCGGCTCACTACTTTTTATTGTTTTTCTCACCATCAATGACGAAAACCTCACTAAAAATGGCGAAACCAAAATATCGGATCGTGCCCTCACTGCCCTAGCTCTTCTAATCGCTGAGTCAAACCCTACCGAAAAAGACCTTATCACCTCCCTTATTCGCAAACTTCTAGAAGATTAAAAAAACTCACAAAAAGCATTTTTATTTATATTTTGCTTATGCTATAATTAGACTAGAGTAAAGAGTTTAGGAGTTAAAATTAATGGCCATGCGCTTGCTATGGTTTTTGCAAAAACCCATGCATAACTATTCTTACATCAAAAAAAGTAGGGATATTCGGATAGCCGGGAGCATTTCTAGTATTTTGTTACTCTTAATTTTCATCACAACTATCTGTCCAATCGTGATACATGTTTCTTCCATAGAGGCAACTGGCACCGCTTCCAATTCCTATATTAATATAAGTCAGGGTAAAAGTAGCGCTGGATTAGAGCTACTAGTTCATAACACAGATGGAACATTCGCTACCACCACCGAGTCCGATCTTGCTGAGTTTGGTGTGACTACTAATAATTCATCTGGTTATACCCTTACAATCTCAGGGAACGAAAATAGCAGTAATCTCACCAACGTAACTACTGGTACCTCATTTACATCAATCTCTAATGCTACCACTGCCGCTGCTTTTGACAACTCAGTCTTCAATGGTAAATGGGGCTACAAACCAAGCAAATATAATTCATCCGACAATTCTGACTTCTTGCCGGCTCCTACCACCACCGCCTCTACCCTAGACACTACCGCTATCGCCAATTCCAATGCCAACATTTACACCATTGCACTTGGCGCTAGGGCAGATTATTCTACTCCAGCTGGTACATATACCAATACTTTTACACTGAGTGCTGTGGGCAATCCTGTTACTTACACTCTAAATTTTGCCGATAACACTGGCGATAATAGCATAGCAAATATGCCAGAAACTCTTTCAAGCACCACTATGAAAACCAGCGTGGCTTTACCAACAAATATTCCAACCCGTACAGGTTATACTTTTGCCGGTTGGTGCGATGGTACAGCGACAAATAACGACACCTCGTGTAGCGGCACTATTTACCAGCCAAGTACAGTTTCTAGTACTGTCTATTTTGACTTTATCAACCAAACTTCCGTTACCAACATCGCCACTCTTTATACTACATGGACTCCAAATGTCCACAATCTCACTATTGATTTTGCTGGCACAGGTGTGGAAAGCGTCAAAATCTGTAGCGTAACTGGAAATTGCACAGGGAACAACATAAAAGGTACTGTGTCTACCTCCGGTGGTTCGGTGTCGAACCTACAAGAAAGCACCGCATACTATCTTTATCCAACATTCACCGATGGTTACGGGTTAGATAGCTGGGTCAAAATTAGCTCTCAAGGTAGTCTTAGCTCTACTACTGCAGCCAATCCAAGTTTTACTATAGGTACTGCAGATGGCAGGGTTAGAATTGTTGGAAAGACAAATATGATGGCCCTGCAGGATGTCACGCTTTCCACCTGTCCTACTTCTCCTCAAGAGGTCTATGACAATCGCGATGATCAAATTTATACAATTCAAAAACTCGCCGATGGCAACTGTTGGATGTTAAACAATCTTAATCTTGGTGCGACCACCCTTACACGGGATCTCACGAGTGCAAATACCAACCTCACCACTACTATTGTCGCGAGCACATTTAATAGCTGGAAAAAGTCATCGGGTTCAGGTGCCTATACAGATGGCGAGTTCATACCAATTACTACATCTAATAGCGCCAATGGTTTAGATACGGATTCGGTCTCTATGACCAAATACGGTACATTATATAATTACTATACTACTTCAGCGGGTACTTTCTCTTTGGGATTAAACAGGATAACACAGGATATTTGCCCAAAGGGATGGAGGTTACCTATCGGTGGAGAGGCAGGTGAATTTCAAGTCTTGTACGATAATCAAAACTATAATTCTATCAACAAAATGCGCGGTTCAATCCAAGATGGTGGGCTAGCATTTAATTTGGCAGGTTTCTTTTACTTATCAACGCCAATGAGTCAAGGCACTAATAGTGCATATTGGTCTTCTACTATAAACAAAAAGACTGATTCTAGCTCTATACATGCACTAACCGTCAGTGACACAAATGTCTCCCCAGACGCAAGCAATATTGGTTATCAAAGAGGTGGAAGCGTCCGCTGCATGATAGGAGAAACCGAAAAACACTATACTGTTACTGTAAATTTTGCTGGTGCAGGCGTATCTAGTGTTAGTTTTTCTGCTAATGGAGAAAGCACAAAAACAGTATCATCCAGTGGTGGTACTGTCAGTCTGACATATGGGGTAGAGTATAATTTAAGTATGAGTCTTGCCTCAGGTAGTGAATTCGTAAGCTGGGGGTTAAATAAGTTAAACGACTACTATAGTTACGGCACCATCGGGTCTACTTCTACCAACCCTACAACCTTTACTATTAGACCTACCAATAATGCCGTAATCACAGCCACTGGAAAAATCAGTGACGTAGATTTAGGGTATCTGCAAGACCTAACAGCTTCCACTTGTGCAGCTAAAGCTACCGGCCCTACCGCTATAGCGACTGATAGGCGCGATAATCAAGTCTACTCAGTACGATACATCAACGGAGGCTGTTGGATGACTAGAAATTTGGCCATTGGGTGTAACGGTTCTGGGACTAGTTACGGAGATACGATGGTCAGTAAGTATTTGACTAGTAGCTATTCCAATGTTTCATCTGGTTGGTACACGCCTACTGCGAGCTTGACGACAACAGAAGATTATAGTGTGCCAAAGATGGCATGCAGTTCAAAGTATGGAGGTTATTACAACTATGCGGCAGCCTCGGTCGGTACAATTACTACAAACAACAACTCCGACACAGTAACATATGATATATGCCCAAAAGGATGGAAGTTACCTACACAATCAGAATTTGCCACAATCACCTCATATAAAGACGAGTTCAATGTCGTAGTAAGCGGACGATATGTCTACGAATCTTTTAACTCAAGTTATGGATATTGGTGGTCTAGTAGTCTTTATAACCCTGGTAATGGTGGCAATAAAGTTTATCGCCATATGCTATTTTACAATAACGCAACATCAACCCTAAGCGCGACCAACTTCCAAACAAGAACTAGCGGTCTATCAGTTCGTTGCAAATTGAAATAGACATTATTCAATAAGCAAACCCCCTGCAATTACATTTCTTGTGTATAATTATATATAACATAAGGGTTATAATATAACTAACAAAAAAGAGAGGTCATCGTGTCAAAAACCACACAAAAAGTATTAGAAA
>JAGCBP010000010.1 GCA_017652105.1 Candidatus Saccharimonadota bacterium
CGAGAATTCTTGATGTAAGAGTTTAAAGAGTTGAAGCGCGACCTATATATATATATATATATAGGATGCTAATTTTTGTTTGATTTTATTGATTGCATTTTTCATATTATCTATATGACCTTTCTATAAATGTATGACTTATTTACTTCATGTTAGCATAAGATTTTTGAAAATGCAAGACTTTTTTGGCCACCATCCATCCCATTGGCACCAAAACCACCAAATACAGTAAAAATACCCTCGGCTCATACGGCTCAATTTTAATCAAAAATTGTTCCATAGAGCCAAACCACTCCACCACCAAAATATGAAAATCCAACAATTTCTCCGCCAAAAATCCTACTACTACCGATAACCCCGGCACGCCCGCAAACACCCCAGCCAAAAACACCAATCCCATCGCATACGGCAGAGTCGGCAAAATCAAAAGATTCGCCACCACCGAAATCAACGACACTTGCCCAAAATAATATAAAGTAATCGGTAGCGTCATCAAAGTTGCTGCCACTGTAGTAAGAACCACGCTTGCCACAGATCCCGGCTTTTTCTCTCCGTAGAAAAATCGTGTTAACCCAGGTCCAATTAGCATGATCCCTGCATAGCTTGCAAACGACAGCAACCAGCCAATATCAGTCAAAAACAGCGGATTCAAAACCAACGTAAACGCCATCACCATCAAAATCAACCGCCAAGGTGCAATTTTCCGTCCGGTTCGCCAAGCCAGAAGTGTCAAAATCGCCATCACCCCCGCCCGTAGAATCGACGGCGTCCATCCCACCATACACATAAAAAACAGTACGAACAACACCGAAAACAGCAACCCCGAAAACCTAGAAATCCTCCCAAAAATCTTTCTCGCAATCTCTACCAAAATCGATAGATGCGCCCCGCTCGCCACCACAATATGCGTGAGTCCTACCGCCCTCAAATTTTCCAAAAGTTTTTTATCTATTCCACTTTTCATTCCCAAAAGATATGACATTCCCAGCTTAGCTTCCCGCTCCGGCAAAGCAGAGTCGATTCTCTCCGAAAACCAATCTCTCGCTCCTTCCACCAATTGCTCTGTTCCCACATCCACGCCCAATTTGACTTCAGTATCACTAGACAGTACTGCGGAAATTCTAAAAAACGCCAACACCATTCCTGCAATCAAACACACTCCTACGGTTAAATATTTCGGCTTCAAATACATCAGCCCAAAAATCCCCACCACCGCAAAAAGCCACCAAGGATTTGCAAAATAATTTATTCTCAGAACCATCCCCAGAATACACCCCGCCACAACCCCCGCAGATAGCGTCACTACTCCCCATGACTGATGCACACTTCTCATAATTTTTATCATGCGGTATTATAGGCACACCGATATCAAAAAATCAACCCCCCACCTCTAGCTTATGGTATAATATATATACATGCACCCGTAGCTCAGTGGATTAGAGCGTCTGTCTTCGGAACAGAAAGTCGTGGGTTCGAGTCCCTCCGGGTGTACCACAAAAAATAGAGCCAAGAGGCTCTTTTTTGGTACGCCCGATAGGAGTCGAACCTACGACACCCAGCTCCGGAAGCTGGTGCTCTATCCACTGAGCTACGGGCGCTCAAGTAAAAAATGGTGGTACTGGGTGGTTTCGAACCACCGACCTTGGGCTTATGAGTCCCACGCTCTAACCAACTGAGCTACAGTACCATATTTATATATTATATCACAAAATATGCTATAATAAAAGACATGGAGAAGCACACGCAAAAACCAAAATCAGGCTTTACCCTAATTGAGCTTGCTATTGTGGCCACTTTTGCCGGTCTTCTTTTTGTTCTATTTTTTGTCCAAAAAGCCAACTTTGACGCTTTAGACCGTGACGAAACCAGAAAAACCGCCATCAACGCCATGTATTATGCCCTGGAGGAAAGTTTTTACAAAGATAACGGCTACTACCCAGAAACCATCTCCGAAAAAAATATCACCGTTATCGATCCGGCTCTCTGGACCGATCCGGATGGTTATAATCTCGGTGATTCCAAAAGTTCTTATTCGTACGAACCAGCCAACTGCAACAACGGCAAATGCAAAGAATATATCTTAAAAGCCGACCTAGAAAAAGAAGCCGATTATATCAAAACCAATCGCAAAAATTAGCTTACGATAAACACATTATCTTTGTCATCATAAGTCTTTGCCGTAGTAATCAATTTTGCTACCGCCTTAAGCTCTTCTTGAGTAATATCAGAATTTTTGAAAGTATAGGTTGTCTCCTCACCTACTGTAGCTAAGCGAAAAGTCCCATAGCCAAACACTTTTTGCAAAACTCCATTCTGTGAAAAACTCGTATCCTCGATCGAAGCAAGATCAATCATATTAAGAGAACTAGCTAGGGGAGATAGCATCGTCATTTGAATGACGTGTTTATTCGTAATGAACAATCTATTCCCTTTATACACCATTAATGTGAAAAATCCTGCTACCACCACCGACAAAAGCAGCGCTCCCAATATAATATACAAAAAGCTAATTCCAGTAGAATCAAGCGAATCTCTCCCTAGAAGCACCAAGAGAAAGGCCAACAAGATAAAAATCAGGCCAGCCACCAGACCGCCTAAAATCAAGTTTAACCAAATTTTTGCTCTCTTGAAAGCGAATTCCACATATTCGTTATCTTCTAGTTTCAAAAATGGAAAATCTTTTACGCTTCTTTCGTGTCGGATTTTTACCAAACCTTCATCCATATGGTAACTCCTTTATAATATTATATCACACTTTATAATCTTTGTAAATATTTTAGCCCTTTACCGCCTTTCTCCCCTTTTCTGTCACCACCCTTCCTTTCGGGGTTCTCGCAATCAACCCCATTTGAAGTAAATACGGCTCATAAAAATCTTCGATTGTGCTAGCTTCATCCCCAGTCAAAGCTGCAATCGTAGTTAGCCCCACCGGCTTGTCACCGTAATTTTCCCACATTAATCTCAACATATTTCTATCCGCCGGATCAAGCCCGAGAGAATCAATTTCCATCAGATCCAAAGCCTTCTCTGCTACCATCGTATCCACAATACCATCACCATTTACATCCGCATAATCTCTCACCCTTCTAAACAGCCGGTTTGCAATCCTCGGTGTTAGGCGAGATCTAGTCGCCAAAAGTTTCAATGCTTCCGACTTAATCTCTGTACCCAAAATCTTAGAAGTCCTCGCAATAATTTCCTCGATTTCCGGTTCTTTATAGTATTCTAATCTGTGCACAATCCCAAACCTATCTCTCAGCGGTCCGGCCAAAGCTCCAGTTCTTGTAGTTGCTCCAATCACCGTGATTTTAGGAAGGTCTAGTCGCATCGATCTAGCCGCCGGCCCTTTTCCTATCACAATATCAATCTTATAATCTTCCATCGCTGAGTACAAAATCTCTTCCACCGCCCTTCTTAGCCGATGAATTTCATCTATAAACAATACATCCCCCTCTTTAAGATTCGTCAGAATCGAAGCCAAATCCCCTGCTCTTTCTATGGCCGGCCCCGAAGTCACCCTAAGCGAAGCACCTAGTTCGTGTGCTATCACCCCTGCCATAGTAGTTTTGCCAAGCCCAGGTGGACCATATAATAATACATGGTCTAGAACCGCGCCTTTTCCCCGTTTTTTTACCGCATCAATCGCGAGTTTCAAGTTGTTTTTGAGATGCGTCTGCCCGATATACTCATCAAAAGAAATTGGCCGAAGCGAAGTTTCAATCTTCTCTTCCTCATTATCATCGACTTCCAGAGTAGGCTCCACTAATCTCTCTATTGCCATACTTTTATTATAGCACAAAAAATGGTGCGGGTATGGAGAGTCGGACTCCAATCTCATCCTTGGGAAGGATACATAATAGCCGTTATACGATACCCGCACAGCTTCTCTTATTATATCATATTACAGAGAAATATGCTATAATTTATACATATATGGAAAATCTGCGAGAAAATCTCAAAACGGCCATCAAGAATCTTTACAATCTTGATTTTGAGCCAGAATTAACCGTCGCTCCAGATAATATCGATGCTGATTATTCTTCCAACACGCCCTTAAGGCTCGCCAAAGATTTGCACAAAAATCCTTTAGAAATCGCCGAGGAGCTAAGCGGTCAGCTTAAAGACACTTTTGTCAGCGCACCAGGTTTTATCAATTTTAGAATTTCCGATGATTATTTGCGCTCAACCATCTCTAGTTTAGCCAAAGATTTCAATGTTTCTTCTAGCAAATTCAAAAATCAAACCATCGTCTGCGAATTTTCCGATCCCAATCCATTCAAAGTCCTTCATGTCGGCCACCTTTACACTTCCGTAGTTGGCGATTCTATTTCTAGGCTTTACGAATACGCCGGCGCCAAAGTCATTCGCGCCAATTTTGGCGGCGATGTCGGCCTTCATGTCGCCAAAACCATGTATATTTTGAAACAAAAAAATCCCACCGACCTCACTATCGAGGACATCGCCAGATGCTACGTCGAAGGTACCGCCGTTTATGAGGATGATGAGGCAGCCAAAGCCGAAATCACCGCCTTAAACAAAGAAATTTACCAGATCAACGCCGAAAGCATCCACGAGGGAGAGCTCGCCGAACTTTACTGGAAAGGCCGCGAACTTTCCTACGCATATTTCCAAGATTTTTATGCCAAAATTGGTGTCAAATTCGACAAATATTACCCAGAATCCACCGTCGCAAACTTGGGCCTCACTAAAGTCAAAGCAGAGTTAGCAAAAGGTGTTTACGAGATTTCCGATGGCGCTGTCATTTTTAACGGCGAAAAATACGGTCTCCACACTCGTGTCTTCATCAATAGAGAAGGTGTCCCTACATACGAAACCAAAGATGTTGGCCTGATTTTCCAAAAATACGCCGATTATCATTTTGATAAATCTATTGTTATCACCGGTTCCGAGCAGCTCGAATATATGAAAGTTGTTTTGAAATCTGTCGAGCAATATGCTAAAGATTTAGTTGCAAAAACTTCTCATCTCACTCACGGTCTAGTCAAACTCCCTGGCAATGTCAAAATGTCTTCCAGAAAAGGTAATTTCTTAAAAGCTGTCGATGTCCTAGACATGATCGATACCGAGCTGAAAAATGCCTATAATTCTACCGACAAAACCATCTCCCTTGCCGCCACCAAATACGCTTTCTTGAAATACAAAATGGGTGGCAACATCATTTTTGATCCCAAAGAATCCGTCAAAATGACCGGCAACTCCGGCCCGTATCTATTATACTCATCCGTTCGCGCTAAAAAAATTCTTGCAAATTCCACCAATACTCAAGAGATAAACACCTATATATATAATATATATGAAAGAAATCTCGCCAAAAAGCTCTTAGGCTACCAAGAATTACTAGATGAAGCCGTGGCCGAAATGGCCCCGCACAAACTCGCTAATTTTCTATACGAACTTTCCCAAGAATTTTCCAGATTTTACGAAAATTGCCAAGTCGCCGGTAGCGCTGAAGCAGGCGAGCGCGTCAAATTAGTCCAAGTGTATTATAGCACCATGAACCATGGTTTAAATATTTTAGGCATAAAAATTCCGGAGGAAATGTAAATGGCCAAAGCAAAATTACTATGGATTGACTTAGAAATGACCGGGCTAGATCCCGAAAAAGACAAGATTCTAGAAGTCGCCGCTATCGCCACCAATATGAGTCTCAAAAACTTAGCTACTTACGAAGCAGTAGTCAAAGTTTCTGACAAACTTATCAAAGAACGCATGGTCGGCGAATTTTGGGACAAAAACCAAGAGTCCAAAAATGCTCTAATTGAGCAGAATAAAGATGGCAAACCAATCAAAGAAGTTGAGCAAGAACTTATCAACTTCATCGACAAAAACTTTGGCAAAGAAATTTATCTTGCCGGCAATTCTATTCATCAAGATCGCAAGTTTATCGAACGCGAAATGCCAGAGCTAAACAAACGATTGCACTACCGTATGCTAGATGTTTCCGCCTGGAAAATATATTTTGAAAATGCCCTCGGTCGAAAGTTCATCAAACCAGAAGCCCACCGTGCACTTTCCGATATCGAAGGTTCAATTGAGGAGTTAAAATGGTATTTGACATTTCTAAAGTAACCGGTATTGGTGAATATACTTCAAAAATTGAAAAGATCGATGAAAACCACAAACGAGAATTATTTTTGAAAGGCGACAAAGCTTTTCTAGTCATCAACAAAAATACCCTCGAGCTTAGAACCGATCCAGAACTCAGAAAATTACTCACAGAAAAATACGAATCCGTCATGGACTCTCGATATTTCGGCAAAGGTGGCGTAGAAATTGTTACCGCTGGGGACCAACTATCAGAATCAGAACTAGCAGATTTAGTCAGGCTCAGTTACAATTTAAGTTAATTTTGTTGATTTTCTTCTTGATCTATCGTGATAAATTCATCGATTTCGCCATCTTTTTCTAGTTCCTCAAACTTAGTTTGAAATTCCGTAAATGGCACTTTGATCGAAACGAAGTTCACTTCCGTATCAGTCTTCTCAATCAATTTCACAAAATAGTACCCATCACCATTGATCGACACAAATTTACCAGATTGTCCGCCCGGTTCTAGTTTAATTGCTTCCGAAGCTCTACCGCCATCAATATTTTGCGCCGATACAAAACCACCAGTTTCCTCATAATTAATTTCGTCACCTAGAGCTTCCGCCACTGCCGTGTAATTACCGCCGTTCTCGGCCAACATTTTTTCAACTTTTTCAGAGATTTCAGCCGCTTTTGTATCGATCTTTTCCTCCACTTTGGCCTTAAGTAGAGTCAAATATAGCATCCTCTCGTACTCGCTTTTAGAAAGTCCAAAATTATCTTCAATAATTTTAACAAAGCTTTCCTCGCTTCTTTCTACCCCACCAATGTGCAAATGTCTTTCGAACTCAGTTTTCACTTCGTCATCAGTTACGACAATTTCATTTTCTTTAGCTAATTTACTCGCGTAAGTATATTTCTCAGCCTCTTCAAGCGCCGCTTTTTTATATTGTTTTTTCAAATCCTCTACCGAAGCTTCATTATCCACTTGTCCAGATTGCCTCTCAATAGAAGTAATACTACTCCGATAAAGCAATAAATAGTCCGAAAATCTCACCGCTTCATCATCCACACTCGCCACCGAAATTGGCAAAATCTTGGTGATTCTAAATAGCATATCATCTGTCATATTAAACCGATAAAGCGCCAGCCAACCGCTCGTAATAATAATCGCAATCACCACAAAAGCAATCAAAATCGTACTCATTACCACCCGATGCTTAGTCCACTGCAAAGGATATTTAAACTTGCGCCCGGTCGCTAGCACCTCCTCGCGCCGCTCATCTACCTTCTCTTGCTCAGTCTTATTCTCTTTCTTAGATAGTAATTTCATGATATAATAATACAAGTATAACATAAGTGGCCCGGTAGCTCAATGGATAGAGCAGTTCCGTCCTAAGGAAAAGGTTGTGCGTTCGACTCGCACCCGGGTCACCATTTTTTATGCTTACTTATCTACTACTTCGCCTTCAACGGCATCGTCATCGGCAGATTTGCCAGTATCAGAAGTCTTAGCATCCTCAGTCTTTGACTCATCTTTGGAAGCCTCTTGATACATCTTTGCGCCAATTGGCATAATCTTATCGCTAAGTTCCTTTGCCGCTGCTTCAAGCGCATCTTTGTCTGCATCTGCATCATTCAGAACTTTCTTAGCTTCTTCTACCGCCTTCTTGATAGTTTCTTTATCCTCATCAGAAATCTTGTCTTTGTATTCATCTGGCATCTTTTCTGCCTGATAAATTGCATTCTCAAGGCGGTTCTTTACATCAATAGTATCTTTCTTTTTCTTGTCTTCCTCAGCGTGAAGTTCTGCTTCTTTTTGTGCCTTTTCAATATCCTCTTTGCTCATATTGCCAGAGTTTTGAATGGTAATAGATTGCTCTTTGCCAGTTCCCTTATCTTTGGCAGTTACATTAAGAATACCGTTTGCATCCAAGTTAAAGGTCACTTCAATCTGTGGCACCCCACGTGGTGCTGGAGCAATTCCATCAAGGATAAATCTACCGAGCGACTTGTTATCCGCCGCAAATTCGCGTTCACCTTGAAGTACGTGAATTTCCACTTGTGGCTGATTGTCAGAAGCCGTAGAGAACACCTCAGACTTAGAAGTCGGAATCGTAGTATTGCGATCAATGAGGGGAGTACGTACACCACCCATGGTTTCAATACCAAGGGTCAATGGAGTTACGTCAAGCAGGAGCACGTCCTTCACGTCACCTTGCAAAACGCCACCTTGAATCGCAGCACCCACCGCCACTACCTCATCTGGGTTCACACCCTGCATTGGATCTTTACCAAAGATAGATTTCACTTTTTCTACCACCGCTGGCATTCTAGTCATACCACCCACCATCACGATTTCATTAATATCAGAAGTTTTGAGTTTAGCATCTTTCAGTGCCTTTTCTACCGGCTCAGTCAATCTATCAAGTAGCGGTTGTACCAATTCCTCAAGTTTAGCCCGAGTCAAAGTATACTCAAAATGCTTTGGCCCTTCCGAATCTGCAGACAAAAACGGCAAGTTAATGTCGGTAGAAGTAGAGGAGGAAAGTTCCTTCTTGGCTTTTTCCGCCTCATCTTTAATCCGTTGCATTGCTGCTGCGTCATTTTTTACATCAATACCAGATTCTTTCTTAAATTCATCCACGAGGAAATTCACAAGGATATTATCAAAGTCTTCACCACCAAGGTGCGTATCACCATTAGTGGACATCACTTCAAACACCCCATCACCA
>JAGCBP010000011.1 GCA_017652105.1 Candidatus Saccharimonadota bacterium
GCTGGAGCAGTGCCAGGAGCAGCTTCGGCTTCCATGGTCTTATTTATAACCGGGAAGGCAGCAAAAAATGTTAATAATAATAAAATAAATGCGGAAATAGTCCCTATAATACGGACCTACCGCTGTATTTTAATAAAAGTTTCATTGTTCGTTTGTATGACCCCGAACATGTTATACCTTTCTTTTTTTGTCTAAGTTAAAGTTTGTGTAGTTTTTGTTTAACTCTTTACTCTTATCCTTATTTTACCACCCCAAGCCGGAATGTCAAGAGTTTTTTGGCAACAAAAAATGGCGGATCCGACGAGACTCGAACTCGCGACCTCTGCCGTGACAGGGCAGCGCTCTAACCAACTGAGCTACGAATCCACACTATAAAGTACTGTATATATATTATATACCATTTTTACCGGAATTACAAGGTGTTTTTATACGCCTGGGATAGTGAACGCATCTGGAGCTGGGGCTGGATTTGGATTCGGTGGGGTGGCCGGTGCGGCTGAAGCAACCGGTGGAACATCTGAAGGAGCGGCAGCGGCGCCTTCTGGCATGACTAATGATGGTGAGGAAGCAACGTCGCCTGGCATAGGAATAGGCATCGGAGAGCTCATATCAATCGGTGGGGCTGGTGGCGGCGGTAAAACATCGCCGGTGGACTGGCCGTAATTGATTTCTGGCATGCCGTTAATTTCTGGCGCGGTAGTAACTTCTGGAGCTACAGATGCGGCAGGGTTGACTGCTGACTCTGCTGGAGGCAAACTGTTACCCATAGGAGTAGGTTCACCGGCAGCTGGCTCGTTTAAAGCATCTTCTAGCATTTGACCGTATTTGCTACTAGGGGTTAGCTCTGGTGCAGCGATAGCCGGTTCTGGCTGTGGCTCTGGGACTGGGATGACTGGCTCCGGAGTTGGGACGACTGGCTCCGAGGCTGGCTCTGGAGTTGGCTCCGGAGTTGGTTCCGGCGCAACTGGCGCTTCAGCGGCTTCTGGAGTGCTGATACCAGATAAGCTAGCTTCGGTAGCTTTGAGCTCATTTAAGAGGCCCGGGGCCTCAGGCTCATCTTCCTTGGACTCATCTTCTTTTTCTGGTTCTGCTTCCTTCGATTCTTCCTCTTTTGGCTCCTCTTCTTTTGGCTCCTCGGCTGGTTTTGGTGCCGGCTCGGCTTCTGCTTCCCCGTGGGAAATCTTGAGTGCGGTGTCATCATTTGGGTCTACGGTTTCCTTTGGCTCCTCGGTCGGTTCAAAAGAAAACTTTGGCGCATCTGCATCAAAATCAGCTTCCTTTGCTTCCCCATCTTCTTTGGACTTGAGGTCGGAAAACTTAAAGAATTGGTTATCGACGTCCTCGGTGACATTTTCGGCGACGAGCTGCGGATCGGCACCGTTTTCAATGAGCTGAGAAGCAATTTGCATGGTGGTAGAAAAAGTGTTGGCATGAGCAAAACGATCAGTAGAAGCAACGATACCAGCAAGGAGAGCAGTAGCTTCCTCGCTATCTAGCTTGGCATCACCAGCGGCGTTGACAAGTAAATCAGCGATCATTTCGGAAATAGAGCTGGAGCGTTTATTGTTCCATTCGATTTCACCAAATTTGCCAGGATTACCGGTGGTGATATTAACCACGGTGGAATCTTGCATAATGCGGCCGTGCTCGCGGAGAGCTGGATCTAAATCTACGCCGTTATCTACATTTAAGGCTAAGACTAGATCTATATTGTAATCACCATAAGAATATTCCAAATCTTCGGCGGTGATTTTGTCGTGATATGGGGTAATAAAGACTTTGACAAGGTCGCCATCGAGCTTGTAGCGAAGATGGTCGGCTTTTTCTTTGTTGATAGAAATTACGAAATCTTGGAGGACATCGGCATCGGTTTCAAAAATGTCTTGCGGATTTAAGAAACCAAGGGCTTTTGGAATGTCACCAGAATGGATAGCAATGGCGTGTTTGCCAAGGCGGTCTAAGAATAGTGAAAGGCTAATGGCCGCGGCGAGCTCGTCTACAGATGGATCGCCAGAGGTGGCGATGAGAATATTCCTAGAATTGGCGATTTTCTCGGCAACTCTTGCCATCACCGCATGAGAGGCCTTGAGGGCTTCGGCGATTTGTTCTGGGGTTTGCTCGAGAGTGTCTTCTTCTTTTTCTTCTTCTGCTTCTTCAGACTCATTTGGATCTTTGATAGGATTAGGATTAGCCGGTAAATCTGGATCAATGTAGGCGCTAGGAGTAGCGTATTCTACATCGTTTAAATCTGGCATATCAACATTCAAACCTCCGGATTTTTCCAAAGCTTCATTAGCGGCTTGTTCCGCGCTTTGATCTGTAGTTTGATCGGTGGTTTGATTGTCGTCTGGCATTTTTACCTTTCTTTTTTTATTCATTTTAGCATAAGCTTGATTATTTGACAAGTGGAAAATGCGGTTTTTTTCTCGTTTATGCTTGACTTTTTTAATGTTTTGTGGTATAATGGAGTTATATGGGGGTGCAGTTTAACAGGAGGTGATACTATGATTAATGCTTTTTGGTTTGATAACGGAGAAACTATAGTAGTTCGCGATAACGGAGAAGAATGCTGCTACTCCCCTGAGGAGTTTGCAGAAATGTACGGTGAGGATGCCTTGCCGCAGAAGCCGGGAGAGTTCGACGAAGAAGAGTTTTGCGAGGAAGAGCCTGATGAGGAAAAGCCTGATAAGGAAGATCATGCGCCGACCGATATTGATCTTTACTACGATACTTTGGTAAATTTCTTGAACAGCGTTGGCAGTTATCTTCATCTGAAAAAGCTCGGAGTCAACGCCGATGAAGGGATCTTCCCCGCTCAGAAGGTCGTACGCGAGTACGGGCACGAGGGAGCCCAATTCGATATAGAGCTTGACGCTCGGAAGTGTCGGTATTTGAATTACCTGAGGAAACTCTCTGACGTTGGTGATAAAATCGGTTTTTCGCCGATAGATGAAGCTAGTAAGAGAACCATTCTCAGCTTCGTGGCAAATCGGGATCGTCGGAGATATATCCGCGATTCGGCAAGAGTTGCGCAAAAAAGATGCGATCTAGTCTCGATCAGTGGTTTGATCAGGAGGAGGCTAGAGTTAGAAAACAGTAAATAGTAACACCCCCACCTTTGGCCCCTTCGGGGGCCTTTTTTTACTCTTTACTTTTTGGGGTAAATGGGGTATAATAAGTGAAAGTTATTAATTTTTAATCTATAGGAAATATAAGAGAATATGCCGATTATCAAATCTGCTAAAAAAGCTGCGAGACAAGCTACTAAGCGCACCGCGCACAATGCTTCAATCAAGAAAGATATTAAAGCGGCTGTGAAAGCTTTTAAGGCTAAGCCAACTGCTAAGAGTTTGTCTAAGGCACAGTCTGAGTATGATAAGGCCGTAAAGAAAGATCTTATCAAGAAAAATACCGCGGCTCGCCGCAAATCTCAGCTCGCTGCTTTTGCTAAAGCGAAAAAAGTTAAGCTTGCTTAATTTGGGTTGCTGATTTCTAGTAAAAACGACTCCACGAGTAACCAGGGGTCGATTTTACTGGACTTTAAATTGATGTCGAGACGGCTTAGTTTTTTGAGGATTTTGATGGTTTTTGGATTTTTGGGGCTGAATTCTTTGAGAGCCTGAGAGGTCAAAAGGCCGGTAAATCTGATAGGATCCTCGCTAGATTCGACTTTCCTTAGAGCTATGACGGCTTTTTTGCCATCTCTTTTGGCTAAATTGTAGATACCGTATACTTCCCTGAAATCTATGGCGGGCGGGAGTTTGAATTCTTTGATTTCGAGCCTGTCTTTGATTTCTTTGTAGGTGGTGGTGCGCTTGTCTAGTTTGGTTTCTAAGAGAATAATGTCGTGAGGGGTGTTTAAGTAATTGATGAGTTCGGGGTAAATTTCTGGGTTGGCGGTGAAATCACGTAGGAGGATGCGGCGGTGTTCATCAAAAAAGGTGGCGCTTTTAAAAATCATGGGTAGGTCTCTCTTGGTGAGGTCGGCACAATCGATAACTTCGTAGTTCTCGCCGAGGAGTTTTTTGATCTCGTTCCCCGCTCTGACACGGTCATCACCGGTGAAAATCTTGATCATTTCTTCTCCTTTTGGCAGCGTGGGCAAAAATGAGTGCCACGGCCGGCGACCTTGATTTTCTTAATTATGGTTTTGCAGACTGGGCAGGGCTGGCCCTGTTTATTAAAAACTTGGGCGAATTTGTCGAGGTAGTCGCCTTTGGTACCATCGGCTTTTTTGTAATCTTTTAAGGTGGAGCCACCGGAATCGATGGATTTTTCCATAACTGTTCTGGCATTTTTGATGATGGCTTCTGTCTGAGCTTTGGTAATTTGACCAGATTTGGTGCTTGGATGGATCTTCGACATAAATAAAGTTTCATCGGCGTAGATATTGCCGAGACCGGCAATGATGGTCTGATCTAGAATTGTGGCTTTGATTGGAGAGTTCTGGTGTTTTTGGAGCTTTCGACACAATTCTTCTGGCGTGATATTCCATGGCTCGGGGGCTAGTTTTTTGATGAAGGGCTCTTCTGCTAGTTTGGCAGTTTCTAGAACTTTGATGAAGCCAAATTTGCGCTGGTCGTTGAAATACAGAGTGCCGTTTTTTAATTCTATAATCACCCGGGTTTGCTTGTTTGGAAGTTGGTCTAGAAAATTTTCGCTGGGGTGGCCGGCGGCGTAGCGTTCTTTTCGATCTTGGGGATCATAGATGAGCTGACCGGTCATTCGCAAATGAATCATCAGAGATTTTTCATTGTCTAGATCGATAATCAGAGCTTTGCCGAAGCGACGGAGGCCAATGATAGTGGCGCCTGAGATGGCTGATTTTGGTGCGCCAACAAAAGATTTTTCACACAAAATCTCGATGTTTTTGATTCTTTGCTTGATGATAAATTTTGATAGCCCACGTTTAATAGTCTCTACTTCTGGTAACTCTGGCATAACTTCTCTTATTATACAATAAGAACGTAGTTTTTATCTAGCATAAGCGATGTTTTGTGCCATAGCCTGGGTCTCGAGGGCGGCGAGGCGCTCGGCATCGTCGATGGCGGAGTTGACCGAGTGCTTGACGCGGGCCTTTTCCTCGGCTTTTTTGGCATCGTTCCAGCGGTCTAATGTGCCTACGAGATAGCCGGTGATGCGGCGAAGGCGCTCAAATTTGCCCTCATCAAAGTATTCGGCGTGTGCGTTGAAATATTCAGCGGCGACTTTTTCATCGGCATGTTTTTCGATTAATCTGACGCCGACTTCCACGAGGCAAGAAACGTGCATGGTTTCGTATTGATCAAAATCTTTCAAGGCTTCCTTGACTTCTTTTTCGCTGATTTTGGCATATTGGTTGAGAGATTTAGTGAAACGGGCGAGGCTGAAATTCTCGGCATCGTTCGGGTTTTTGTAGATGATTTTTTTCATGGCTTGTCCTTTAAATAGCTTTAAATTTGATGTTATAAGTATACCTAATATTTATTATAAGCGCTATATATAGCGTAGTCAATAGATTTTTTAACACTATATGTGGAAAACTTTTATAGTTCGCCCCAGTTGTCACCGATAGTGACATCTACAACTAGCTTCACGGGAAGTTCGGGAGCGATGGCTTCCATTTCTTGCTTCAAAATTTGACCGATTTTTTCGGCGTCTTTTTCATCACATTCCACAATCAATGAGTCGTGAACCTGCATGATGAGATCAGCGGTCTTAGGAAGTTTTTTATCTATATTAATCATGGCGCGCTTCATGAGATCGGCTTCGGTTCCCTGGATTGGCATGTTCTGAGCAGCGCGCTCAGCGGCAGTTCTAATCAAGAAATTGGATGATTTGACATCTGGAGTTGGCCGGCGGCGGCCAAAATAAGTTTCCACATAGCCATCTTTTCTGGCTTTTTCTAGAGTCTTTTTCATATAATCCATGATTGGACTTCTGAGCTTTTGGTAGCTTTCCATGAAATTTTTGGCATCAATATAACTCATTTTGGTGGCTTCGGCCAAGCCATTTACGCTCATGCCATAAATGATACCAAAATTGATGGCCTTAGCGGCGCGACGTTGACTCTTGGTGACTTGGTCTAGAGGAATATTGAAGGCTTCGGAAGCGGTCTTGGTATGGATATCGATACCGGCGTTGAAATCTTTGATGAGATTTTGATCATTTGCGAGAACAGCGGCGAGACGGAGCTCAAACTGAGAATAATCAGCGGAGACAAGTTTTTTGCCCTTTGTCGCAATGAAACCAGTACGGATGCGTTTGCCCTCTTCGGTACGGACTGGGATATTTTGGAGATTGGGGTCTTTGGAGCTTAATCTTCCGGTGGCGGTGACATTTTGGGTGAAGGTGGTATGAATGCGATCATCTTTGTCCGCTAGGTCTGGCATTGGGATGACATAGGTATTTAAAAGCTTGCTGGTTTCGCGATATTTGATGATTTGCTCAATCACGGGATGCGCGGATTTGAGTTTGTCTAATTCTTTTGCACCGGTTGAGTAACCACGCGTGGTCTTTTTGATCCCCTTAGTGGAGAGTTTTAGATGCGTAAATAACACTTCTGATAGTTGAATTGGTGAATTAATATTAAAAGTTGTGTCCGAAAGAGTATAAATTTTTTGTTCAAGTGCAACTAGTTCCTTGCCATATTCAACGCGTAGTTTTGTAAAATAGGCCCGGTCTATGAGCATGCCTTTCTTTTCCATTTTGTATAGAACCGGAATGAGCGGGAGATCAAAATCCTTATATATATTATATAGTCGTGGATATTTTTGAAATTCTTGAAGCTCGGATTGATAGTCCATTGGGGCTTCGTCGCGAGCGAGGGGGTTTAATAGAAAGGCGGCCTGGCCGAGGTCCCAGAATTTAGCGCCGTTTAAGATTTTTTCGGCCACATTCTTGTCCCTATGCATTAGCTCTTTAATATTATTATCTATGATAATATTCTTATCTATATTTATTTCTATTTTCTTTTCTGCTTTTTTTATTTCTACATTATTATCTATTTTTCGGATAAGGGAGTTAAACTGGAGTTTTTTGAGACCTTCTATTACCTGAGTCTGGTTGAAGGTGAAGTCTGGGATGGTGTTTAAGTCAATCGGGGCGTCGAACATGATCTGAGCTAGTTTTTTGGAGAGGTAGGCACTATCCTTGCCGGCCTCGAGTTTGGTCCTGGTGGAGCCGGAGATGTCGTTTAAGTGCTCGTAAATACCATCTAGATCTTTGTAATCGTTCAAAAGTTTGGCGGCAGTTTTTTCGCCGATACCGGGAACGCCAGGGATATTATCGGAAGCATCGCCTTTCAATGCTTTGAGGTCGAGGAACTGGGATTTTTTGATGCCGTATTTGGCTTCGATTTCTTTGATATCAATCTGTTCGATATTGGAAAAGCCCTTCAATATACGCCACATATGGGTGTTTGAATCGACAATTTGAAGCATATCGAGATCGCTTGAAATAATGTAAGTTTCCCAGTCTCCGGCTTTGTCGGCCTGTTTAGACAAGGTACCAATAATATCATCGGCTTCGTAATCATCTAATTCTACAAAACTCCAACCGAGATTTTTGATAAGCTCTTTTAACAGCGGAATTTGAGTATAAAAATCTTCGCCAGGTTTGACGCGACCGGCTTTGTAATCCTGATATAGGGCTTTTCTTTTGGATGTGGAAGTCTGAGAATCCCAAGCTACCACGACTTTGGTAGGATTCAACTTTTTGACAATTTCCATTGCAATGGCGGCAAAACCGTAGACGCCGCCCGTAGGCGTGCCATCTGGAAGGCTCAAAGCTCCCATGGCATAGTAGCCGCGATAAAAGACAGATTTTCCATCGATTAAAACTAGTCGGTTCATATCTATAGTATAGCACAGAGGCGGTTAGATTTCGATCAAATCATATTTGGTAGAACCAAGACCAAGAGCTTCGGCATAAGGTAAAATAGCACGGCCTTCGCGAGTGTCGATACGTTCTTTTAGGTCTTCTGCTCCTTTGTCTTTTGAAGCCCAGATAGCATCGATAAACGCTTGGTCGTTGGCGACTGGATCTAGTGAAGCGAAAATACCGATGTCGCTCATTACTGGGTCGCCCTGTTTGGAGTCGCAATCACAATCTAGAGAAAGCGCGTTAGCTACTGTAATATATATAATAGGTTTGTTTTCTTCTTTTAGATAGTCAGAGACGGCGGTAGCAGCCTCGGCCATAGATTCAATAAAATCGATTTGTTTGTGCCTAGAGATCCAACAGAGTTTAGGACTCTTGGTCTTGCCGGCAGAGTGAATATAGGCTTTGCCGTTTCTTGAAGCGATGCCGATGGATTGGTTTTTGAGATTGGCGCCAAAACCACCCATAGCATGACCTTTGCCGTGAGCTAGATTAACGATAGCATCGTAGTTTTTAAAATTCTCACCGATGAGGTCGTACTTTAGGTGTTTGCTGTTTTTTGGTACAGGGATTTCAAATTCGCCTTCGGCATCCATGATATCAACATCGGCATAAGTAGTAAAGCCGTGTTTTTTGGCGACTTCGATATGATCCTTGGCGGTGTTTCTGGCGCCTGGGTAGGCAGTATTACATTCGATAATGGTACCATTTAGAGATTTTACAAATGGTCCGATAAGCTCAGGCTTGAGGTAGCCCTTGGCGCCGTCTTCGCCGGTAGAAACTTTGATGCCGACTTTGTTTTTGCCGCCGTTTGTAACGTCTAGATCTAGAGCCTTATAGACTTTTGCTAAACCTTCTGGCGAAATGTCTTTGGTAAAATAAACTTTTGATGGCATTTTTACTCCTTTTTAAAATTATAGCTGGTTGAGATTGATTTCGGGGAAATTGGAGCGAATGTGCTCGGCGTAGCCAGCATCGATATGTTTCCAGGCGGTTTTCATTCTTTTGACTTCAGAGGTATCAACAAATTGAGCTAGAAAAATCTTTTCGAATTCTTCAGGGACTGGCCGAGAAAGCATGCGAGCAGTGTCCATCTGAGGATTGCCGGTGCCAGCGAAACAAAAATCAATTACACCGATAACTTTGTCGTTTTCGTCGAGCAAGATATTACCGAGGTTAAGATCACCGTGAACGAGTTTGTTTTCTTCTGTCTTTTTGATGTAATCGTGGTCTTTATCGATATGTTTTTTGTAATGCTCGTGGTCTAGTTCGTACAAAAATTCAGAAAGTGGCATTTTGACCTCTTCGGGCGCGCCACGAAGGTCAATACCAGAAAGCTCTTTGATAAATTTGGCGGTGTCGTAAGCTACGCCGGTCAAAGCAGTGTGACTCAAATGATAGATACGGTCGCCCAAAGTGTAGCCTTCGATTTTTTTGTGTACAGAAAACGGACGTTTGTGTTTGTCGTAATGTAGCTCCATTTGCGGAGTGTAATAACTAGTCTTCCCTTCTACAAAATTGCAAACGGCGGCATCTTTGACAATCATTCGCGACCAAAATGGATTCCTTGGGAAACGGAAGAAATACGAACCTTTATCAGTAGTAACTTCAATTACAATGTTAGTCCAGCCAGTTAAAATATGCTCGGTTTTTTCGATTTTCTTGTCTGGCATGGTATCCGTGATGATTTGATCAAGCGGATCCTTCGTCGTAAAAAAATTACGCATACACCTATTATAGCATAAAATATAAATCTCAGGAGTTTCGCTTTGGTGTAATCTTCGATTATACACCAAAGCTCCACCTCCGCGCGCGCAAAATGTAAAATTTTGCGCTTGATGCCCTGAAATTTATATTTTATGCTATACTTAACCTATGGATAATGTAAAAATCTTAGCAATCGTGGGGATGAGTGGGAGCGGCAAGTCGGTGATCGTAGATTATTTGACCTCTAAAGGATATCCGAAAGTGTATTTTGGCGGGATGATTTACAAAGAAATGGAAAAACGTGGAATTCCTCGGACTGAAGACGGTGAGAGCGAGAAAAAATTTCGCGAGGAAATCCGCGAGACGGAAGGTAAAGATTGGGTGGTGCGCCAAGTGATTGCAGAAACGAAAGATTTAATTGCGGCCGGACAAAAGAGAATTGTACTAGATGGAGTATATTCTTGGACAGAATATTGCACTCTGAAGCATGAATTTCCGAAAGCATTGACTTTTCTGGCGGTGGTAGTAGATAAACAGCTAAGATATGACCGAGTGGCAGTGAGACCAGGCCGTTCCTTTGATGCGGCGGCAATTCGGGAGCGTGATAGATCCGAGATTGAAAATCTCGAAAAAGGCGGGCCAATTGCGGCAGCAGATTATTATGTGTTAAATAATGGCACAGTAGAGGAGCTACAAGAGGCGACTGCTAAAGTGTTGAAAGAAATTGAATTTTAGCTTCGCGGCGAGCATCGTCATTGGTTGGCGGAAGGTCAGTTCTGCTTGAATATTCATTGAAAATATCTAGCGAATCTCTTATTGGGCCGTTATAAATAGGCTCTAAATCATATACGCTCCACAAAATAACATGTAGGTTGCCGGCATTTGTCGCGTAAAATTCCATGGCTTTTTTGGTGGCACGGATAAATTCTTCTTCGGTTTCTTTGGTATGGCGCCAACCGCGGCCTTTTAAGAAATGATTGGTGACTTCTGGACTAGTAGCGATCATCAAAAGTAAATAATGATAGTTCCCTTTTCCTAGCATCATAAGAAGGATTTTTTCTATTTCTGGATCTAGCAAAGTAACATCTAAAATAATATCGTAGCCGTATTTGGTGAGCTCGTTTAAGGTCAAAAACATCATGATAGTAGAAAATTCATCGGTTTTCTGGCGGAGTTTTTCCTCACCATATTCTTCCCTAATTTCTGCACAATGTGGATGATATTCTACAAAACGACGGGCGGCTACTAAAACGGGATTTATAGCATTGGTTTCGCAATATTTTTCTACCGCCGGAAGGATTTGAGAAGTTTTGCCAGAGCCGGAAAGGCCAGCGATGCGAATGAGATTTTTTTTCTTAGTTTTGTCTTTGGTAAAACTTTTGATAATTTCTGCTAGAATTTTGGGGTATTCTTCCGGGCTGACTTTCCATTCTGGCTTGACTTCGCTTGGCCAGTGAGCAGACATATACGTGATAACTTGGTCTAGTTCTTGGCGATGACTTTCAGGCATTTGTTCCCTTTCTTGACTTCAATAGTTTTGATATCTTTAAAAACTTGGTACTCACCTTCGGCTTGGAGTTCGACAGTGGCTGGTTCTTTGAATTCTAAAATGTCGCCTTTGGTGTCGTTTCCGGGTGTACGGTGGAGAATTGATTTTGCCATCAAGATGAAAAGTCTTGGGAAACTGACTGTTTTTAAGGCTTTGCTTCTAAAAATATAAGGTTTTTTGAAATCATCACCGCCTTTCATGACGCGGCACATAGATTTGCCGCTGACAGCGGCGTAATCGGAAGCTTTTTTGACGGTAGGCTGACCGTTGATGGTAAATTCTGGAAGAAAAATCTTCCTACGGCGATTTTTGAAATACCATTTAGCGAGTTCTAGATACGAGCGCCAAGAGCTTTTGTGGCCTTTTTTCATGTATTTTCTAAACTTGGGAGCGTCAAAAAGTTCGACGGCTTCGGCGGTCATGCCGATGGTAACATAGCAAGTGGCATAGCGCCAAAACTGGCCATCGACATAAATTTCTAGGGGATAGAGCGCTGAGATGGCAGAAAAAGCTTCTGCGTGCCCTGCGGGCACGCTCCGGGCCGCTCTGGCCAAGTCCTTATGTCCCTTAGGACACATAGAAGCTTTTTCTGCCACCACTATGTCCCTAAGCTTCATGGTGCCGAGAGTCCTGGCGAGATCGTTAAAGTTGCCGTACGGGAGGACAGCGAGGGTGGCAGATTTTCCTGATTCCAAGATGGCGTTTGCAGTGATAGCAGCCGTAGCGTCACCACCAAGTGCTAGAAGTAGATCGCCGTCTTTGATAATCTCTTGTAGTTGTTTGACATTGTTTTTAAAACCGATTTTAGATACGGTATATTCGCTAAGTTTATAATCCTCAAAAAGTTTGGCTTTTTTATCTAGAATGTCTTTTTTGACACGACGATAATTGGAGGAATTGGGATTATAAACTAGAATAAGGCGCGGCATCTAAGTCCCTCGCGAAAACCCTGGGAGGAGCCACTTAAGTAACGCGTAAATCAAAACGTAGGCCATGAGACCAATCACAATTTCAAAGAGGCGGCGTTTGGCTTTTCTGGTTTGTTCCTCATTGCCACCCGCAGTAAGGTATTGGATGCCGACTATCACGATGCCAATGACGCCAACGACACCGATAAGTACAGAAAGAATATCGATGACGAGGTTGATGACGCAGATAATACCTGCACCGTTTTCGCTTTTTTCTCCTTCCGCATAACAACCTTCAAGGATAGCAGCTTTTTTTCCATCGGCATAGGCCGGAGCAGTATTGATTACAGGTGCAACTAGGCCAATCCCCATTAAGCATGTGGCGAAGATGGGTAAGATTTTTTGAATAAATTTTTTCATAGTGCCTCCTATCTTAAATATTCATGTAGCTTCTTAGTGTCTTTGTTTTTGCGAAGTTTAGAAAGAGCCTTAGCCTCGATCTGGCGGATACGTTCACGAGTTACATCAAATTCAGCGCCAACTTCTTCTAGAGTATGCGGACGACCACCGCCAATGCCAAATCTGAGGCGGATGATCTTTTGTTCCCTGTCGGTCAAAGTGGAGATAATCTCGGATAATTGCTCTTTTAAAATTTGGTTGGCGGCGGAATCTTCTGGAGAATCGCGCTCTTCATCCTCAACAAAATCGCCGAGGACGGAATCTTCGTCGTCGCCATCGCGGCTGACGGAAGCATCAAGTGAGGCGATATCTTGCTTGATACGCATGACATAATCTACTTTTTCTGGATCCATGTGAAGCTCGGCAGCAATTTCTTCGGTGGTAGGCTCACGGTTCAAATCTGTGGTAAGTTTACGAGTGGTACGGAGGACTTTATTGATGGTTTCTACCATGTGGACAGGAATACGAATGGTACGGGCTTGATCGGCAATGGCGCGAGTAATAGCCTGGCGAACCCACCAAGTAGCATAAGTAGAAAATTTGAAGCCTTTCTCTGGATCGAACTTCTCGACGGCTCTTAGAAGGCCGGTATTGCCTTCTTGGATAAGATCGAGAAAATCGAGACCACGGCCGCCGTATCTCTTGGCAATGGAAACAACAAGGCGCATGTTTGATTCAACCATTTTGTCTTTGGCCTTTTTATCGCCTTTGACAATACGCTGAGCGAGGTCGGCTTCTTCTTCTGCAGTAAGTAGAGGGATTTTACCGATTTCTCTTAGATACAATCTGACGGAATCATCTGCAAAAGCATCGACATTCTCTGGGGTGATAGCGAGGTCTTCGTCGGTAAGTTCTTCCTCATTCTCGATGTCGCTTTCACCAGGTTCATCAAAATCTAGCATTAAGTCTTTTGCATTCAAAATATCATCTTTGTCGTCCATTGGTTATAATTATACCACAATATACGTTGGTATGGGGGTTTAATTTGTCTTATGTTTTATGAGTTGGTATGAACACAACGTACGTAGATGAAGAAGAAGCACTAGAGAGGATGAGATACCAAGAATACGAAGTTTACGAAAGTTTCTGATATAGTTTCTAAGATAACGGCCTTCTAGATTTTGGCGCCGCGACCTATATATATATATATATATA
>JAGCBP010000012.1 GCA_017652105.1 Candidatus Saccharimonadota bacterium
CAAGTATAGATTTTTACTACCTCCCCAGCTGGTTTAAAATTTTCGACTTTGCGAGTTAGAGTGTTATATAATTTCACTGCAAAATCCTTTCTAAAATTTCTACCATTTTGCTATACTTATCATTTCCTACGCTGTGCGTGCCTGGAGTCTCGATTGCGGTAATTTTTGGATTCTTTTTTATTAGCCCAGGGATATTAAAACTTGCAATGAACTGATCTGCTAGACCATATATTAAAGTAGTCGGTCTAGTCAAACGTTCAAATACCGCATAATTTCGCGGATTGAATACGATATTTTTTAATTCCGCATGAAATGCCGGATCGTTTTTTAATTCATGATTTCTGGCGACCGCTAATTTTTCAAAATTTTCTTGCCCCGCTTTAAACACTGGATTTTCAAAATCTTCCGGTCGGTAAATTGGCGGCGAAATCAGAATGAGCTCTTTTACTTTTATTTTATGCTGGTCGGCGTAGCGTGCAGAAATCAAGCAACCCATCGAATGCCCCACGAGCACTAGAGGAGTTTTTGATTTTAGACTTTCAATCGAATTATCCAGCGCCTCGAGCTGTTCTTTGAAGTCGTATTTTAACTTGTCAGATTTCGAGGATTTGCCTGATCCCAGTAGATCAAACGCCACATAGCGAATATTTTTGAGCGAAGTAGTACCGCTCAGATATTCAATCGCTCGATTGAAAGTTTCAGAACTAGAACCAACTCCATGGATAAAAACCAGCGTTAGTTCCGGGTTTTTAGAGGGACATTCATCATAGGCTTTATGTAGTTTTAACATACTTTCTCCTTATTGTAATTTTTTATTAATTCTGGTACTAATTTTACTAAATCTTTTACCACGTCTTCGTAAGTCGTGTCGTAAGTTCTAAAGCCAGCCGCAAACGGATGCCCTCCACCACCGAAGTACCCAGCTATTTTATCAGCAATCTCGGCGTCGCCAAAGCATCTGATCTTGCCGGTTACCTTGCCATCGGGATAAGTCTTGATGGCTACCGCTACTTTGACTCCTTCTACCATTCGGAGTTCCTCTAGGATCAAAACATTTGGGTTGTATTCATCAGAATATTCCTCGATATCCTCCCACGGAATTAAAACGGTTACAAGCTCACCATCTAAATAAAATTCCGAACGCTTAATTAATTCTGCTTTGTATTCAAAAATTCTCGGCGATTTTTTCATATATTCACGACGTTTTTCCTCCAAAACGCCGATTTCTGCCCCGTACGAAGAAAGTTCCGCCATAACCTCAAAAGTTCGAGCTGTCACACTCATGCTAGTAAGTCCTAAAGTGTCTGAGGTGATCCCCTGCATCAATGCTTCAGCTGCCGGCTTAGAAATCGGTATGTTATTAGCCTTGGCAATTTCAAAAATCACCTCTGCCGCTGCCGGTCTGATTTCTATAATGCTTTCGTGCGGAAAATCCAAATCATCCTCCGTCTCGTGATGATCAATTACAAATACTGGCGCCGAATATAAACGATTACGAATTGCGGTATCGTCTAATAGTTTCGAGAGTAGCACTGTCGCGGCGGTATCTACAATAATATATCCATCCGCTTTGTAATCAAACTCCGAGCTAACTCTGGACCAATCCGAAAAATAATGCAAATATTTTGGAATATCAATTGGACAATACAAAGAAACATCTTTTTCGTCTAACAAATAATCTAGCGCAATTGCCGAACCTAATGAGTCTCCGTCTGGGTTTTCCGCCTGAATTACGCATATAGATTTTTTATCCGCTAAAAACTCGGTAAATTTGTTATACATATAGAATAATTATATCATAATATGCTAAAATAATAATATGACCGTTTTTCACGCAGACAAAAAGTTTGAACGCTTTGAGGATGTCACCCCAGAGCTTTTAAAAAAAGAAAAAGTTAAATTACTTTTGTGCGATCTTGATAACACTTTGAGGCTTCATTCCGAAAAAGAGCCGGCCGATGAGCTTGCCGACTGGGTATCCGATTTAAAAGCTGCTGGTATCAAAGTCATGATTATCTCTAACAATGGTCGCAAAAAAATGATGCAAAAATTCTGCGAACCTCTCGGTATTGATTGTGTTTGGTGGGCCAAAAAGCCGATTTCTACTAAACTCACTGCCGCTATGGAGGAACGTAGAATTAAGCCCGAAGAGACCGTAATGCTCGGCGACAAATGGTCTACTGATATCCTTGCTGCCAAATTTGCCAAAGTCCGCGCCTGGAAAGTAGAACACAGAAGGGATATTGTATGAATTTACCCACAGTGCTGACCGTGTCACGAATTATTTTGGTTGCACCGGTCATGATTTTGATTTTTATAGATAATTTGCCGGCCCAAATCGCCACTATTATATTATTCACGCTTGCTTCCCTTACCGATAAATTAGACGGTCATTTGGCTAGAAAAAACCAACAAGTCACCGATCTTGGCGCATTTCTAGATCCGCTTGCCGACAAAATGCTGATTAACCTCACTTTTTTGGCATTAGTAGCCTTAAATCTCATGCCACTCTGGATGTTCGCCGTGATTTTGATTCGCGATTTTGCCGTAGATGGCATGCGGATGATGGCCGCCAAAAAAGGCACCGTTATCTCTGCATCTATTTTTGGCAAATTAAAAACTACCATCCAAATGCTCACCGTCATATCTATTTTGCTAAATCGAATTTTAAATTTAGCACCGCTTGGTATTGTAAATATTATACTATTATATATAGTAGTATTTTTAACTATTATATCGGGAATTATTTATTTAGCTAAAGGCCGTAAATTATTAAAATAATTATAAGTAGTATTGTACCAGTGAAAGCTGTCGAATCTACGCGGTCAAGATAACCGCCGTGTCCTTCGCTTCCACCCACAAAAAGTTCCAAAAATCTAAAGAATTTATTTTTAACAATTATTTCATTAGAATCTTTTACTTCAAAACGCCGTTTCAAGAAACTCTCAAACAAATCACCACAGAGCGCAAGTGGTGCGCATAGCAAGAATATCCAATCAGTTTCAAAACTATTTTGAAGCCCCATCCGAATTGCCACGAACGAGGTCGCAATCAAGAGCCCCAAGAATGTCCCTTCCCAAGTTTTATTCTTGGAAACGTGCGGGAAAGGTCGTGATTTTTTGAATATTTTTCCTCCACAGAGTTTGCCAGAAAAATAGGCAAAGATATCATATCCGCACACACCAAGAATAATGTACCAAAAATGGTTTAGATCGATTCTTGCAACAAATATCGTGCCGCCAATCAAAAAGCCGAGTTCAAAAATCGTCAGTATGATATTTAAAAGTGCATGTTTTTTCTTGAAAAAGCTAAATAACTCAATAGCGCTCATCAATGCAAAATATCCAAATATAATTTTGAACGGAATTGAATCAAAAGTATAAAGCCCGATTAGGGCTACAACAAACATCGAGAATCCCACTATCATTCGAACCTTAAAATTCTTGTCCATAACTATATTATACAACAAAAAGTGATATAATATACTATAGTATGCTAGAGTTTCTGTTTAATAAGATTAAAAGCGGCGTGAGAAAGCTAGATATGCGAATCGAGCGTGCCAAATATGGCCACATCGAAAAGCTACCAAGAGAAGTCAAATATTTTGAAGGCAGTATGTATGAGGCTATTTTGAAATCTGCTGAAAAATATCCTAACAGTACCGCTCTAGAATATTTTCATATGGAAATTTCCTATAGGGATATGATTAAAAAAATCAATCATGTCGCTGCTTCCTTGAAATCCCTTGGCGTTAAAAAAGGTGAATGTGTTACCATTTGTATGCCAAATACACCCGAGTCGGTCTATGCTTTTTATGCAGTCAACGAAATTGGAGCTGTTGCCAATATGGTACACCCTCTGTCCTCTGAAAAAGAGATTGAGGACTACCTGATCCAGTCCGAATCTCGCGTAATGCTTTGCGTAGATGTTGCCTACAAAAAGACCGAGAATATTATCAAAAACACCAATGTCGAGCATCTCGTCGTAGTCTCTCCTGCTCGTTCGATGGATTTTTTGGTGCGTTTCGTATTTAAACTTACCAAAGGGCGTAAAAACCATATCAAAAAGACTCAAGAGGTTACTACTTGGGATAGATTTCTGTTGAAGGGTATGAGCTATTCAGGAATCCTTCATGTACATACTGACCCGCACGATCCGGCAGTGATTTTGTATTCTGGCGGTACTACAGGCAAGCCTAAAGGTGTAATTTTGACCAGCTATAATTTTAACGCTCAGGCTCTCGGGGCCAAGTATCTTGTGTCGGAGCTTTTGAAACCGCGTTATTCAATGCTTAGCTTCTTACCAAACTTTCACGCTTTTGGCCTCGGGGTTTGCATTCATATACCTTTGTATTGTGGTATGCGTGTGGTGTTGATTCCACAGTTTAATGCCAAAAAATTCAAAAGTTACATCAAAAAATATCGCATTAATATCATCGTTGGTGTCCCAACCGCTTTCGAATATCTAACTAAGCTTAAATTCGGTCCACGCGATCTCAGGAAGGTCAAAGGCGCCGTCTCTGGCGGTGACGTCATTTCTGACGCTATGAAAGAGAAAATCAATAATTTCTTTAAAGAACATGGCTCCAAGGCTATCATCCAAAATGGATATGGTCTGACCGAAGCCGCCGGCGGGATGATTTTCTCGGAACGGAGTATCGCCGGTCTTTCTGGCACCATTGGTTATCCGCTACCCGATAGCGAAGCTCTAATTGTTAATCCTAAGACCATGAAACCAGTAAAAACCGGTCAAGATGGCGAAATTCTCGTTCGTGGCCTTACTACCATGAAAGGTTACCTAAATAAACCAGAAGAGACCAAAAAAGCCTTTGTCAAGGTCGGTGCCAAAAAATATCTGAGGACCGGAGACATTGGTTATGTCAACGAAAGTGGCGCAGTGTTTTTTAAATCTCGCTTAAAACGCCTAATTATTTCCAAAGGCTATAATGTTTATCCAACCAAAATTGAAGAAGTCACTCTAAAATGCGAAGCTGTGGAAGCTTGTGCTTGTGTTGGTGTTTCAGATGAAATCCGAGGTGAAAAAATCTGCATATTTATTGTCAAAAAGCCAGATACTCACGAACGTATAATTAAAAAAGAGTTAAATAAATTGTACAAAAAATATCTTGCCAAATACGAGATCCCTCAAGAAATTAGGTTTATTGATGAGTTGCCTAAAACTAAGCTTGCCAAAGTAGACTTCGTGGCTCTCAAAGCGTTTGCCGATTCTCCAAGGCCGCGCTAAGCGTAATTTGATCAGCGTAAGACAAATCCACTCCTAGTGGCAATCCGCGAGCTAACCGGGTTAATTTGAGATTGGGATTTTGCTCATGCAACATCTTTTCGAGTAGTAGCGCCGTGGACTCGCCTTCCACCGAAGGGTTAGTAGCGATAATTACTTCTTTGACGTTGTCATCATTCACTCGCTTGATTAATTCCCCAATGTGGAGTTGCTCTGGTGTAATTCCATCAATCGGCGAAATCGCTCCACCGAGTACATGATAAGTTCCCTTGTAAGATTTAGTTTGCTCAATCGCATAAATATCTAATGGTTCCTCTACTACGAGTATAGTAGTTTTATCCCGCGTATCATCAGCGTAAAGTGGCGATACTTCCTCGTCGGCATTAATCAAAGCAAAAGTCACTGGACAAGACTTTACATCTGTATGTAGTGAGTTCAGTGTTTCAGCAATATTTTCCGAAATTTTGTCGCTAGACTTAAAAAGATAGTAAGCATACCGCTCTGCAGTTTTTGGTCCGACTCCGGGGAGCATTCCCAAGGCTTCGATCGCCTCCTCTAAAGCGCGTGGCAACATTTTATAAGCCTAGACCAGATAAACCACCCATTAAAGGCTTCATTTTGTCGGTAGCAATTTCTTGGGCTTTGGCAAAACCATCTCTCATACAATTTTCAATCCAGCGCTCAAGCTCATGGATATCATCAAGATCGATTTTTTCTGGATCAATTGTAACTTTTTTAACTTTAAGCTCACCGGTAATCTGTACTACTACTGCGCCATCACCGGCTTCTACTTCTACAATCTCATTTTTTAGCTCTTTCTGAGCTTTTCTGAGCTGATTAATCATTTTCATTTGATCAATAGTCTGTCCCATTTTATTCTCCCTTTACAGTATATAAATATATTATATCACTATTTTCTTTCATTGGCGAGGTAATAATCTGGTTTAATGCATACTTTTCAGCATACTCAGGATTTTTTATCTGCCCTCTTAGGACTGCTACTTTTTCAGCCTGAACCTCGGAAATATCATTTACTACCACAAGCCCACTCTTGTCTTCTAGAATTTTATAAAAATCGTAATTTTTCTCTGCTACAATAGTTTCATCTTTGATAGTATGATGTATAATATCTAGGCTATAATCAAACCGCGAGGCTGTATTTGAATTGTAATGGTACCCATATACGTATTGCAAAAGCCCCGGGATGATAATTAGCCCAAATAAAATCGTTAGTGGGAAAAGTGCCGTAATCCTGGCATACGGATTTTCCGGAAAGAGTCCGTACCATTTTTCTAGTAAATATTTAAGCCCGTGCGCGATTAAGATCGACAACGGTAAAATCAAAAATATTGCCGACTCCGGTCTGAGCCCAGTAATAATCAGTGCAAAAATAATCAAAACTGTAGCAATTGAATTCCTTGAAGCAAAGAAGCCTTTGGTAGTGGATAAAAGCCCTACTAGTGCTAAGGATAATGTGGGGAGTCCAATCAGAGGCGATAGGAAAATACTATTAGTCTCGCCAAACCATTGAAATACCGGCACTATGCCTTTTGCAATATTTGGTATAAAATCGGTTATTTGGTAGTCTTTTGTGGCAATTAGTTCCATAATTACTGATGGTTGATTAATTATATTGATTACCAAAAATGCAACTCCGCCTAGTATGATTAACCCAGTAATCGTGAGCGGCAATTTTGGCAAGCTTCTTAATACAAATCTAAGATGCGGTTGGGCTAACACAAACAAAACACAGAATATTGCAAAATATATCATAAATGGCGTAAATAGCGCTAAAGCCATACAAATTGCAAACAAGAAAGAATACATCGGCTTAGGCCGCCTTTCGCCTTGGATTTTCGAGCCTAACCAAAGTAGCAGAGTTGGCCAAAATACAAGCATGATTAGTGGCGTACCCGAACCTGTCAAGAACAAAAATGGCGTCGAAAGCACCACTAAACATGAAGCTAAAATTGATACATTGTTTTTAAACCATCGATTTAATAGCAATATGAGCAGCACACCTAATACTAATCCGATAACAATACTCGGTAGTTTAATGGAGTAGGCGTTCAAGCCGAAAATCATAATTGAAAATTTTTGCAAAAGTCGATAAGGTAAATTAGTCAAATCTCCATGTATTGTCGCATCTGAAGATAAATGGTAGGAGTTCGTAGCCGATTCCATCTCTGCTTCAGAAAGACCATCCTGAGCGATCAATGGCAAAGTAAAGAGTAGCGCCACAAAAGCCAAGATTAAAATCGCATAACCAATCACGAACCTATGTCGGTATAGAAAAAGCTTAGAAATTACTATTTTCTTCACTATTTTATTATACTATTGTTCTCGTGTTTTATCAAGCGACATAAAACGTAGTAATTCTGGGTGGAAGTAAAGATCTACTCTGCCAGTTTCGCCGTGGCGGTGCTTACCAATAATCAATTCTGTAATATGTGTTTCTTCGTAATTATCATCATTTTGTTTATAATAATCTGGACGGTGCAAGAACATTACCAAGTCAGCGTCCTGCTCAATCGAACCCGAATCTCTAAGGTCAGAAAGAATAGGGCGCGGATTGTCTCGGCCGGTTACATTACGAGAAAGTTGCGCCAAGGCTACTACCGGCAAATTAAGTTCCCTTGCGAGAATCTTTAATCCACGCGAAATCTCGGAGACTTCTTGTACGCGCTGACCTTTATATTTATCCGAACCGTCTAGTAGCTGCAAATAATCGATAATTATCAACCCGATATCGTGATCGTGTACTGCGCGTCTAGCTTTATTTCTTAGTTCCATAATTGTCATCGAGCTAGTATCGTCAATATAGATTGGAATTTCGGCCATCTCTGCCATCGCATCGCCAATTTTGCTAAATTCCTCATCAGACAAATTACCGGTCCTGATTCCCCAGTTCCCCACTCCAGAAACATCTGAGATCATCCGTTCGATAATTTCATTAGAAGCCATCTCCATCGAGAAAAAGAGCACACCTTTTTTATTGATATTAGCTACATTGTAAGCCAAATTTTGCGCAAAAGTAGTCTTACCCATTGCTGGCCTTGCGCCTACAATAATCAAATCGCCTTTTTGGAGCCCAGCAGTCATCTTATCGACATCTCGAAAACCGGTTTTTAGTCCTCTGAGGGAGCCTTTATTATTGTGTAAGTTTTCAATTCTATCAAAAGCATCATCTAGAAGCTCGCTCATCGCCTGATAATCGCTTTTAACAATTTTGTCAGAAACCTCAAAAAGTTCTTGTTCGGCCTTTCCTACTAAATCATCCACTTCGGCATCGTCACCATAGGCCTTGTTAGCAATCTCGGTTCCAGCCTTAATGAGGCGCCTCCTAGTTGCGGTATTTTCAACTATTTCAGCGTAAGCCTTAGCATGGGAAGCTGCCGGCACAAAATTAGATAGCTCTGTGAGATAGGCTGCCCCACCAATTTCCTTCAATTTCTTGAGAGATTTTAATTCATTTGTTAAAGTCAAAAGATCAATTGGCTTATGCGCATCGTAAAGATTTGCCATCGCCTCGAAAATCGTCCGATGTTTTTCTTCATAAAAATCTGCCGCTCGAACCAAAGTCATAACTTCTGGCAAAATATTTTCGTCAATCATAATCGCGCCAAGCAAAGACTTCTCGGCTACAACATCTTGCGGTGGCACACGGCCATCATTTTTAGAACGGACTACCTCCTCCATATTCTTGTACCTCACCTCCTATTATAGCAGATAATTTTGATTCTAGGCTGGGTTTTTGACTAATTTTTTCATTAATTAACGCTGTGATTAATCTTGCCTCAGCAAAAGGTTCTTTTATCTCTGGTAGCTTGGTAAGCAGTGGCAATAATTCTGGCTTTGGATCATCGATAATTGCGGCAATTAATTCTCCGGCTATTATTTCTGCCCTTACTCCAGCCGCAAACAAATCTTTGATTGTATCAGTGGTGCTTTTAATGTCAGCTTTTTGATAATAACCTAAAAGCTCGATAATTTTAGCGTCTTCTGGTAATCCCATTGCTTTTTCTACCATCTCATGGGTAATTTTACCATCAGATAAGGTCGAAACTTGGTCTAAAAGCGATAGGGTATCCCGAAAAGACCCGCCGCCCCGACGCACAAGAATTCCTAGCGCCTCGGTTTCTATATCGATCCCCTCTTTTTTACAAATATTTTCGATGTGTTTCAAGATGGAATCCTTGTCTGCTAGCTTAAAATTATAAACTTGAGATCTTGATAGAATTGTTGGCGGCACTTTATGAATATCTGTGGTGGCCATAATAAAAATTACGTGTTTTGGCGGCTCTTCCAGGGTCTTGAGGAGCGCATTAAAAGCCTCTTTGGTTAGCATGTGTACTTCATCAATGATATATACTTTGTACTTACCAAGGGTAGGTTTAATTGCCGCTTTTTCGCGTATTTCCCTAATATCATCGATTCCTCGATTGGATGCCCCATCAATTTCGATGATGTCTACATAGCTGTCCTCAAGTTTATATTCAAAGTCATTTACCGCATGGGCAAAAATCCTAGCTACACTGGTCTTTCCCGTCCCTCTTGGTCCGGTAAAAAGATAAGCATGTGAAATCTTGCCATTTTTTAAAGCATTTTCCAATGGAATAGTGATCTTTTCTTGTGAAACAACATCAGAAAGGTGTAAAGGCCGGTATTTTCTATACAAACTCTTCATCTATAGAGCTGCCTCTACGGCTGCCCAAGCTGCATCATCATTTTGCGCTGGTATCACTACTGATACCTGTGAACCATTTCTGAGATGGAAATATGTTACTGAGGCATACAGAATCTGGTATTCTCTACCAGCGACCTCTACGAAATATTTATCATCATGAGAAACCAAAGTCCCGATCACGGTCTTTCTCTCTACTGGACCAATCTGTTTATAAAGGAATTTGCCATCGTCAGTGATTGTAAGCTTCAGTATATCACCCTCTACAAGCTTAGACTTAGAAGCATAGTTGGCTGGCACCGGATAATTTTTGCCATCTGGACCAATCATGATTTGTCCGTCAAAAATTCCCTCAATAATCTTGCCTTCTGGGCTCGATACAATCGAATCTCGTGGCGCACTAATAGTCTCCCCGTCACCAAGAACGGATATCAAGAGCTCTTTAGCAGCTGACAAATTAGTCTCGGCCTCTGTAAGCAAAGTCCGGAGTCTTTTTATTTGTTTTTCTGGTATTTCAGACATCACCTCGCATCCTGTCTATACAATATTTAATACCATGATACCTCTAATTAAGACTAAAGTCAAGTTAAAATACCAAAAAAGTAAAAAAGTTTTCCACTGCAAAATCAGAGATAACCAAGAAAATGTTGTTAAAATTACATGAGGCTTATGCCTTCCACAAACCGGTGTGGCGTTTGCCATCATAAAGTGTGGTTGGAATACCTTTGATTCTTAGTTCATTTTCTATGATATTGCGATTCTCGGACATTTTATTAGCAGTTTCTGGATAATTTGTAATTTTTCTAATCTCCTCTATGCCACTATCATCAATTTGAAATTCTTTCAACCAACTCTCGAGTTTTGCTGCTGCCTCCTCACGAGAGTAATAATCATTAAACATATTCTGGTAGTATATGCCATCATGATTTTTGGTTGTAAATATTTTATCGATAATCTGTATCGCAAGACCAGATCTAATCTGCTCGGCGGCTAACATATATTTTACGATAATTTCCGAGTTTTTAAACTTGTAATTATTGTCCGCATCTTGAATTGCAAAAGGCACTAAATGCACATCATAATTATCAAAGAATCCAGCTTCTTTTTGGTTGCGATATGACACCATGCAGACCGAACAACCCGGATCAAATATATCTACGGCAGTCGGCTTGTCTGCACCTACACTAGGATTGGCCGAGACATAATTAAAGTTGTAACTTGCCGCATCATAAGTTCTGAATTTGTCTGGAATTGCCTCAAAGATCTCGCCCCATTCGGTAAACCAACGCCCAAACGCTTCAATCGGAGTTTGTGGCTCAGACTCATCAATCGAGCAAACTTCCGCGCCCATTGAACAAGCCGATGGCTTAGTCACATTACAGCTTCCTAGCGCCCAAAGCGCCAGCAATGATTTAACGGCTGTCAGTAGAGCCCAAACGGCTATCACCACGATTACTACCGACAAAATTTCGATTATTACCGACAAAGGTCTTACCCATTTTGGATGTTTTACGATTACGCGCGAGAGCAAAGTGTTTTTGACATCGTCTTTGAAGCCGGTTTCGCATTTTTGTAAGCGCACCTTTTTCCAAAGGCATCCCCAAGCTTTTTTAAACATTTTGAGGTAGCTTTTGCCCACTTTTGGTTTAAATATTGAAATAATCGCGACAAATATACCAATTATCGCTAAAATTATAAACGCAGCTATACACACCATAATATATATATTATATCACGTTTTTCATAACCTTTTTGATTTTTTCAATATCTTCTGGGCGGTTATGTAGGCCCAGCGAAAATCTCACAAGCGGTGGTAAATGCAAAACATGATCTAGATAGTAATGTGCGCAAAAATATCCAGTTCTTGCCATGATTTTTTCGCGAGAGAGCGCTTCCCCAAGCAAATGCGAATCTAGCCCTTCAATATAAAAAGCCATTGTCGGATTTGGCTCTTGGTTAATCAAATGCACTTTAGATGAACTATTCAAAAATTCAAAAACTTCCCGAGTATTATTCTCAAGATTTTGCCAATCTTTTTTAGGCAAATGCTCATGCCAATCAATCGCCGCTCCCAGTGCGATTATCTCGCCCCAAGCCTGAAGCCCAGACTCAAATCTGGTGTAGCGATGTTCTTTGTTTTCTGCTGATAATTTATAACTATCGGCCTCTACATCATCTACCATCCCGCCACCTAACCAAAGCGGCTTTAGAACCTTGTCTAGATCATCGCGCCAAACAATTCCGCCAAGCGATGGTGCATACATCTTGTGCGCCGAGAAACAAATTGCATCTACTTCCACACCTTTCAGAATATCTGCCGAGTGAGCCATGGCTTGCGCCGCATCAATAATCAAAATCCCGCCAGCTTTGTGTACGGCTTTTTCAAGTTCCTTGATATTGAGTAGTTTTCTGCCATCAAAGTTGGAAGCGGAATTTACTACTACAATCGCTCGGTCAAAATCATAATCAGAAATGGTGATCGAACCATCATCGTTTCGCTTTATCAATTCGCGTGGTAAACCAGTTTTTTCCGAAAAAGCTAGAGTCGCTAAAAACGGCGAATTGTGCTCGATTTCCGAAGTCATGATTTTCTTGAAATGTTTTGGATCGATTTGCGACAAAATTAAATTCAGTCCATAAGTGGTGTTCAGAGTAAAAGAAGTTGTATATTTGCGCGGGCTAAGTTTCAAAAATTTCAAAACTTTTTCGCGAGTTTCCTCCACTAGCTCATCAGTTTTTATGCCCCATTTATATTTCACTCTTTCACCGCAAGAATTATGCTCGGTGTAATATTTGTTTAATGCTTCAATGACTGGTCGAGGCCGGAGGCTCTGACAAGCCGCATCGAGGTATACCTCATCTTCACTCAAATAATCAAAATCGTTCATATAATAATTATACCACACGAAAAATCACCCGCTGGGGTGATTTTTCAAAACTAGTTAGCGTTTTTTAGTTAAGCGAGTTCGACAGTCGCACCAGCTTCTTCGAGAGCTTTCTTCATTGCTTCTGCATCATCTTTTGCAACTTTTTCTTTGACAGTTGCAGGAGCACCGTCTACGATAGCCTTAGCTTCGCCAAGACCAAGACCGGTAGCTTCCTTGACAGCCTTGATTACTGCAATCTTTTGTGCGCCAGCATCTTTGAGCACTACATCGTACTCAGATTTGCCTTCATCAGCAGCAGCTTCGGCGCCAGCAGCAGGACCAGCGGCAACTGCAACAGCAGCGGCAGCCGGCTCAATGCCGTATTCATCTTTTAGAGTATTTTTGAGTTCGTTTACTTCGAGAACGGTAAGATTTACCAATTCCTCGGCTAATTTCTTGATATCTGTAGCCATTTTAAATCCTTTCTATAAATATATATTATATATGGTCGCTTATTTTGCGTGAGCTTCTAGACCAGACACAATTCCAGAGAGTCCGCCCGAAAGGCCGGAAACTGAATCGGTAACTGGTGAAAGAAGTTGTGCCACCACTTGAGCGATAAGCTCGTTTTTGCTTGGCATCGAGGCGAGTGCTTTAATCTCATCTTGAGACAAGCTCTTACCTTCACCGCTAAAACCACCAGCAAGCGAAAGTGCATCGTGCTTTTTGGCAAACTCGGCCAAAACTTTAGCCGGTGCTACTTCATCGCTAGATGAAACCGCATAAAGCAGCTGACCGGTAAGACCAGTAGTATCGGTATCTTTGTAAACCGCAATCTGGCCCATTGCTACCCGGACCAAACGGTTTTTAACTACTTTGATTTTTACGCCAGCTTCTCTAGCAGCTTTGCGAAGTTCTTGAAGCTCTGCTACGGTTAAACCCTGATATTTGGCATAAACAGTAGTTTTTGCACCCTCAAGAAGCTCAGTCAAATCAGCAACCAATGTGTTCTTTTTTTGCTTAGTAATTGCCATAAAAAGTTCCTTTGGTTAAAAATTTGTATTAAAACGCTAACTAGTTGTTAAACTCCGTCACCAAAACTATCATAAGAATAATTCCTCGGTGGCATGATTAAGCATATATCAGATATAACGCCGCCACTGTCTTTGGTAACTTACTCTATTATAGCACACTTTATGAATCGTGTCTAGTGGTAAGAAATTGGACAAAACTACCTAGCGCCGAAAAACCGAGAATCATCGGCCAAAATAACATTTCCTTGTCTAAATCGGGCGCCAAGGCCAAAATTGCCAAAGTCAAAGCATACCCACCTGCTACCGAAGTAGCGATAATTGTGGCCGGTTTCAGCATCATTACGGCAAAACCAGCCAACACTACGCCAACTACTCCACCGATCGCCATGGTCTGAATCTCTGTGCCAAAATATTGCGCAGTCATCATTAAGGCTAATCCAAACACTGCACCACCGATGCAGACTTTTTCAACCATGAAGCCCATCAAAGCTAGCAATAACCCGCCCGCAATTGGTAGTAAATTTTGCCACAAATCACTATTGGCAATTTCTGCCACGGCACCATTGATAATCGGCATTAAATAACCAGTTAAAATGTAGCCTAGGAGGAACCACACGATGAAAAAGGCGATTTTCTTAATTTTGTAGCCCAAAAAGAGCAGTAACAAACCGGCTCCCCCCACCGCCCACATTTGCCACTGCTCATAATGTGATAAATCTAAATCAACTTTTTTAATTTCATTCATAATATCCATAAGGATATTATAGCACTAATTGTAAAGATTTTCGATTTGGATTGATGGCCCCATGGTAGTGGTGATGTAAACGGATTTTACGAAACTACCTTTCACCGAGGCTGGTTTCTGGCTCTTGAGAGAGCTAAAGAAAGCTTCGGCATTCTCAAGTAACTTGTCTGCGCCAAACGAAACTTTACCAAGCCCAATGTGGACAATAGCTTGCTTATCTACCCGGTATTCTACTTTACCGGCCTTAGCTTCTTTTACGGCTTTTTCTACATCAACAGTCACAGTGCCAGCCTTTGGATTTGGCATCAAGCCTTTAGGACCTAAGAGTCTAGCATATTTACCTAGCTTCGGCATGTATTGTGGGGTAGAAATCAGCACATCAAATTCAATTTCGCCCTTGTCGAGTCTTTTTAAGAACTCTTCATCCTCTGCGATGTCGGCACCAGCAGCTTTAGCAGCTTTAGCGACATCAAGTGGCGCAAATACAGCCACCCGAACAGCCTTACCATTACCGTTTGGTAGCACTAGAGTTGTACGAATATTTTGATCGGCTTGGCGAGGATCCACCCCGAGTCTCACGTGGGCTTCCACAGAAGCATCAAATTTTACTGGGCTAGTTTTGATGGCCAGTTCGACCGCCTCTTTCAAAGTATAGATTTTGCCCTTTTCGATCAGCTTAGAGGCTTCTTGATATTTTTTACCTCTACGTTCAATTAGCGGGCGAGTAACCGGTTTAGCACCCTTTGGTTTTGCCGCAGCCTCTGCGTCAGAAGCAGCACGCTCTTTCTTGCGTTCTTGGCGCTCTTCCTCGGCTTTTACCTCTTCGATATGTTTTTTGGACTTTTTACCAGATTTAGCAAAAGTCTCTTTTTCCTCAGTAGGTTCTACCACTTCGGTAGTTTCTACTTCATCAAGTTTTTTGGCCTCTTCTTCAGCCATAATTATCCTTTCTGTGGTCCTAGCGGGTATAACCCTCCCACATATTAATTGATATACTAATATTATATCATAAAAAATTAAAAAAATAAAGCAATTGACAATATTAAAAGACAGAGGTATAATAATAATGTTACGCACTGAAACTTAATTATAATCAATTTCAAAAATCAGGACATGCGCCTGTTTTTGAAATAATAATCAATGGAGAGCTTGGGAGAGGAAATATGTTCCTCTTCTACTCCGAAGGAGAATATTATGGCAGATGCCAAAAAAGTAATCGGAAATCTTAAACTTCGCATTCCTGGCGGTAAGGCTACAGCTGGCCCTCCGGTAGGTAGCACCCTCGGTCAGTGGGGGCTCAATATGATGGATTTTATCAACCCATTTAATGAAGCCACCAAAGATTTTATGGGTAAAAATGTGATTGTTCATATCAAAGTTTATGATGATCGTTCATTTGATTGGGTATGTCTCGGTCAGCCAGTAGATGATCTCATTCGTGAGGCTATCAAGATTCAGAAGGGCTCAGGCAAACCAAACGTCGACAAAGTTGGCAAAATCACCCGTGCTCAGCTCGAGGAAATCGCCAATAAGAAAATGGATCAATTAAACGCCGTAGACTTAGACGGTGCCGTCAAAATCGTCGCTGGCACTGCTCGCAGCATGGGCGTAGAAGTAGCAGACTAACCATCAAAAAACCACCTTTCGGGGTGGTTTTTTTGATGGTTAGTTGTTTAGTTGTTTTACTTGGAGCGCGTCAAGTTCCACTGGCGTTTCCCGCCCAAACATCGACACCATCACCTTGAGTTTACCCTTAGCGGCATCAATCTCAGAAATCGTGCCGTCAAAGCCTTTAAACGGTCCATCGGTAATCGATACCACTTCACCGATCTCGTATTTAACAGAGAACTTCGGATCTTCCACGCCCATCCGCTTTTTGATCTTGGCAATCTCTTTTTCAGAGACAGGAGTTGGCTGGGTACCAGTGCCAATAAAGCCAGTTACGCCAGGAGTATTCCGGATAATATACCAAGTCCCATCGGATAGTTTCATATTTACCAACACATATCCTTGTAAAATTTTCCGATCTACTACCTTGCGAGTACCATTTTTGATCTCGATTTGCTTTTCTTTTGGTACAATCGCTTCAAAAATCTTACCTTTCATTTCTACACTATCAATACGTTGATTGATAGAATCAGCTACTTTGTCCTCATAGCCGCTGTAGGTAGAGATTGCGTACCATGCTCTCGTACCATCATATCTGTTTACTGCCATTTTTCCTCCTTATTATTTTATAATTAAACTAAATAACCACGTAAAGAACATATCCAGAAGTGAGATAATAATTACAAAAATTGCTGTATAAACAAACACTGCCAGCACCATTTTCCAGGTTGCTTTGCGATTTGGCCATCTCACTTGACGAATCTCATGCCAAGCTCCTTTTAGGTATCTTCCAAATGCCACAAATGGCCTAAATAGTATAAATACCTTTTTGCTTTCAGCAGCTTTTTTGGCTTTTTCCTTCTTCTTTGTTTCTTTTTTGGCCTTAGCTGCAGCCTTGGTCGTCTTTTTATCTTTTACCGATACCTTTTTTCTGGTGATCGGCGGCTCGTCGATATGATCCGCAGGTTTATCCTCTCGCGGCCCATCGCTTGCCTTGATTCTGGTAATTTTTGCCATTCATCTCCTTTATTAAAAAAAGTCTGATACCAGACTTGTCAATATTATAGCGCATTTCAAGTAAAATTTCAAGACTAAAAAAGGGCCCTTTCTAGGGCCCTTTGTTTTACCTCCTGTGCATAGATTGTAAAAAAGAAAATACGGCAGCGATTATCCCATCGCTAATGTCAAAGAAGCTATGTATCGGCAAAATAAAGTAAAAATAATTTTTGCCGGTAAGATCGGTAGCTTCAGTCAAGAAACTAGGCTTTAATGCCATCAGCTTCGAGAACACCTCAAGGTTGTCGGACTGCATACGGCAAAGCAAATCTGTTTTCAGGCTGGAATCCAGGAGTTTGTCAAACCGAAAAATTGCGTACTCGTCATCATCCCGTTTTACTATTGAGCCCGGGAGATATTCTATACCATATCCCAAAAAATCGCTTTTGACATCAACTTCCAGCAGCCGAGAAAGATAAGCAAACTCATCATCCAACTTCATGAAGTACGCGTCAAAACTTTTCGGAAACATCAAGCAATAATTGCTGCGGTCAACTTCGATCGGTACAAACACGCCCAGTTTAGACGGATAAAGCGACTTAAAACCATATACTACATATCCATCCTCGCCGACTGCTACTTCACAATCTACACCAGAGAAAAGGTACTTTACAACAGCTTCACTTAAAGTGATTTTTTCAATTCCCATCTCACACCCCCTTCGATAAAACCACATTGTAACCAGCTAATTATAGCACGAAATTATTCGGGTAGCAACAAATCAAGATAATCCTTAAGCATTCTAGACCCAGACACGATTGGCAAAAAATCTGTCAGTTGTCCTACGAGCAAAGTCTCTAAATCAAATTTATTTTGCCAGGCAGCCCCTGCTTCTTCCATTCTAAGGTATAATTCTAGCGCCTCCTCGTCTTCACTTAGCCCATGCACGTTTAGATAGCTAGAAGTAGAACCATCTGCCACCCCGCCATCATGGGTGGAGATCAAAAGATTTAAATTAGCCACGTCTTTTTCCCAAGAAGTACCACAAGCTTCCAAGCCTACAATCGGTACATTGATAGCCACATTCGAACCGACAGAGAGAGCAAAGGCTAATTTTTCATCATAATCGGCGATATAATGTACGTGAGTCTTAAGATAATCATCAGAGGATACTTTTTCTAAAATATCGTAGAGGACCTTTTCCATTCTAGAGTCACCAGTGTGTACTCTCCCAGCCAAAATATAGTGTGCGTTGAGGGGTTCCAAGATGTTCCTAAGCCTCGCGATATCTCTGAACGGAAGCTGCGGTCTCTTGTAGTCGACGAATCGACGCTTAAAGTCAAAAATAATCTCGTTGTTTTCAAAACTCAAGATTTCTCCATTTTGGTCTGGCCGAGTAGAAAGTTCGCTATTCAAAACCCCTCGCCCGATCTCCTTAAATCCAAGGATTGCATCGGAATTGAGCGCCCTTAATCTTTCCGCAAAATTAGGAGTCGGTAAATCATATTCATCCAAAATCCCCTCGTCATGATAAAATTTCATAGTCTGTGGGAGTACCCATTTTTTCATATCAATACCATTGGTAATAGCCCTAAATTTCACTTTTTGCCCAGCGATGTCGTAATAATTCGCTACTCTAGCATGGAGTTTAGAAACTCCCGATCTCAATTCTGCAATCTCAATCGTTACGGCAGAAAGTTTGATTTTGCCATCGACGAACTTATCCTTTAGCCATTTCTTTACTGGACGAGATTTAAGATTCGGAAAGACAAATCTTTCGAATTGCTCTATCGAAAACTCCGCCTCTGCCGCTTGGACAAGAGTATGATTGGTATACAAAGTATGTTTGCGGGTGTAGACCATCGCTTCATAAAAATCCATACCGTTAGAAACCAACTCGTCTAATCTTACCAGAGCCGCAAAAAAAGTCGCTACTTCGTTTAGTTGCATCGTAGCTGGTTTTAGCCCTAAAAGCTTTAACGCTTGGTAGCCGCCAAAACCCAAAGAAACTTCTTGATAAAGTCGATGATCAGAGCCAGAAAGACCCGAGTAAAGTTCACCAAAATTTGGCTCAGTAATCGCAATAATCCTTGTATTTTTGAATTTCTTTTCAATCACCTCTAGTCTACATAAATCACCAGAACATTTAATAAACACGTCGTCTATTTTTAAAAAGCCGTAATTTTCATAATTTACCGGTATGTGTTGATCGACAATCTGACCATCCTCCCAAACCTGGCGAGTTTCTGATGGATAAAACGGCGTAATCAAAACAAAAGGTACGCCTGTCAGCTCAGCGATTCGCCTCGTATCGGCGGCTAAAACCCCTAATCCTCCGCCGCCACGAATTCCATTCTCTTGATCATATAATTCCAGAGTCCAATAAGTATAAGGCCTATCATTAGATAATTTTCGATTAAACACTCTCCTGTCGATCGCAGTCTCAAAAACCTCAGTGTCCTCAATATTCTCTAGAGGATGATAAAAAAACCCATCATTCTCATCGTTCATGCTTATGATTATATCACACCCAGAACTCTTTTGGAAGTTCGTCGGCTATCCGTTGATGGAACTCGTAGTCAAAGCCTTCTAGCTTGTCCGGCGTAGAATCGCCAAAGTATTTATCGCGGATGTATTTAGCGGTCATCGGTTTACCCGGAATCAATTTGTATTTTTTACGAATATTTAGGCCTCTCTTGTACCCTTTTGGTGGCAAAACCGCCATCGGCAAGAAATCACAGTTCATTTCAGGATCTTTGTACAGTCTCAGGGCCAACAGCGACATAGTCGGAATTATAGGCTCCGTGCCCTCATATACCTCCGGAGTTTTAAAGACTTTTGCCTGTCTTGTAGCTGACGGCGCTACAAAAATCACGCCACCGTTTTTGATAATTTCATGTGACAAATCGGTGTATATATCTCTAAATTCATGTTTAATTCGATTCCCTGCATCATAAAGAAAAGTTCCTTTTTTTAGCTTCATCTTTTCCCAAGTAGCAGGTGTAATTGTCGGGGTGATGATAATACCAAGCATCTTGATCTTATCATAAAACGGCGCCAAAGCTTCGTACCATGGCAAATTTACCGGAAAAAGCATTGTCGAATCTCCCATCACGTCCGCTTTCATCAACATAATCCGGCCAATCTCACCAAGAGATGGATGGTTAAAACCTACCACCAGACCATTTTTGGTATCTTTAGGGAAACCCTTATATTCCCCTGGAGCTATCTTGGATAAGCCCTTTACCATCTTTTTACGCGCATTTCTTGAGTGCTTTTCGTAGTTATTCTTTGGTCCAGTAGAATTAACAAAAAAATCTACTGCCATTTTGCAAACTTTACCTACCGGCACCATTTCTTTTCTAAGGTCCTCCGCCCCCAGCGTCCTAAGTAGCGAATAATTTTCGTAAATAATCTTTCGGTTGATTTCACCGGCCGATAAAGTTTCTAACTGTTCTTTCGTAAATGTTTTTTTCTTAGCCATACTAAAACCATTATAGCATTTTTTAAGAAATTATGGTAAAATATATAAAGACCATTATACTGGGGTGTCGCCAAGTGGTAAGGCAACGGGTTCTGGTCCCGTCATTCGTGGGTTCGAGTCCTACCACCCCAGCCATTTTTATTGCCCTATTGCTTTTTTTATTAAAATATGATATAATAGAAAGATGGTCGCATTTTTAAAGCGATTAGTACTCTAAAATACGAATTTATTCTCATCAAGGGGGTGAAAATATTGAGCAAATTCAAAAGGTTTATTCTATATTTTGGTATCGAGCCGGCCAATTACGAACTAGTAAAACCCAAAATCTACTGGGCAAACCTGTTCATTACGGCTTTTACTGCAATCTGTGCGACTGTGCTAATCACATCCATGTATATTTCCACCTATTTTGTTGAAGGAATAGCAGCAAACCGGCCAGTCTATCTGATGGGAGCCATCCTGTCTATCGTAGTGGTGATTTTAGCTCTATTCTATGGCAGAAAACATACCTGGATCGTAGTGCCACTTGTGTATTTAGCAGATTTTATATACTTTACATATGGAATTTTGCTAGGGGTAGTTACCGATCCGGATCAAAAAACCGTTACATTTATTGTGATGCTAGTTTTCTTACCGGTACTATTCATTGATCGGCCGATTCGTTGCGCCATCAATACATTGCTCTATATCATTATATTTATTTATCTCTGCTTCAAAACTAAAACAGGGGCAGTTTTACAAAATGATGTAATCGATGCGGCAGTATTCGGTACACTCGGTATAGTAAGTGGCATAATTATCAATCGTATGAAGGTCTACGGATATGTAATGGAATACAAATTGCAAGAAGTAAGTCGGTATGACCAGCTTACTCAAATAAACAACCGGAATGCTTATGAGTTAACTTTGGCATCAATACCTGATTATGCAATCCATAATTTGTCTTGCATCTACATAGACGTTAATGGTCTACATGAATTAAATAATGAGGAAGGCCATGCATCTGGTGATGAAATGCTCAAATTTATTGCTGAGCAAATCAAGATGTATTTTGGCGAAGAATTAAGCTTCAGAATTGGTGGTGATGAATTTGTTACTTTTGTGGTAGATACTAGCAAAACTAAAGTCATTCAAGACTTAGACGAGATGGTTGCAAATATCGAACAGGCCGGTTATCATGTGGCTACTGGCCTAGAAACCGTAGATGTTCACCGCCTCTCGATAGAAAATCTAATCAAAACCGCCGAGAGTAGAATGTATCAAGACAAGAAACAATTTTACAAAAATCGTGCTAACGATCGTAGGAGAGAATAAATTCGTATTCAAAATGGCTGCCAGAAGGCGGCCATTTTTCTGTCAAAATTCCAGTATAAAAGTGGTTAGTTTGTCGGATTTTACCATGAGCTTAAAATGATTTTTGTCGGCTATAGATTTTGCGATCGAAAGCCCTAACCCCACACCTTCGCTAGTTTTATCAGCTTGATAAAATCTATCAAAAATATGCGCCAGCTTATCTTTTGAAATCTTGGTGCCATCATTAGAAACTTCCAATCTGTGCTCACCTAAGGCTACAGAAATTTTTTTGTCAGAGTATTTTACTGCATTATCCATCAATATCGACAAAATCTGTTCAAAATCCGGCGCATTAATTTTTACATTTTTATCTAGAGTAATCTTTTTGGTTAAAGTTTTTTGTTTTAGTCTAGGTGAGAAACTATCCAATGTTTTTTCTAGTAAGTCACCTAGATTGACCTCTGTGATCTGAGTGTCGGTCATCAAGTCCGTCCTTGCAAGAGTTAGTAGTTGGTTATTCAGATTGACTAATTTTTCGGTTTCTAACGCTACGTTCGATATCCATTTATTATTCGTGATATCCGCAGCCTCCAAATTTGCCGAAATTGCGGCAAGCGGTGTTTTAATCTCGTGTGAAGCATTGGCGATAAAAACTTTTTGCGCATTATAAGCATCTTTTACTGGCTTAATGGCTTCCTCGGCCAAAAAATAGGATATCAAAACCACCACAATTTCTATCGCTATGCCAGAAACTATCAAAATAATCAAAAGTTCCCTTGCTGAGGCCTCTTTCTCTGCCCTAATCGCATCTCGCATGGTGTTCTCCCATTCATCCGAAAAAACCACATCAGGTGGAGAATCCAAAAATTTCACCGGTCGGTTTTCTGCAGAACGCGTGGAAATTATATAAATAGTCGCAAAAACCACCACAATCACAAACGAAGTAATCCCAAGGTTAATTAAAATCAATTTGTTGCGTAATCTTTTAAACATTTATTCCTCCACGAGTTTATAACCCAAACCTCGAATTGTTTTGATATTCACCTTTGAGCCGAGTTTTTTAAGTTTTTTCCTGAGATAACTCATATAGACTTCGGCGTAATTTTCATCATGCTCGGAATCAGCACCCCAAACGTGCGCCAAAATTTGTTCTTTGGTCATGGTGAGACCGGGATTTTTCATTAACATCATTAGAATTTCGCTTTCTTTGTCAGTCAGAGGCTCACCATTCAAAGTCCGATTGCAAACATCAAAAACCAAATCCCCAAACTTTAATTTTTCTACTTTAGCCATCGGCGGGCGGCGAGTGATGGCGTTAATCCGAGCAATTAGCTCGGCTGTCTTAAATGGTTTGGCAAGATAGTCATCTGCACCGGTTTCTAGGCCTTTTATCTTATCCTCTACTTCATTCAAAGCCGAAAGCATAATTACCGGCGTTTTTATATCGCGTTTTCTGATAATTTCCAAAATTTCTAGCCCAGAAAGCCCCGGCAGCATAATATCTAGCACAATTGCATCATACCCCGGCTTCAAAGCCAACTTCAAGCCCTCATCACCATCGGCGGCCCAATCTACCATAATCTTATTGTTTTTGAGAACATGTATCACCGCTTCGGCCAAGAATTTTTCATCCTCTACGTATAGAATTCTCATCTTTGCTCCCTTGGTCCACCATTCATATTCATATTCTGGAAGTTGCCAGCCCCATTTCCGACGGTGGTGGTGACGCTAGAAATCGTGAAAGTTTCGTATTTATTGCCATCCACATAGATTGTATAGCTTTCACCATTCTTAAACGCGCTAGTTCCCGCGGCTAAATGATTAAAAGTTTTAGCCGAAGTGTGTGCAAGAATCGTGTCCCCCGCGGAATTCTTAATTTCAATTTTGGTACCTTTAGCAAGGGTGGAGGTGAAATAAACACTGATATTATATATACTAGATGAAGAACCTAAAGTTTCCGCCATTCCGCTAGCTCCCACAGCGATTACCGTGCCGCCATTCATTGTGATTCCGCCGCCAGAATCCAGAGCCCCATTACCATTGTTGGTTGGGCCATCAACTACTACTGTGCCACCATTGAAATACAGATACCCATTTGAGTCCACTCCATCTCCAGCCGCATTTATGTAGACTTCACCTCCGTTGATCGAAAGTTCGCAATTTTCATCAGTATCAAATGGGTTAGCGCCTGCTCGATTTTGCGATGAATTATCAGCCCCACCGCCAGTATTGATTCCATCATCATTTGAAAAAATCGAAATCTTGCCCGCGTTTATTGAAATTCTTTGCGCCTCTAGGCCCTCATATGATTTTGTAATTTCAATCTTCCCGCCGTCAATAATCAGTCGAGCATCAGCGTGAATTCCATCATCCCCAGATGAAATAGAAAAATCACCATCAACTATGCCAACATAATTATTTGAGTGTATAGCATCATCAGTAGAGTTGATCACAAAATTACCACCATATATTAATATATTATTAATCGCTTTTAGTCCTTTTGCTTTGGCTATCAGGTTGAAGCTCCCATTTTCGATCAAAACAAAGCCTTTTGTAGTATTAGTATCGTTGGTAGATTTAATCGCATCACCGCTGGCGCTAATCATAAAAGAGGCATTCTCTACATGGACTGAATCTTTCCCTCTCACTCCATCGTCAGTAGCCGTAATATTATAAGTCCCCTTCCTAAAGGTTAAATCATCCTTTGAGACAACACCATCTTGATAATTAGCCTTAATATCTAGCGTACCATCACCAGAAAAGCTAAGGTCTGCTTTTGAATATATCGCACCATCAACATCCTCATCCCAATCAGAACTGTATCTGCTGCCATCTTCCAAATAGCTTTCGCCTACCAGTTCTATCACCAAATCATCGCCGGAAAGGCAAGCAATAGCTGGGCCGGTAGTATTTTTAATTGAAACATTGTCAAGGATTAGCCTTGCTACTCCATCGTTTGCGAGTTTCACAATGATAGCACCATCAGAAATTTTACCGCTCAAATAATAAGTCCCTGATTCGGTAATAGTATAAGTTTCACCGAGCTCCACATTATAGGATGAATAGCGTTCCCAATTGATTTTAGTGTCACCGTTGTCAATATCCACCGTACCCTCAATATTACGAGCATTGTCGCCGAGGTGAGAATAATTCAAATTCAGTATCACCGCCACAATTAAAAGAACGATTAGAAACGCACCTCCCGCTATCCATCGCCAATTAAATTTCATTAAAGCTCCTCTTCCATGACCGCTTGCGACAAAGAAACTTTGAGGTTGCAGTTCTTAGTCCTAATATCGTCCATCAAATCTTTTTCTTTGACGCCAGATCTTAGCTTTATATTATAAGTGAGATCATACATACTCCCCATGTTGATAGTTTTGGAAGAAATTAGCTCGGCATAGGCAGTGTATTTTTTGAATGTATCGGAAAAAATATCAGTATAGTCTAAATCTTCCGGTACGACAATTTTCAGAACGCGCTCTTTTTTGTCTGGTTCAAAGATTGGTAAGAAATTAAAGATCGCCATCGCTACTACACCTATCGCGGTCATCACTATACCAAACAGTACGTGACCCATACCGCAGGAGAGCCCAATCATCATAGCAAAGAAAATACTCAGAAGGTTCCTTGCGCTACCTCTGATCGAACGGAATCTAATCAAAGAAAAGGCGCCTAGAATAGCAATCGATGTCCCCAGATTTCCGTTTATCATAATCATTACCGCCATAGTAAGAAGCGGCAAGACTACTAAAGTTATCAAAAAACCCTTGGTAGTGCATCTGGTAGTCAATTTATGTGCTATAGCTAGTAAAAGCCCCATACCCAGTGCCGCAGCGGCAGCAATTAATGCGGTGCTGATTTCAAGCCCAGCGGTTGATGAGTCGAATATACTATTAAACATTTGTCTCCTTTCTTATTTTTTCGTATATTTTACCAATCTTAGAAAAACGCTCTGGAAAAATTTTATTTTCCGACAAAAGATGGGTTAGCCACAATGGCATCCCCCCGCGCGCTTTAACTTCCATTATAATATTTCTTTTGTCGCTAAAATAATGTTTATCGTGGATAGTCCGTTTGAAATTTAAATCTTTATTTCTATAGCTCAAATTTTCATCAAAGGTGATCCTTAAATCGTCCTCACCAACGTAACTTTTTCTACTATAATAAACTAGGATTTGCGGCTTCAAATCGAAGTAAGAAACCAAATAATCAACTTCTTTAGCAATTTGTCCACCCGCCAATTCCTCAGCTGTTTTTTCTCGCTTCAAAAACTTTTTAAATTGTTTATGAGTAAGTAGTACTCGCCGTTTATGTCCAATCCTAACATCTCTTTCTTTTTCCTTGGTTTTTATCTCTAAAAACACTCTATCAAAACCACTATATCCTCTTGCCCGGAATTTTTCTTTAAAATCCGGGTTCTCAATCGATTTAATAATTAAATCAAAGTTGTCAGTATCAAAATAAATGTTAAAAATTTCCGATTTAAAATATTTATCCTCTTTGGTATTTTTTTCGATTACATTTAGCAACTTTTTTCGAGTTGGCACATCTATCAAATACTTCTTTTCGATTCGGTTAAATATTTCTTCGTGCATACTCATAATATAATCCTAAAACCTTAAAGAAACATTAAATTTCGTCCTCATAAAATTTATCTTCTAGCATTTTACCAAACTGGCGAATATTTTTAAAATCAACTTTATTAGTCATTACTACCACGATAAAATCCCTTGTTTTATCTTGCCAAGGAAACTTCACAATCGCTGCATCATGATAGATATTCCAGTATTTCCCTTCCGCATTGTAGGCCCAGCCTACCTTATTGTAGACAGATGCTTTTGAGAAACCGCTAGGCAGTCCTTGGCGCCATTCATAAGTAGTGTTCGGCTGATTCAAGAACGAATCCCACATCGGATCGAGCAAAGTAGGATCATTAAAATCTGGATGTTCATAAAAACGCTTCATTATTAGCATAATATCATTCACATTAGAAGTTAACTTGGAAATGTCCGAATCGGTAATTTTCCAATCTTTCTCAATAGTATTATCTAAATTATCGTGTCCTATCATATTCCATAAAGTTTCTGCGCAAGGTGAATGAGACTCTCTAATTGCAAGATCCAAACATTTTGCAATCGTTTTACCAGTACTGCCCGCCTTGGCATTTGGATCCCATTTTTTATCATAAATTCGCTTATACCCTTCATATACCACAAATAGTTTATACAAAGAAGCAGTGTTGTATTCTTCTTTTACATTATAAGAGCCCGCAACTTCATCTAAATCAAGATCGTAAATCAGAATGCTCTCGTTGCCTTTTACGGTTTTTATCCATTCATCAATTACTGGTTGAAAATCAATCGGCTGGATAGTCTCTTCTGCAGGAGCAGGTTCTGCGGGGCCGTCTAAAGATTCCTCGGAATTTTCCTCATCAAGATTAGAAGTAATTGGCGACATATTAGAATTCATAAAGCTACAAACGACCAATGTAATCCCAAAACTAGCAATCCCTATTATAATAAATGTCGCAATTAGGGATACCCAAAATCTAGATCGCCTAGACACTCTTCTGTTTTTTACCACACCCATATATAATATATTATACACCTAGATCGCTAAAAATTAGAAAAATATTGCGACCAATGAGTGCGATATTTTGTGTTCGGATCGAAATAAAAACCTACTGCCAGTCTAGTGTAGTTAGGGTTTAGAATGTTTTCCCGGTGCTTCTCAGAGTTCATCCAAGCTGCTACTGCTGTTTCTGGAGATACTGCTGAGTTTCCAGCTACTAAATTTTCTCCCTCCGTGTAGGCTAGGTAGTTGTCGTCAGGTTCCATGCATGCGGTGTCCCACGAAGTACCATCAGGTCTAGTGTGAGCATAAAGTTGCACGATCTCTTCCGCTCTAACCTCTGCCGCATCAGCACAAGTTTCACCCCAAGTTAGCTTTGAGAGCCCATTTCTTACCCGCTCTTGATTGACTAAAGATAGTACCTCATATTTCCACTTGTCTGTCGGGACTTCAAGCACTATTACATCAATGCTATCCCTCCGAGTACCGTCATAAGTACCAGCCGTAACCGTAGTCTTGCCTACTCCATTGACGACCGGAAACCTACAAGTATCCGACGAATAGCCTAGCCAAGTCCTAGCCGAAGTATAAAAACCAGAAATTACATCAGTATTGCTAGTTTGCCAATACATTGGCCCTAGATCTCTTAAATCTCCACCTACACAAATATCCACATTGGCCGTTTGGTAAATATAAATCGAATCACCTGCCCAAAGTTCACCATCAGGCACCGGCTCAGAGCTCATTCCCTCATTGGTATGTACAGAAGTGACATAATTTTTTTGTGCTTCAGTCAACTCCACGCTAGAATTACTCTCAGCATCAATCAGGTTGGTTTGATCCACTGAGCCATCTATATCGTCAGAACGCTCACCCACCACCTTAAAATCTAACCCGCCTTTCAGCCAAATCGCCCCAGCAATCAAAACTCCAGCCACCAAAATTGCCGCCGCATTCACGGACAAGAGAATTGTCATTTTTGTCTGCTTAAGACTTGCAGCAGCAGCCATTCGATCTGTTTACCTCCATTTAGATAATTATAACACAACCATTTAAAATCTAAAAGACTTACGGCTTAACTTTTACCAATCGATCGATCCACCAGGCGAGTGTGTCGGCATCAAGTAGCTTAGTCTGCATATCTTTACCATAAACCGTACCCACTAGCTTAGTTTGAAGGAGTTTACCATTATAGAAATAGTGGGCCAACACCAGGCTTCTCGTCGTGCCTGGCCAATCGGTTTGATCAAAGAATAGATTTCCGAGACCATAATATATTACACCATCGCCATAGAGTTCAAAAGTTTGCGCTTGGTGGGCGCTAGTACCTACTACTATGTCTGCACCGAGATCGATCAGATGTCTAAAGAATCCCACTTGATCGCCAGCAGCAGAATTGGCTCTGTCGCAAATTGGATCCTCATAGGTAGAAGCATAGGCATTACATTCATAATATTGAACATCTACGATCACCAAATCACCACGCGCTTTAGCATCTCTAATCTGCTCAGCAGCTACCGCTTCATAGTATTGATTTGCTCCAGGCGTATTGTCCAATGTCGCACCGCCGGTTGATTGGTTAAACGCTAGCATCGTGATGCCAGTGCCTTTTTGTGATATTTCGAGTGGCTTTTTGGCCTCCTCTGCGGTTTTCCCGCCACCTACAATCTTGATACCGTTTTCATTGTAAATATCAATCGTATCTAAAGCGGCTTGGTCTCCACAATCTTGATTGTGGTTGCCGGTTAGTTCTACTACATCTAGCCCGATTGCGGTCAAGGTATCAATAAATCTAGTGTCTGAGCAGATATTTGCACCCGAAGCATATTTAGTGAAAGAAGACTCGTTGGAAGTATGCGTAATATCAAAAGCCGACAAAAACGGACCAATTTCCTCGGCGAAATAAGTTGCATCACCGCCTACTTGGTTTAATCTAGTATTCATCCTCCGAGAAAGTGCCGTCACACCAGTTTGAGCAAAAGTTAGAACTGTATCTTTAGCTGGAAATTCTTTAATGAAAGCTTTTGCCACTAGCGGTTCTATTTCGTCTTCAAACTTTTCCGAATTAAATTCAATCGTCCGAAATACTACGCCTGTATCAAATTCATCTAGATAATACTTTCCGTTGATTGAAAGTAATTTTTTGGAAAAATCCAGTTCCGACAAAGGAATTAGCTGAAAATCGTTAGCGGCCTTAAAATTCTCGTCGAATAACTCTTCGACTGTATCTACATCGATATTAGTTTTTGAACTATAGAAATCCGTAACCGGTACTAAAATTTCATACAAATATTCATTATGTTTTTTGGCTGGTTTTTCCAAAGTATATTTTGCGTCAATTTTTACATCTTTATCCAGATCAACTTCCTTAGTGAAAATCCCATTCAGCGTCTCCAGTTCGGCCGAATTTAGTGAGTCAGCATAATATACGACCCCCGGAATTCTAAAAATTCCAGTTTTAGTGAAAAATTGCACCCCAAAAAATACCCCCACAAAAACTATCGCAAATGCTATAACTATCGCAATAACTTTACCAACTTTTTTCTTCCTCCTACTCTTCATATTTTTATTTTACCACATTTTAGAATTTCAAAAGTGATATAATTAAAGTATGAAAAATCGGCGCCGTGAGCGAAGGGTACACATTATTATAGTTTCTGTACTTGCTAGTGTCCTCGGTGTCCTTTTTATTGCTTTTATCAGTGTTTTAGCGACATCTGGCATTGTCGCAAACGAAGCCAAAAAAGGTATCGAAAATATGGAATGTGATTTTTGTGAAGAGTTGGTCGCCAAAATTCGGGTCGAAGAAGAGGCTGCGGCTCAAAAAGCCATGGCAGAAAAAATCGCTAATGCTGTCGGTATTGTATACCTCACTTTTGACGATGGGCCGGGAGACCATACTGAACGGTTGCTGGATATTTTGGATACTCATAATATCAAAGTTACCTTTTTCGTGACTGGACGAGGTAGTGATGAAACTATTAAACGAGAATCCGACGAAGGACACACTGTTGCTATGCATACATGGTCGCATAAATATAATTACGTTTACGCGAGTGTAGCTAATTATTTTGCCGATTTAGCTCAAATTGCTGATAGAGTAAAAAATGTCACTGGAAAAGAGTCAAACATCATTCGCTTTCCCGGTGGCAGCTCAAATACCGTGAGCGCCCGTTATGATGGCCGAACCAAAATCATGTCTACTCTAGTAAACGAAGTAACCGCTCGCGGCTACACCTACTTTGATTGGAATGTCGATTCTGATGATGCAGGAAGGGCCAAAAGCGCTGATGTAGTATATAATAATGTAGTTTCGCATCTAAAACCGGGAGCAAATGTAGTTTTACAACACGATATTTACGATTATTCCGTGGATGCGGTGGAAAGAATCATTGAATATGGTGAAGCTAACGGTTATGTTTTTCTCCCGATCAAAGAAGATACCGCACCAGTCCATCACGGTGTCAATAATTAAAACTTGTAGACAAATTAATTTTTGTGATATAATAAACTTAATATGGAAGGTAATAAGTCAAAACCAAGAGCTCTACTTGTTTTCGGGGCGCCCTGCAGTGGGAAGTCTACTTTCAGTGAAAAATTCGCAGCGAAGTTCGACTTGGCCCTCTACGACTTCGATGAGCTAAAAGTCAAATATCGTTTGACTAGAAAAAATATTTTATTAATTATTAAATTAATCGCACATACCGGCAAAACTATTATTATAGAAGGTGGGCTCTCTACCGAGAAAGAGCGTGAAGAGATTAGGAATATCCTAAGAAACGCCGGCTACGATCCGTCACTTATTTGGATTCAAACTGACGTCACTACTATTAGGAATCGTCTCAAAGTTCGCTATAAATCCGTAGAAAAAGCCAAAGAAGTCTACGAGACCGAAGTAGCTCATTTGGAGGCTCCTAGCGAAATCGAATCGCCAATTATTCTCTCTGGCAAACATACCTTTGAGACTCAGACCAAGCACGTTTTGGCAGGCCTAGCTGATGTTAATCGAGGATAAAGAGTTCGGCGAGGTTATCGTCAGGAAAAATGCTCTTTCAAGAAGTATCAAATTTTCTGTATCTACTTCTGGACGTCTACAGATGTCTGTTCCTAACCATACGCCAAACTTCCTACTCAAAAAATATTTGAACTTAAATCGCAAAAATATTAAGGCGAAGTTAAAACTAGCCGATCCTTCCACTCAAAAAACTCGTGACTACCAAAAGAAAGTTTTAATGAAAAAAGCCAAAGCCTACCTTCCCTATCGCTTAGAATATTACGCCAAACTTTATGATTATAAATATGCTAAATGTAAATTAACTCATGCCGGCACTAGATGGGGTTCCTGCTCATCCAATAAGACTATCTCGCTCAATATCGGCCTAATGAAAATTCCCGAAAAATTGCGAGATTATGTGATTTTACACGAGCTGGCTCATTTAAACCACATGGATCATTCCAAGGCATTTTGGGCAGAAGTTGGCTCTCATGATAAAAATTACAAAAATCATGATAAAAAATTAAAAATGTTTAGTCCCGGTCTATAAATTTCCAAAAAAAACACTACCTTTTTTATTCCGCTCATGCTACAATAAAATAAAAGGAGGTAGTGTGGAGCTACGACGAAGGTGGAATTTTTGTAAGATTTTTAGCCTAATTTATGTGCTAGCTTTTTCTGTCTATATAATTGTAGGCTTACAGCCAGCCGAAGCTCACGAATATACTATTTCTGGCAATCTAAATATCCCTAGTATTGGTTTAGTTTCGGATGTCACTAATCTCACTCTAGAAAATCACAAATTAAATACTCCCGACACTATTGTCGGCAGTTATACTAGACATCTCGGCAAGACATTACTCATCGGCCATTCTACCACTGTATTCAAAAATCTAGAAAACATTTCGATCGGTGACACCATTAATTACAATGATCAAAACTACCGGGTGATCAACATAGAGAAAATAGCCAAATCAAATATAGATATGGACAAGATTTTGTCTCGCGAAAAAGAAAACACTCTTATTGTCATGACCTGTGCCGGGACAATTCTTGATAATGGCGATGCTTCGCATCGCTTCATCGTTACGGCTACCGAGATTTAACCAGTCGAATCGCGAATCCACCTCCTGGCGCCATATATATATCAAAAGCGTCGCTTTTCCCTACATGTTTGACTGCTATTTCAATTCCGTAAGGGTTGTCACGATAATGTGTATCCGAAGCGTCAGTATATAGGTATGCCGCATAGGCGCCTTCATCCAAAAAATCTAGATTTACATGCACAGTTCGACCATTTTCATCAGTTACACCGCCAATATACCAATCATGAGAATCTCGGTCTTTTCTGGCTACTACATAAAAATCCCCGATTTCGCCAAGCAAAGGCACTGTTTTTTCGAAATTTGTCGGCACCGCTTTGATAAATTCAAACACTTCCGGAAATTTTTCTTCATAGACGGAAGGTCTATCGGCCGCCATTGCCATCCCAGAGTATATAGTTACAAAATACGCTATCTGGCGAGCCAAGGTCGTCGAAATCCGCTTAACCGAGTTAGTAATATCAAAAATTCCGTTAGTATAATCCATTCCACCGGCCAGAAGTCTTGTGAAAGGCAAATAGCAAGCATGCGAAGGTCTGAGAGCCCCGCCTTCATATTCTTGCCCTCTAGCCCCTTCACGGGTAAGCAAATTCGGCCAAGTCCGTTCAATTCCAGTCCCCTTAATCGGCTCGTGAATGTCTAGACAAATCTTTTTACGTGCCGCCAATTCTACCGTTCTTTGATAATGATTTACCCCAGCTTGCGAATGATGAAATTCTTTTTGGCCATTAATGACGATTTTGCTTCCAGCGTAGCCAGTCTTAATGTAATGTATTCCATTTGCAGCATAATAATTGTAGGCGTCCTCCAGTTGATTTTCATAATTATCTACAAACCCCACCGTTTCATGGTGCCCAACCAGTTCAATATTTTTTGCTCTCGCATAACTCGCCACATTTACTAAATCAAAATCTGGTGTAGAAGTTGTAAATTTATTGTTTACGCCATTTTCTAGCCAATCACCTTCCCAACCTTCGTTCCAGCCTTCAATCAGGAGCCCTTTAATGCCCAGGCGTACTGCCGCATCGATGTATTCTCTAGCATGCTCAGTCGTAGCCCCGTGTCTTTCCCCCGGCGCCCAAGTCCATTCACCCACATACATCGCCCACCAAATCCCGATAAATTTAAGCGTAGAAACCCAGCTAAAATCACCTGCTGGCGGCTCATTCAAGCAATACATGATTCGGTTGGTGGTCAGCTCAATCGCTGAGCCAGCAATCATGATTAAACGCCATGGGGTCTGAAACGGTAATTTTATATGCGCTTTGGTCCCATCCGAGAGAGGTGTAATGTCGGATTTGAGTGCTAAACTCTCATCTAGCTTCAAAGTCATTCCACCGTAATCATAAAGCGCCGCCTCATGAATCGAAAGATAAAACCCGTTGGGTGTTTTGATTGTGAGTGGCGTATGCACAGATTCTTCAAGTTCCTGCAGGACTTTGTGCTCGTAATTATATTCATATCTGTCTGGTTGATAAGCTGGAATTTGCCAAACTGAGGAATTTAAATCTATATTAAATTCACTGATTTCATCCTTAATAGCAATAGCTTCAAATTTTGGTTGTGGTGGAATTTCGTATCGAAAGGCCACACCAGTATTAAATACTCGAAAACGAATCGTAAACAGGCGATGCTCTTTCCCATCTTCAGCAAGATAAAACACGCCTTCGGTGTAAGTGTTGTCGATAAATCTATCTTCTCCCCAAAGCATCTCAATTGTCTCTGAATGTTTGAAAAATCTGGTTCGTACCAATTTTAACTTATCATGCAAAGGCTCTTCGCCAGAAATCTCAAAATCCAACCGAGATTTTTTGATAATTGGCTTGTCATCTCTAGTCACAGTGTAAAAAACTTGACTATTTTTCAAAAAAAGTTGGACGTTAGTTCGAGAATCAGGCGACAAAATAGACTTAACTGCATTGTCTTTTTTGTGACGCACCCACCAAGTCATGCTTTTATTATAACACAAATTATGCTAAAATATAACTACACCTAGGGGTGTAGCTCAGTTGGTAGAGCAGCGGTCTCCAAAACCGCGTGTCGTGGGTTCAAGTCCTGCCACCCCTGCCAAGCCGGAAGGCTATTTTTTATGTCAAAAAACCATAAGTGTGATATAATTATATATGATGAAAATACTAATGCTTGGTTGGGAGCTGCCTCCCCACAATAGCGGTGGGCTTGGCGTTGCATGTTTGAATCTCGCTCATGCCTTGTCTGATCAAGGTGCCGACATCGATTTTGTAGTTCCGTATACTGCCGAGCATCCTCATACCGATTTTATGCACGTAGTTAGCGCTACCGACATCGATCCAATCAATCGTTATGGCGGAGGTTCGTACGAATCGCTCGACATTCACAAAAAAATGATTCCATCCATCGATCATCCAGATATGCTGTCAATTCGCGATATTCAAAAAAGTTACCAAAATTTTGTCAGCGACTACTTGATGGAATTTAAGCCTGATGTTGTTCACGCTCACGATTGGCTTACTTACGAAGCCGGCATCTTGGCCAAAAAGAACTACGGTATTCCGCTAGTGGCCCATGTTCATGCTACCGAATATGATCGTGCAGGCAACCACACCGGTAATCTACTCATTCACGAAATTGAACGCGAAGGTTTGATGATGGCCGACAAAATTATCGCCGTTTCTGACCTCACCAAACATATCATTCACGATAAATACGGTATCCCACTAGACAAAATCGACGTCATTTACAATTCTCTCGACGAAACATATTACAAAAAAGGCTATGAGTATGATGACAGTATCCATCAATATACTACTGATTTAAAAAACAATGGCTATACTATCGTTTCCACAGTAGGTAGATTTACTGTCCAAAAAGGTCTTGAATTTATGATGAACGCCGCGAGAAAGGCAATTGACATCAACCCTAAGTTATTCTTTATCTTTGCCGGTGATGGTGAAGAGAGGAATCGTTTAATCTCTGATGCTGCGACCCTCGGTATTTCTAAAAATGTAGTATTTACTGGTTTTATTAGAGGCAAAAAACTTCGCGACATCTATTCTCTTTCCGATATCTTCGTGATGAGTTCAGTCTCGGAACCTTTCGGTCTCACCGCTCTTGAGGCTGCATATCACAAAAATGCCCTGATCCTCACTAATCAATCTGGTGTGTCCGAAGTTATCTGGTCATGTATGAAGTACGATTTTTGGGATGAGGACAAACTTGCTGATGAAATTCTCGCTATTGCCGCCAGCCCTGCTCTCAAGACCTCCCTTCAAAAGAATGTTAGCCACGAATATGATCGCATTTCTTGGGATAAAGTTGCCAAAAAATGCCAGAAAATATATAATAATGTTAAACATAAGGGATAAAAATGCGCGCGATTTGTCTATATCTACATATTCACCAACCGATTCGCTATCGCGAATATCCGATTTTTGATGTTGGCAATAATTCAGAATATTTTGATGGCGATTTAAACAGTCGTCAATCCAACGAGCGCATCTTTAAAAAAGTCACCGAAAAATCTTATCGCCCGATGTTAGAATTATTAAAGAAACAAATGCAAAGTCACCCAGATTTCAAAGTTTCCTTCAGTATTACCGGCACTTGGCTAGAGCAAGCCGCCAAATGGGCTCCAAACTTGATCACCGAAATTCGTCAAATGGTGGCCAAGGGCCAAGCCGAGATACTAGCAGAGACCTACTATCATTCTTTGGCCTTTTTCTTCGATGAAGCAGAGTTTGAAACTCAGGTAGATTTGCATGCACGAGCGGTTAAGAAGCTACTTGGTGCCACTCCAAAGGTATTTAGAAATACCGAGCTAGCCTACAACGACAAGCTTGCCCACTGGGCCGATGAAAAAGGTTACACCGGTATCCTTGCTGAAGGCTGGGACAAAGTATTAAAAAAGAAAAGCCCAAACTATGTCTACAAACCAGCCGGTTGTGAGAACCTCAAATTATTACTCAAAAACTACCGTTTGTCTGATGACATCGCCTTTCGTTTCTCCGATCAAAAATGGAAAGAATGGCCATTAACTTCCAAAAAATACCTGAATTGGCTAGACGCAGCCTGCCTAGATGGCAATCTAGTCAATCTCTTCATGGACTTCGAGACGTTCGGTGAACACCAGTGGGCCGACACGGGCATTTTTGAGTTTATGGGTGAAGTTATTGATAAGTGGCTTCAAGAATCTGGCAATAAGTTTGTCACCGTTTCCGAAGCTTGCAATCTTACTGAGCCAAATGGCGAAATTTCTATGCCAGACACCGTAACTTGGGCGGATAGCGAACGCGATCTCTCTGCTTGGCTTTCAAACGACATGCAAAAAGATGCTATGAAAAAACTATACGACTTATATCCGCGTATCCTAGATACAAAAGATGATAAACTGATTTCCGATTGGCGCTATCTCACCACATCAGACCATTCCTATTCTATGTGTACTAAATATTGGAATGATGGCGATGTTCATGCTTATTTCTCTGCCTACGCCTCCCCATACGAATCATACATGTACTTCATGAATATCCTTCGCGACATCGAATATCGAACAAAAAAAGCGTGAGTTGAGAATTAATCAAAACTGCACGCTTTTTAGCGCTTCTTTTCTTTAACTTCGTTTCTACCGAGATTTTTCTTGGTCTCAGTAAAGACTACGTGTTTACGTAAAACTGGATCATACTTACGAAGCGAAAGCTTGTCCGGGGTGTTCATGGTGTTTTTCTTAGTATAATAAGCCCGCACGCCAGACTCTTCGGACACTAATCCAACCAGTTTTCTCTTAGTATTATTCTTCTTTGCCATAACTGTGTATAATTTTACCACAAAACCTCCAAGATATCAAGAGTAAAATAAAAAATGGGGCTCTTGAGAGAGCCCCTGCTAGTGGTAAGATTAGAAAAGATGTAGTATGAAAAACTAAACAGTCATGATCCACAAGATAGCATGTGGAGATTTCTCTCCATTTCTGTAGTAAACGGTCTGCCGCACCGTGGGCAGCTCCAAGTTACGCAATGTATCTTCAGCCAAGCTTTTATCATATCATCACCCCCTTCCAATCTCTTTTAAGGTACTAATCACCAAATTTTACTATCATTATTCATTTTTTGCAAGCAAAAGCTCAATAAACTGTTTGATATCTTTCAAATCATAGTTTTTGCTTGCTGGCATCATAATTTCTTTGTCTTTCAAGAATTTAAGGTCGTAGATTTGATTGTACACCGCTTGAATCAGGTCCAGTAAAGTCTCCTCGTCCTCACTGTTGAATTCGTACTCTTTGTCGTAGACTTCCGCATCTACATCTGGCCGTACAAAGAGAATATGCGCCTTTTCTACTTTATATTTGGCGTAAGTCGGAGAATTATTCAAAAGTAATTTATAAAACCCTAACTGCAGCATATATTTATATAATGTCGGCTGAGAATGCCATTTATCCTTGTAGTATTTACCGGTTTTAAAATCATAGATTTCAATTGTTTTGTGCTCCTCATCAATCGCGATATGGTCAATTTTGCCTGTTACCGGCACCCCATTGATAGCGATCTTTTCGTATCCCAAATTCACCTCTGCCTTGCCCGAGCGAAGCATCGTAGAAAAGGCCTTCAGGGCAATTGCCATCTCCGCTGGACCTTTTTCTCTAATTCTATCCTTAATTTCAACCGGCAAATCTCGTTTTTCCAGTTCCTCAAGATAGAACTCCAAAGCTGCTTCATCCGATATGCCGGTATTGGTCACCTTTTCAAAAGTAGCATGGGCAAGATTTCCTAGCGCCAAGTTTTCATCCTCTGGTTCTTGCTCAGCTCTCAAAATTGTATTTTTAAAAAAGGCTTCCGGCCCAGCATTGACAATATCAATAAAAGAAGTCAAAGCTGAAGCTGACATCCGCCACCCGCTAATTCTATCGAGATAAATCGATTTCATATCTGGCTCACTAGTTATAAATGGCGTGAAATATTTCTTTAGATTTCCCACCGACTTACGCTTCAGAGAAAGGCTATCAAAAGGTTCATTTTCCACGTCAGTATAGCTGAGAATCACTTGCTTAGTCGGCAAAAACGGCGAAATTACCTCGTATTCGCCTTTCTCGTTTTTCTCTTGGCATTCATCAAAATATTCCAGTCTCGCCGGCGATTTCCCAGCAAAATCGTGCAGAGAATTGGTGATATAAAGGTGGCTCCTGGCCCTAGTCAAAGCCACATAAAGCACCCGAATTCGCTCGCTATCAGTAATTCCGGTGTGTCGAATTTGAATTAAATTAGCAGGAAGCACTAGAAGGTTGTTGTTGCCCTTGCCTTTGCCCCAACAGCTGTGGTCAGCCGAGAGAATAAATACATATTCAAATTCCATCCCCTTAGCTTTGTGAGCAGACAAAATCTGCACTGCATCATCCGCATCCCGATACGGACTGGTAGTAATTAGAGGCATACTCGCTAGCTCATAATCCGACACCATTTCCATCAAATCTCGCACTCTAAGCGGTTTTTCGCCACAATGTTTGATTAATTTAGCTCTCAGCGAGGCTAAATTTTCGTAAAATTTAAACATCTCGTATTCTGGCAAAGTATCGATTCTCATTTTAACGCTCAGAGTATTTAGAATCACCTCAAGTGGTTCAGTGAAGGCTTTTTTGACCAGTTCAGAGAAAAACTCCATTGCTGCTTTGATTTTTTCTGATTTAGTATTGTCTAGAATATAGTCAAAAGCTGACCGATGCGCCTCTCTTGCTTCCGCTACCAGTTTCACTACTTCCATCGCCGGCACATCCATCCAATCATAAGTCAAAACTTCCAGCATCGATACCGTCGGCCGAACCTCTCTAGAAACTTCATCAACCAGTCTCAGTACTGCCAGAATCTCGTGGATTTTTTCATCATCAAATAAATTATCTCGCTTCTCGTAAGCAATTTTGATTTCCGGATGAGCTTTTAGAAATGGCAGCAGCGGCAAAAAATATTTGTGCTTGTTGGACAAAACGGCAATACTGCTCTGTTTTACCCCAGATTTGACCAATTCAGCAATTTTGCTCGCCACAAATTCATACTCTTGATCTGATGACAAAAATTCAATTCGATGAATTTGCGAGGTCTTTGGATTTGGCCGGTGTGCAGTCAAAGGCTTTTCGTTTACAAAGCGATCTGGCGCCTGATCTATCACCTGTTTGGAAAAATCCAAAATCTCTTGCGTGCTACGATAATTCTCAGTTAAGGCAATCACTTCGGCATCGTAATGTCTTTGAAAATCCAGCAAATTAGTTGAATTTGCCCCCTGAAACTCATAGATTGCCTGGTCATCATCGCCCACCGCCATAATCATCGGCTTTTCATAATCTGTCAGAAGTTTTACAATATTCAGTTGGGATGGATTCGTATCTTGGAACTCATCTAGCATGATAAATTGGTATTGCTCTTGCATGGTCTCTCTAAAGGCATCATCCTCCTTCAAAATTCGCCCAGTTTCGATAATCATATCATCATAATCGCAAAGCCCGTTTTCGAGCAAATAAGCTTGGTATTTTTCCATCACTAGCGCAAAAGAAGCTAGCTTTTTGTTTGCTACCCGGTCAGACAGCCGATATTTGCCTTTACCATCTTTATCAAAATAATCATCTTTCCAATCTGTCAGCGGTCCAATTCGTTCCATAGATTCCGCTTCAACAATCGCTGATTTCAGCGCCCTGCTCATTCCCGCAATTGAACGCTCCACTCCCGGCACAATCGGCTCCAGATCTTCGTATTTTTGCAAAATCTCGTAAATTGGCTGGTAAGCGTTCTCTAGAGAAGGTTTGTACTTTCTCGGGACTATGTTACTGAGCAAAGGCGATATTGCTTTTGATAGCACCTCAGAATCTTCCATGTTTTGCTTGGCAATTTTCTTTAAGTCATCCGCCGAAAGCCCCGCCGATTTAGCCTCCGAAATTGTATCCAGAATATCTTTTACTTTGTCACCAGTCAAAATATCTTTTGCCGGCAAGGCATCTCTAATCTCTTTTACAATCTTAAACTGAGTAACTTCATCTATAGCCGCATCAATCAACCTCGTATATTCTGGCGAAAAATTCCGGTATTTAGCCAAGATATCTTGCCCGAAAGCGTGATAAGTCCCGATATTTACCTTCATAGCATCTCTGCCGATGATGGTTTTGAGCCGCTCACGCATATTGAGCGCTCCCGAATCAGTAAAAGTCAAACAAAGGATACTAGAAGGACTGGTGTCGGTATTTTTGAGAATATAAGCGACTTTTTCGGATAAAAGCTGAGTTTTTCCTGTACCTGGGCCCGCCAAAACCAACAGCGGCCCTGCCAAGTATTCTACAGCTTTTTTCTGATTTTCATTCAATTCCATGCATTCCTCCAGTTGTTACTAAGTTTAATTAAATCTTTTAGATGAACCGCTGAGTTTGGCACCTCAATCTCGCCTCTTTTAATCTTTAAAAGCGCCGTTAAGCCTTCCACGGTATTCTCCGGTTTGGCCTTTGAATTTTTCCTCAAAGCCAAACCAAATTGATAATTTCTCGATGGGGTGTCACAAGTTAACCTCAGATCACCGATGCCACAATTAAGCTCTACGGTCTCTGGCTCCGCTCCATTTGCAAATAGAAGCGCCTCCATTTCTTCCGCTACCTCTGTTAAAAATTGCTCGTGTACTTTCGTCCCTGGTTTCAAGCCTAAAAGCCCCGCCATAATCGCGTAGACATTTTTAAGCGCTCCACACATCATCACTCCCTTGGTGTCCTGGGTGAAATCAAAATCCAAAAAATCAGTCGAAAACAGCTCTACAACTCTTTCATCAGTGGCTGTAAGATGAGTCTCTTTGCCCTCCTTAATATCAGCCGCAAAACCCGGGCCAGACAAAACCATATAATCTTTAAAATCTCTAAAATTGTGGTCATCCAAAAATCCTTTAGTCGCGATAATCAAAGGCTGCTGCTTTGGTATATGCGGCAAAAGATGCGGCGCTACGTTTGATGGCACAGCAAGCACGATATACTTAGCCTTCCCTAAAACATCCGCCAGTTTTTCTTTTTCAAATTTTGAATCGTAATAATCGATATCGTAGCCCTTGTCAGCTAAAATTCCTCCGAGCGCTGTACCAAAAGCCCCCGCACCTAAAATCGCTATTTTCATAATATGATTATACCATAAGACCAAAAAAAGCCCACCTTGAAGTGGGCATTTTATTTGGTGTATTAAGCGTTTGGTAAAATCGTATATTTCACAGCACCAGTATAGGTACCGCTAGGAAGCGCAGCCGAAGCATGTACTTGGTAATCGGTCCTTATTGCGCCCCACGTAGCCCCAGAAGTAGTGTTAGCAAAACTTGCGATAGTAGTGACGCTATCAGGAACAGATGCATAAGAAGCATAGCCCGGGGTAATCGAAGCAGAAGTACCAGAACCAGCTATGATAGCCTTAAAAGACCAATAAGAATCTCCTGAAGTCCCGGTAGGAATTGAAGCATCGGCCACGGAATTATACAGCGAGGTATTTCCCTCTACCATCTCACTAGGACTGGTAGAATCCGGTGCTATACCAATTGCCTGGATTGCAAAACCGTTCGAGCTATTACAGTTAACTACTATATTCTTTTGGTAGCCTTCCGACTCAGTGTTTGCCGTATTGCCACCACTGACGACTAAATCAGAATCCCAGTTAGCCGAACTGGAAAATGTACAACCAGTAGGTACTGTCACTGAGGCAGGTGTAGAGCCAGTAGTGTACGCCATTGCCGGCAAAGATATCACGCTAGCAGCAGTTAAAGTTAGTGTTGCGATTGATAGATACTTAGTTTTATTTTTCATAATGTTGACCATATTATATATATCTATTTTAGCATTAGCATTTCTAAATTGCAATAGTTTTTTTGGCTTTTTTGCGTTTTAAATGAATCCCGTAGCAAACCATGCCAATAATCGAAATGATCACACCTAGAACCAATGCCATAAACCAAATTGGACAGATTACCATCGTCACAACTGTGCCCGAGTCTGAATCAAGATAAGAAACTGATTGTGTTACCTCAAAAATTCCTACCTGAGGCAAATTTTCTAGTTCTCGAGTCACAGTCCTAGTAGTGCCTGGCATAACTATGGTTTCATAGGTATTTTCCCCATCGTTAGTTAAGTTATAGTTCTCACCAGTCAGTAGGTTCTTTATCTGAATTTTTGTCTTTGCCGTCTCGTGAACATTACCATCGTTTTTTAAAGTTATTTGTGTACTTGGAACCCCCGTAGCTACAAAACCAGGAACATAATTCTCCTGCACTAATCCCTCGTGTTTTGTCTCGCCCTCTATTTCTGCAAAAACCAAACTCCCCATTTCATAAATATTTTTTATTGATGCCGAAGAGGTGCCTGAAATAGTGTCGTCAGAAGATACTGCAAGCATCAGATATTGCCCTCCTGCTGGTGCATCCTCAGGTACATTAATGGTAAAAGATATTCTGGCCTTATCGTTTGGCTTTAGAGTGCCTTTCGTGGTATCAAGCTCGGTCCATTCTACAATTCTCGACCAATCAGACATGTGTTCAAAATCCACCTTATAGTTATCATTACTCACGCTATACGGCGCCAAAGAAACTTTAAAACTAAAATCCTCTGTAGCACTCACCGGATTCGATACGGTAATATAACCGTTGTATGTTTCTCCTGCCTTCAAACTAATTTTTTGAATCATCGGAGAAACCGTAAATGAATTTTCCATTTTTACCTCACTCTATTGATATTATTTTACCACTACCAACTTCCAAATGCAAAAGGCGTTGGTTTTTTGATCCTCTGTATTTGAGCGACAAATCTTTTTGACTTAGAATGAATGGTCCGTCGATCAGAGCATCAAGTGATTTCAAAAATTCCCAAGCTTCTCCGCCTGCCGCTTTAATTTGCTCATAAGTAAAGCCCGAAAAACTCCAAATATTCCAACCCAGTTCCTTTCTAGCCCACTCAGCTATCTTCCGGCAAGCCTTTGGTTGCACAAATGGCTCACCGCCGCAAAAGGTCAAACCCGCTTGTCCGCGGAATTTTGCAAGGCGCTCCATTACCTCATCAATTGAGACCAAAAAGCCCGCCTCAAAATCCCAAGTTTCCGGATTCTGACAGCCCGGGCAATGATTTGGGCATCCTTGAGTCCAAATTACTGCCCTTAGGCCATCGCCATTTACGATATTATCATGCTCCAACGGGCCAGAGAGGCGAATCATTCCCTCCGGCACCTTCGGTGCTGATTTTATATTAGCAACTGCAATTTTGTCCCAATCTTTCAAAATTGACATCTCCTTCTAGACGACCACAATGCGGGCATCTTTCACCTTTAATTATACCAGAAAAACCGCACACTGGATCTCGATCTACCGGATGGTTCACCGAACCATAACCAATCCCCGCATCATGCATGTGCCGTATCACCGCTTCAAAAGCCGGCAAATTCTGTGACGGATCGCCATCAAGCTCGATATAAGTGATATGTCCAGCATTGCAAAGATCGTGATATGGCGCCTCAATATCAATTTTTTCAAAAGCCGAAATTGGATAATATACCGGCACGTGGAACGAATTGGTATAAAAATCCCTGTCCGTTACGCCCTTAATTTTGCCAAATTCTTTTCTGTCAATCTTAGTAAAGCGCCCGGCAATGCCCTCAGCTGGAGTAGCCAGCAGCGAAAAGTTAAGATGATATTTCTTGGAATATTCATCGCATCTTTCTCGCATGTGGGTGATAATATCGAGCCCTAGTTCTCTTGCATCCTCGTCTTCGCCGTGGTGCTTGCCTAGCATTGCCACTAAAGTCTCCGCAAGACCAATAAACCCAATCGACAAGGTCCCGTGCTTAATCACATCTCTAAGAGTATCATTCCAACCTAACTTTTCCGAGCCAAACCAGTTACCTTGGCCCATCAAAAACGGAAAATTCCGTACATGTTGATTAGCTTGAAACTCAAATCTCTCGAGAAGCTCATCTTTTACTAGGTCCATTTTTTCATCGAGTTCTTTATAAAAACCATCCCAATCTGCCTCTTTTCTTTCTCCTAGGCAGATTCCATGTTTGATACCAATACGCACCAGATTGACTGTAGTAAATGAGCAGTTACCCCGCCCAGTCACAATTCCATCAGACTCCGGAAAGACCGAACCAAACACCCGAGTCCGGCAGCCCATAGTCGCAATCTCCGTTCGATAATCACCCTTTTTGTAATATTTAAGGTTGTACGGCGCGTCAATAAAACAGAAATTTGGGAACAGTCTTTTTGCTGATACTTCCATCGATTTCTTAAACAAATCATAGTTTGGATCTTTTGGCTCGTAGTTTACCCCCGATTTCACCTTAAAAATCGAAATCGGGAAAATCGGCGTTTCACCCTTGCCGAGACCATTCTCAGTAGCCTGCAAAAGGTCGAGCGACACCAAACGCCCAGCCGGCGAAGTATCAGTACCAAAATTAATCGAAGTAAACGGTACCTGCGCACCTGCCCGAGAATGCATCGTGTTGAGGTTATGCACAAAACCTTCCATCGCCTGGAGCGTTTCTCTTTCTACATCTTCGTTTGAAGTCTCAATTACTTCTTTCGGCCACTTAGCCTTCTTTAGTTTATCGTCATCACCGTATTTAATCGAATCCTTTACCTCTAGCTCCAACTTTTTACCAGAAAACCTATTGTATTTATCCAAATTTCGCTTGAGCGCTTTTCGAAATGACTTATCCACCCCTGGCGCCATCGCATAATCAAAATTCGGAATCGATTGCCCACCGTGTTGCTCGTTTTGGTTAGCCTGGAGCAAAATCGCCGCTAACGCCGCGTACGAGCCGATCGAGTTAGGAGTTCTCAAATGCCCGTGCCCGGTATTAAACCCACCATTTTCAAATAGGACAAACGGATCGGACTGGCAGCAAGTCAGCGTGCCAGTAGCATAAAAATCCAGATCGTGAATATGAATATCGCCGTTATCGTGCGCCCTCGCAATATCCGGACGAAGCAGTAAAGTCTTAGCAAAAACCTTGGAGCCTTCTGCACCAAACTGCAACATCTTACCCATGGCGGAGTTGCCGTCTACATTCGCATTTGAGCGTTTCACATCAGAATCTTCGGAGGCATCTGCGTGAGAAATGGTTTTATAAATGTTCATCAGGTCAGATTTTGCTTCACGCACCCGTGAGCGTTCTTGGCGGAACTTAATATATTCCCGAGCTGTCCTCTTAAACGAGGATTCCATCAAAACTTCTTCTACAATATCCTGAATCTGTTCTACCGATGGAGTCCTAGTAGCAATCGTCTCCTCGGCTTTTTTTAGCACCTTTTCGGCCAACGCTTTAGCCCGATCGGCCTTAAACTCCTCGGTGGCTGTGCCGGCTTTGGCAATTGCATCGGCGATTTTTTCGGGGTTAAAGTTTACGATTTTCCCATCCCGTTTTTTGATTTTTTTGAACATTGATACCTCCTAATATCATCTACCCCCATATTTAGTGTCTAATTATTATTCTAGCACACTATATATAGCATTTTCAAGACTTTTATGCTAAAAAAGTAAAAATTACAACAAAATAGGGGTCAGTAAATTAACCAACCCCTGTCGCAGCTACTATTTCTTATGCTTTTCGCCATCATTGATACTGATGCCACCAAAACCACCAGCAGCGTCGAGGTAAATTGTGGTCTTAGCTTTGGAAGTGTCTTTTCTCTCGTCGGAAATTCCGCCAAAGAAAAATGCCGATTTAGCCTTGATCTCTACATCATCAGGAACTTTGATATCAATTCCACCAAAGAGGGCAAAGGCTTTGATTACGGTATCTTTTTTGAAATTAGCCTTTCTCAAGTCCAAATCTGCCCCACCAAATACTGCTACGAGGTTAGAACCAGAAAAAGTTTCGCCATTGTAAGTTCTTTCGCTACCAGAGAAAATCGCCATTTGGGCATCCATATTTTTGTCATTTTCCGCTTCCTTTACTTTTTTGGCGACTTCTTTATCGTTTTTGCTATGAAAAAGTGTTTTAAACAAGATAGATACGCCAAAGAGTATCAAAGCTACCGCCAAAATTGCCTTCCAAGCCGCATCATAAGAAAAGACATCTTGTGCCGCGAGAAGCAAAATTACCCCGGCCGAAAGGAACGCTAGTGAAGTCAAACGCTCTTTTTCGGTAATCAAACTGATAGTACTTGGCACGATAATAAACAGCGTCCACCACCCATCAAAAAACACATCAAAATTAAAAAGTCCGATGGCATTACCACCGAAAATCACACCTAAAGTAATAATTGCTATCCCCCAAATAATTGGTTTTACTTTTTTCATAGAATCTCCTTAAATCGATTATATCACAGCTTTACAAAATACAAAGAAAATAGTATAATAAAGACGGTTATTTGCTCTCAAAGGAGGTGGACATCATTGAGCAGAAAAATTTGTACTTTAATAGTTTTATTGTTATCCGAAAGTATCTTAACTGCTTGCACTACCGCACAACATAGCGAAGTGATAAGAAGCAGCATCAAAACGTATGAGTCTGAAGCTGAGCCAAACCATGAATTGCCCAACGATTCATTCGCAACCGCCATGAACCCTAAACGCAACTATCTTATTTTCATAGGCAAGGGGCACCCATACACATTCAATGGCGGTTATGACCGACTGCTTAGAAATGATCTCGTGAGCACTACAAGTGCTATCACCAATGAGCCTATCGAGATCGAAAAAGGTGCTTTGTGCGCTTTCACGGAGCTCCAAGAAGACCTACACGAGAAAGGCCTTCGCATTGAACTCTGCGGCGCTTATCAGCCAAAGCATAGAGAAAGCGATCCTGTAGAGTATCCGTATTGCTGCGAACACCACACTGGGCTTTTGCTTGACATTACCATAGACGGATCAGACGATCCTGAAGAGGCAAATCAGGTGACCGAAAAAATCCTCCGTGAAAGTTTAGCAGACCACGGTTTTATTAACCGTTACCCCGCCGGAAAAGAAGGATCTACGGGATTTTCCGCAGACCCTTACAAAATCCGTTTCGTCGGCTCGAGCGAGATCGCACACCAAATTATGGATAGCAATCTATGTCTGGAAGAATATCTGAAAAATTACGCGACCAGCAAATAACCACCCGGGCGGAGCCACCCTCCGCCCTTTTTCATGCCACATAAAAAGCCGCGAAGCTGTGATATAATAAGGCTATGAACAAGAAAAAAGTATGGACCGTTGTGGGCATAGTGGCTGGCATCATCACAATAATTGGCGCTACGGTTGGGGTACTTGCCGCTAATGGTGTTTTTAGCAAAGTCACTATCTGTACAAAAATGGATTACCGAGGAGATATTGGGCCATGTATAGAAACAAAAACAGTAGAGATAGTAGCCAATCCAGATAATTACACCGATTGTCCTACCGACACCGAGCCAGCCTATGATATCAAAGGCGGTATCGTAGGTACAAAGTTTGTTGGTTGCGCCAAAAAATAGCAACAAAAATGGTGGGGAATACAGGGCTCGATCTGAACATCAGCGAAGAACGATGCCCTGCTTTTTTGTGTTTTTAATTTCATCAAAAATGGTGGGGAATACAGGGCTCGAACCTGTGACCTTACGAATGTGAATCGTACGCTCTAGCCAGCTGAGCTAATTCCCCACTTTTGTGGTATAATAATTATAACATGGATTTATCAAAAATAAAAGCTGAAGCCAAAGAGATCGAGGAGTTTTTAAGTACTCCCGATGCTTATTCTCATCCTGATTTTGCGGCCAAAGCTAAGCGCGCCAACACTCTTAAAGAGATTATCGAACTAGACGAAAAAATCAAAAAATCCAAAGAAAACCTCGATGAAGCCAAATCCCTCATCAACGATCCTGAGCTTGGCGATATCGCGAAAGAAGATATCAAAAATCTTGAGCAAGAAATTGCGGATTCAGAAACCAAGTTACAAGAACTTCTCATCCCCAAAGATCCCACCGATGACAAGCCGGCCATTATCGAAATTCGCGCTGGCGCCGGTGGTGATGAGGCTTCCCTCTTTGCCGGCGAATTGTTCCGAATGTATCAACACTACGCCGAGGCTCACGGCCTCAAAACCGAGCTGATTTCCAAAAACGAAAACGAAGCCGGCGGCATGAAAGAAGTAATTTTCAAAATCTCTGGCGACAACGCCTACGGTCAGCTCAAGTTTGAAGGCGGCGTCCACCGTGTCCAAAGAGTACCCGTTACTGAGTCACAAGGCCGTATTCACACTTCCACCGCCACTGTAGCCGTACTCCCCGAAGCTTCCGAAGCAGACCTCGAGATTAAGCAAGAGGATCTTAGAATCGACATTTATCGCTCTGGTGGTCACGGCGGTCAAGGTGTCAACACTACCGACTCGGCCGTGCGTATTACCCACCTGCCTACCGGCATTGTAGTGGCTATGCAGGATGAAAGAAGCCAGCAGCAAAACCGTGTCAAAGCCATGAATATCCTCCGTTCTAGACTTCTCGAAAAGAAAAAAGAGGAGGAGTTAAAAAACGCTTCCGAGGCTCGTAAATCCCTCATCGGCACCGGTGACAGAAGCGAAAAAATCCGCACCTACAACTTCCCTCAAGACCGCATTACCGACCACCGCATTCATTATAACCGCAGCAATATCAACGCCGCTATGGATGGCGATATCGATGATATTATTACAGAACTAGTCAAACATGAACGCGAACTCAAAAACGATTAACTTCTACGGTCGCGATTTTTATGTTGACCAAAATGTTCTCACTCCTCGCCCCGAAACCGAGCAACTGATTGATGAGGTCTTAAAACTCTGTGGCAAACCCATCCTTCCCGGTGTTAAACCTGAAAAGCCCAAACTAAACCCCAAAAAACTCAAAATCCTTGATGTCGGCACCGGCTCTGGCTGCATCGCGATTACTCTAAAAAAAGAATTGCCAGAAACTGAAATTTACGCCTCTGACATATCAGAGAAGGCCATCAAAATCGCTCAAAAAAACGCCAAAAACCTCGGCGCCTCTATAAATACCATTATATCATATCTGCTCAAAAATGTCAATATTACCCCTGATGTTATCGTGGCCAATCTGCCTTATGTCGACAAAAATTGGGATTGGCTCGACCGAGAATCTTTAAAAACAGATCCGAATCTTGCTCTCTACGCTGAAGATGGCGGTCTAGAGCTTATCAAAGAACTCATCAACACCGCCACCTCCAAATATTTGATATTAGAAGCCGACCCATCTCAGCACCAAGGAATTATCAACTACGCCAAGAAAAAATATAACCTTGTAAACTCACAAGGTTATATTCTAACTTTTATTTCTCTGAGTAGCCTTCCAGAGTGACATTCACCCCAATTTCGTTGCCATCCCTAACCACCGTAAGCTGCACTGTGTCACCTGGTTTGTATTCACCAATCAAAGTAGAAAGAGAACCCGCTGTACCAATTTTCACCCCATTTACCGCAGTAATAATATCTTTGTCTTTGAGCCCCGCCTTAGCTGCCGGCGAATCTTTTTTAATCGCCGAATAGTTAGCCCCCGAAGCATAGAGATAAGCCCCGGCAGTTACTGGCAAATTATAAGTCTTAGCCGAAAGCGGTGTTACTTCCAAAGTATATACGCCAAGATAAGCCCGCTCCGCCGTACCCTTCTCTTTTAGTTGAGAAAGCATACCCTTAGCCGCAGCGATCGGAATGGCAAAACCCATATTTTCTGCCGAAGAACTCGTAGCGGTATTGACACCAATTACTTGTCCCGCAGCGTTAATCAAAGGTCCGCCTGAATTCCCTGAATTAATCGCCGCATCAGTCTGAATCATATCTGTAAGATTTTCACTCATCGATCCGGTAGAATCGGTCGCCGTAAGCGAACGCCCAGTCCCCGACACCACGCCAGATGTTACACTGTTTTGATATTCACCCAACGCATTGCCAATCGCCACTACCTGCTGCCCCACCGTAATGGTCTTAGAATCGCCCAAAGTCGCCGGAGTCAAGCCAGAGACATCTTTGATTTTTAGAAAAGCAATATCATTAAGCGAGTCCACCGCCGCCACCTCTACATCTTTAAAAGTAGTCCCGTCGTCCAGCACTACCGAAATACTAGTCGCTCCTTCAATCACGTGTTTATTGGTGAGAATATAGCCATCTTCAGTGACAATAATTCCGGTCCCCGCCGCACTAGAACTGTAGCTCTGCCCAAAATAGCTCACACTTTTAACTGAGGTTAAAATCGATACCACGCTTGGAGAAAGTTTGTCTACCACATCAGCAATCGAGCCCTCTACAAAATTCGCCGAATTACCGTCCGCACCACTATTTAAGAAGGTTAAAGGTTGCATCGACTTTTGAAAACTCAGGACTGAGAACACACTCGAAGTTATAGCCGCAGCTAGCGCAACCGAAGCCAAAATTACCGCAGTTTTATTACCACCCCCATGCTTGCAGTTCTTACACTTACAATTCTCGCATTTGCATTGTTTTGACTCTTCTTTTTTTGCCATTTTTACCTCCTATTAATAAATATTAAATGCCGGTTTGCTAAAGAAAAATACAATGATTCCAATCAGCACCACGCCAAATATAATTGGCCCCACAATATCTTTAAATCGAAAATCCTCTCGATATCGCACCATCGCTTGCCTGGCGTAACTATAAACAAAAGCAAAAATCGTCAAAATTATTGCCGCCTGCGGAATCTTGATTCCAGTATCTCCAAAAGTATAAATAATCCCCCAGGCATGGCACAGCCACGCAATTTCCGAAAATACTAACCCGCAAACCAAGGTCGTAAGTGCAAAATTTTCCTCTTCTGTCTGCACTAAAACATGCCGGCTAGCCGCATAGCCAATCAAAAATGCCAGAAGCACACCCACAATTGGGTCCAATGTCGCTGACATAATCGAAGAAGCGGAAATCCCCAAAAACACCGCAATCAAAGATTGTGCAAGGTTGGCTCTCTCTGTAGATAGCGGCTTAATAAATAGCAACCATGCAATATATACCGCCATCAAAACAAAATCCACTAATATCAAAGAACTACCGGAATAATAAGTTAGCATCACGATCGAAAGCCCCACAATAATATCAATCAAGTTTGATTTAATATTAATCAAAAGATAGCGACTTCTCACCGCAAATACTCGCCATTTCGAAACCAAAACTAGGACGATCCCCAGCGCCGGGTTCGCACTAAACACTGTAATTAGCACCGCACCCATCCCCAAGAGAATATTCAGAAGCACGTGTACAGCGCTCGATGCAATATTTCTAGACTTTCTTGCTAATACATAGTCTGCCATACTTATATATTATAACAGAAAAATTAAACAAAGCTTAAAAAATACTTTTTGTGCTATAATATATTAATATGGAGCCGAAGTTTTTTGAAAAACACCCCATTCTGAAGGATATCTTAAGCCTAGGTGGTTTTGTTGTGGCAATTGTGCTCTGTACGATGTTTTTAAACACTTACATTTACCGCTCATACAATGTGGTTGGTTCTAGCATGGAAAATACCCTACAAAACGATGACCGCGTTGTAGTTAATCGCGCCGCTGTGTCTTGGGCGCATTTCTTAGGCCAAGAATACGTGCCAGAGCGTGGCCAAGTAATTGTTTTTATGAACGAGGATGAGCAAAAAGTCAAAGAATACAAAAACCAAGGCGTAGAAAACCCGATGACCTGCAACGCCCCATCCAATATTAGCGATCAATACATCATCAAGCGCGTGATTGCCTTTCCGGGTGAGCGCGTAGTGGTCAAAGACGGCGTTATGACTATTTATAATGATGAGCATCCTGAAGGAATTGTTTACGACAAAGAATGGCGGGTTTCCTCTACTGATGGACCAAAAGAATACACCTCGGGGGAAGTGGACACCACTGTACCAGAGGGCGAATTATTTGTTTCCGGCGACAACCGTGAAGGTTCTAATTCTTGGGACTCTAGAAATGGCCTCGGCACCATTCCTTATTGCCGCATTATTGGTCCAGTTATTCTCCGCCTCTTCCCGTTCGACAAGATGCGCACATTCTAAAGGAATTAATCTTAGATTTCGCCAATCATTTTTACCGAATCAGACTCCGGCAATTCTTCTACAGTTTTTAGCTTCCGTTCAATTTGACGAGAAGTAGTTTTAGCCGATTCAATTTTATTAGCGGATTCTTGAAGTTTCTTTTGTACACCATCAAGTAGGTCTCCAAATTTGCCAAACTGGGCTTTTACCGCACCCAAAATTTGCCACACCTCAGCTGAGCGTTTCTCGATTGCTACTGTCCTAAAGCCCATCAAAAGCCCAGAAAGCATCACCGGTAAAGTAGAGGGCGAAGCAATCGCGATGTTATATTTTTGCCTAATTTCATCAGACAAGCCTGGAATCCGAATAATTTCCGCATAGAGAGATTCCGTTGGTACAAACATCATCCCAAAATCCGTAGTCTTAGGCGGATCAAGATACTTCGTGGAAATCTTTTTGGCCTGCTCTTTTACATCGTTTGAGAGCGCCTTTTGATATTCCGCTATCTCTGTTTTGTTACCATTATCATATGCCGCCACTAGCCTAGAATAATTCTCCACCGGGAATTTAGAATCAATTGGCAAAAATACATCAGTTTCCTTGCCTGGCATTTTTACTGCAAACTCCACCCGGTCGTTTGAACCAGCTTTGGTAATGATATTTTCCTCATATTGATTTTTGCTCAAAATATCCTCAATAATTGCGCCTAGCTGCACTTCCCCATAAATTCCTCGGGTCTTTACGCCTTCCATAACCTTTTTGAGATCGCCCACCTCATTAGCCATTCCTTTCATTTCGCCTAGTCCCTGGTATACTTGTGTCAATTGCGCCGAAATCGACTTAAAGCTCTCGTTAAAGCGTTTTTCCACCGAAGCTCTCAGCTTCTCATCCACCGTTTCTCGCATTTCCTCTAGCTTTTTCTCGTTGCCAGTCTGAAGCCGTTCAAGATTCTCAGCAATTTCTTTACGATTTTCCCGAAAGTTTCGATCAATCTCTGGATTCAGCTTAGCAATTTCCCCTTCCATCCGGATCAATCGCTCCTCCATTTTTTTGTAGTCCATATTTGCTTCTCCCGGTTTTTTGTTTAATTGCAATACCAGAACCACCAGAAGCAAAACAATTATTATTATCCCCACCACACCTAAAAATATTTCCATAAGCCAATTATAACAAAGTTTTCAAAAAACACCAAAGTATGCTATAATTCTAGAAGGCGCCGACTTAGCTCAGCTGGCAGAGCAACGGTTTTGTAAACCGTAGGTCGTCGGTTCGATCCCGACAGTCGGCTCCACGAGAGAATAACAAGCAAAAAAGCTTGCTTTTTTGATTGGTATTCCGAGTGGAGCAGGATGTATTCCATACAGTCGGCTCCACGAGAGAATAACAAGCAAAAAAGCTTGCTTTTTTGATTGGTATTCCGAGTGGAGCAGGATGTATTCCATACAGTCGGCTCCATTTTTATTGTTGACTTTAGCATAAACGTGATATAATAAAAATAACATAAAGTAGAAAGGGAAATATGGAATCCGTAACATACAATATCAACCTAAATGACCTCGACAATGTGACGTCAACCGCCGCAACTGCAGCTGTTGGTGGCATGCTCGGCTTCATCCTCGCCGCTAGCGCAGCTATTGCGATTCTTATTATTATCGCAATGTGGAGAATTTTCGAAAAAGCTGGCGAAAAAGGCTGGAAAGCTCTAATTCCTATCTATAACTTCTATATCATTTTCAAGATTTGTGGCATCAAAGATTGGTTTTGGTGGATCTTTGGCGCAAGTATCTTTGCGGGTATCCTTAGCGGCATCAATCCGCCGATCACTCAAACTGTCACTTATAATACTGGCACAATCACCTTCATCGACACCTCAGCCGCCATTGATTGGAGCCAACATGTTCCGTATCTTATCGGTACCATCTTGAGTGCTGGCATTAGCATTGCCACAGCCATCGTTCTAGCAGTCAAACTCGCCAAGGCTTTCGGCAAAGGCGTAGGATTCACTTTTGGTCTTATCTTCCTATCCGGAATCTTCTACATGATTCTCGGATTTGGCAAAGCCAAATACGACAAAAAAGCTGTCAACGCTTAAAACCCCAAAAAATAACCCCCCGGTAAGGGGGTTATTTTTATTCTTAGTAATTTTCTGCTTTAATTTCAAAGTAAGCTTGCGGATGATTGCAAACTGGACAAATGTCTGGTGCTGACTTACCTACCACAACATGACCACAATTTCGACACACCCAAATCGCGCTGCCATCCTTAGAGAAGACTTTCTTCTCGCGCACGTTAGCAAGTAGCTTCCTATATCTCTCTTCGTGAGTTTTTTCTATCGCCGCTACTTCTTCAAATTTCTTTGCTAAATCTTCAAAACCTTCCTCACGCGCAGTTTCTGCAAACCCTTTATACATATCCGTCCATTCGTAGTTCTCGCCTTCCGCCGCCGCCTCCAAATTAGTTTCGGTATCTTCCACTGCACCACCATGAAGCTCCTTATACCACATCTTCGCGTGCTCTTTTTCGTTATCAGCAGTCTCGGTAAAAATCGCCGCAATCTGTTCGTACCCATCTTTCTTCGCCTTAGAGGCGTAAAAAGTATATTTATTCCGAGCCTCCGATTCCCCCGCCAAAGCTTTTTTCAAATTCTCTTCAGTTCTAGTTCCGCTGTATATAGTTTTCATATATCCTCCTTTCTATATACATGTATATCCACCATCGACAGGCAGAATTACACCGTTGACATAAGACGCTTCTTCCGAAGCCAAAAACACCACGGCCGCATCAAGTTCACCTGGTTTACCGTAGCGTTGCATCGGTACCATTTTTTTCGCAAAATCTTGGAATTTTTCTGTGTCTAGTACCGCCGTTGTCAGTTCCGTATAAAAATAGCCCGGGCAAATCGCGTTACAGGTAATCCCATCAGTTGCGAGCTCTGCCGCCACTGCACGAGTAAAGTTGACCACTGCGCCCTTTGAAGCGTGATAGGCAATGGTCGGAATTTCAGTGTTCCCCACTAAGCCATACATGGAAGCGATATTGATAATCCGGCCATAGTGATTCTTTTTCATAATTTTACCAAACGCCCTGGTCATCTTGAATACGCTAGTCTCATCAGTAGCAATAGTAAAATCCCATTCCTCATCATTCATATCCAGAACACCTTTGTCTTTAGATGAACCAGCACAGTTCAAAAGAATATCTACATGCCCAAATTTCTTCTCAGCTTCTTTCGCGGCATTATTAATATCATCAGTCGAAGTCACATCGCATTTCACCACCAAAACGTCCTCAGCGCCTTCTTTCAGTAGTTTCGGCTTGAATTCCTCCAATCTTTCAACCCGCCTAGCCATAATCACTAGCGAAGCTCCTTGCCGCGCCAAGGCCAAAGCCATCTGCTGGCCAAGCCCAGACGATGCCCCAGACACAGCCGCTACCTTTCCTTTCAAACTAAACATTTTACGCTCCTTTCTACTTTTAACCCATTATATCACACTAATCCGCTTATGCTAGATATTTAAAAATTGCTATGCTATAATACGGGTGTAGTCCATGGGAAAATACTTTGGTCTTGCACGTTGAAAGGAGAAAATGTTATGAGTAAGGTCATGATTATTCTTGGTTCGGCTTCAGACCGGAACCAGATGGAACCGGCCATCTGGCAACTCACTAATACGGTTGAGACAGAGGTTCATATCATGTCAGCACATCGCACGCCCGAAGGTTTGAGAGAGTTAGTCATGAACTCTGACGCCGATGTGTTTATCGCTGGAGCCGGCATGGCAGCAGCTTTGCCAGGTAGCATAGCTGCACTTACACCGCGCCCAGTGATCGGAGTACCCCTAAGCGGGAGCCCCATGAATGGACTTGATGCTCTTCTGGCTATCGCTCAGATGCCTATGGGAGTTCCTGTCGCCACCGTAGCTATCGATGGAGCCAGAAATGCCGCCATTTTGGCTTTAGAAATCTTAGGTGTTAAAGATGACAAAGCCGAAGACGCCATCTATAAGTTCAGAGAGGATTTGCGCCGCGACGCTGCAGAAAAAGATCGCTTATTTATCGAGCATATTAATGGCATAAAGAAAGAACGCACCCGAGACTAAGCATCTCCTCATCTACAATTCTCCAAAAGCGCTAGATTATCTAGCGCTTTTTCCTTTTCCGTGATATAATCAATATAATGCCTTCTTAGCTCAGTTGGTAGAGCGCATCCATGGTAAGGATGAGGTCACCAGTACAAGCCTGCTAGAAGGCTCCAGTAAAAGTGCTGGAATCGTCTAGTGGCAATGACAAGAGACTGTACATCTCTCGGCTTCGGCCTTCGTAGGTTCGAGTCCTACTTCCAGCACCATTTTTTGTTCATCTAAATCTGGTTCTAATCACCGGGCACTCGTCCATCTCTAATAGCTCATCCGCAATTTTTACCAATTCATCCGACAGATACACTCCTTCTCGCCACTCCTCCAAAATTGCCTCATACCCATAATAAGCCCCCGCTAGTTGCCCATAGCAAGCCCCATTAGTATCTGTATCGCCACCAAATCTCAAAACCGCCAACATTCCGTCTTTGAAATTGTCAAAATTCATCAGCCCAAAGAGCGCAATCGCAAAGGTATCTACAATATAACCACCAAGATTATATAATTTATTACCGTCTTTTTCCACTTCCATTTTTGAGTCCACAAAATCCGCAACGGCTTTTTTGTCATCACCTTGACAAATTTTATACAAAACCTCCGCGAAAATCCTCGTCACCATCTCCGCTGTTTTGGAATTATGAGTTTCTCTAGCCGACAAAACCGCCATCTGCGCCGTAGCATCAATATCAGAAACCCCCAAATTTGCAATAATCACTGGCGCAAGACGCATAATCGCTCCATTTCCTGCCGATTCGGTCGTGTCATCGCCGAAAATTACCGGTTCATCTTTAAACTCTCCGATTGCCCGCGCTGTCTGTACACCTATATCCATCGGCGATTTTCCGTCATAAGTCCGATAGCCATTATCACACCACGCCACGAACTTCATCATGATATCATAAGAATCATATCCCTTTGAGGCCAACAAACTATCAGCGAGGCACAAAGCCATCTCCGTATCGTCTGTCCATACGCCTTTAGGAAGCCGCGAATTTTCATGAAAATGCGGAATTTCATCATCAATTACCGAAATAGCCGAAGCCGGCAAAAACTCTATCGGCGCACCCAACGCATCCCCCACCGCTAACCCTACCAACATTCCCCGAGCTTTATCTTGGAGTTTTTCTTTATTCCTCATCTTCCTCGTCTGGTTCATCTTTCATAATTCTCACTATTTCTTTACTATCTCTCATGGCAGATTTAAGAGACTCCGGCGTCAAAGCTGAAATCACTTCAACCGCGCCCGCCACCATCGTGAGAATTGCCATTGTCATAAACCAACCGCTACTAATAGAGTCCGAAGCAAAGAAATAATACGGCCCCACCACTAGTTCCAAAAGTGTTAGAACTAACTTAAAATACCAACGGTAATCTTTTTCATCTCGCCGCTTGAAGACCTTAATCGCACCGGTTATACCATTTAAAGTAGTAAAGCCGCCGGCCATCAAATTCAGCACTTTATCTACGAAACCTTGATTAATCAAAAGCAATATTCCTGCCACCATTACCGCCAAATACAAAAGGCCTTCTAAAATTTGAAAAATCAGCAATTTCCTCTGGACTCTTTGCTCGCCCCTATCCTCCGCTCGATCCAAATCCGATTTTATCCGACCGGCCTGATAGCACGCCCAAAAAGTAAAGACCGCGCCCGCCGCCGTTATCCCCAGTGGCATCCCAACAGTATCGTTACCTCTGCCATTTAAAGCTCCAATAAACATCATCACCCCCGGAATGAACATCATAAAAGCCGCTGCTAATTTATTTTTTAGAAAAATCTTGTAAGCCGAAAAACCGCGTTTTATGAGTTTATTCATAATTTAATTATAACATTTTATTTAACAAAATTATTTATACCGATAATATGGAGTAGTGGTTTTGGTAGTATAATAAGAAGTTTTGTTCATCCTAAAATATCCTTATTATAAATCATAGTAGCATAAAATTTTTATTTTTTCAATGTGCCAACGCTATTCATCTTGACTTTTTAAGATTTTTATGGTAAAATAGTAAGAGTAAGTTTTATCTAGCACTTTTATAAATAGTTTGCATTAAAGGAGGGGGGAAATGATACGAGAATATATTATGTTCACATTGGTCGGGATTTGTTTAATCTTGATAGTATTTGCGTTTATCACCAAATCAATGTCGAAAAAACGCAAACTCATACTCATCTTGATGGCATCAACCGCCATAGTGCAATTAATATCAGACCGGTTGAGTTACCATTACAACGGTGATATCACTGCACTTGGAGTCATTTTGACTAGAGTTAGTAAATTCCTAGCGTACGCTGCGTATCTGTTTATCATTTACATATTCAATAAATACGTGAATGATTTGCTGCTTACCGAAGGAGAATTGCCGGAAACGCCAAAGTTACTCAGACTCACTGAGTTAATTTTGGCAATTGGGACTACGGTATTAATCGTATCCCAATTCACGGGTTTCTATTATTTTTATGATGAAAACAACGTATATACTCGAGCGTCTGGATACTTTGTTTCCTATTTATTCCCTACGTTCACGATTATAGTTCAGTTGGTCGCCATCATAAAATATCGCAAAAATTTGCGAAAGAAACTCTTTACTCCAATTTTGCTTTTCACCATTATGCCTCTGGTCGCTTCCGTGTTCCAATTCTTTATCCACGGGGTTTCACTCACCACTATATTTGTGGTTGGGATGATCGCTTTGCTGTACTGCTTCTCAGTTTTAGACGCTAATGAGCTAATCGAAACAGCACACCAAAAAGAAGTAGATGCATTAAAAGAAAAGCAAAGAAATGTCGATATTATGATCGAACAAACCATTTCGGCGTTAGTCGAAGCTATTGATGCCAAAGACAGATACACTAATGGCCATTCCAGAAGAGTCGCAGACTTTTCTAGAATGATAGCAAAAGAAGCCGAGAAAAGTGAAGCAGAATGCGAAAAGATTCATCGCATTGCTCTACTTCACGATATCGGCAAAATCGGTATACCAGATGCTATCATCAACAAGCAGGGGAAACTAACCGATGAGGAATATGCAGTTATCAAAACTCACCCCAAAATCGGTCGGGAGATTCTGGAAAAAATCACTATTTCCCCGGAGCTCGCCATCGGAGCCAGTTTTCATCACGAACGATACGATGGTAAAGGTTACCCTTTCGGGCTGAAGGGAGAGGAAATTCCCGAAATTGCCCGTATTATTGCGGTGGCCGACAGTTACGATGCTATGGCATCCAAAAGAAGTTACCGCGATATGCTACCAAAAGAAACCATCCTCGGCGAACTCGAAAAAGGGAGCGGGACTCAATTCGATCCCGAATTCACCGAAATCATGATGGACCTTGTCGAATCCGATGCAATCTAACCATAAGGCCGCTAACTCTGCGGCCTTATTTTTATTTACTAGTTTTTGTTGCTACTCGCTGCACGGGCTTTTTGAGATTCTTGGCATTTTTCTTTGCCACCATCTGTTTAGCAGTAGATTTTCGTGCTCGCTTACGTTTAGCAGCATTGTCTCTTGCAATTTGCTCTTCGATCCTTGCTGTAGTTACCGCTGCCGCCTCCACATCACCATCGTTCTCATAAATAGTTAAAATCTGACGGAGCGTAGATACACTCGGGTCCAGTTCGTAAGCATTCTCTAAAGCTTCAATAGCTTTTTTGGAATTACCAAGTTTTTCTTCAGTCTTAGCCAGCGCCATAAATCTTGCGGGCACATCGCCTTCAAGTTCAATTGCTTGCCTAAAAGCCATCTCCGCTTTTTCAAAAGCTCCAGTTTCTAGATAAATCAAACCTGCATTATGGATAGAGGCAGGATTATTATCAAGAGACTGAGCGATTTCAAAACACTCCACTGCCTCATCGTATTTATGGCTTTTAGCATACAAAATCCCCAAACGGTTATAAGCCGCCGCATTTTTCTCATCAAATTTCAAAATAGTGAGCAAAGCTTTCTCTGCGCGAGAAGGCTTATGTTCCTTCATGGATGTTTGAGCCACTTGCCAAAGTTTTTTCATTTGAGCTTTGTATTTTGGTGATTTTTCCTCTGCCGGTTTTTCTTTTGGTTCTAGTCTTAAGAAAAAAGCCATAAAAACCGTAAGTGCAATCATAATAAGTACTGCTACCATACGTATCATTATACTATAAAACATAAAAAAAATCACCCCGGGTTTTAAACCCGGGGTAATCTAAGAAAGAAGAATTTAGAAAACGTAGTCCATCGCCTTTGCGGCTGATAGATCTATCGTTGAATTGCCGGTGAAATTATTCACCCCGTAAACTACAATTTTTCCATCCAGATAACTGGTAGTATAAGCTCCAGTCCGAGGGTTCTTGGAACTCTGAGCTGAAACTTTGGTTGTCTTGTCCGCTATCTTGACCGTAGGAGTATCAAACGAAACTTTCACCCCGTTCGATGTCGTTCTGACCCTAGCCTTTTTGACTTTGAAATTCGCAGTAGAAATGTCTACCGGAACTATCGAAAAGCCAAATTTCTTTGAAGCCATCGCCTTACGGTCGCTCTTGAACGGAAATTCGTTCTTCAATGTTATCACAAAGAATGGAATCGCTGTTTCCTTGCCATAGCCGTTTACATTTAAATTGTTGTAGTATTTCACCGAATAATACGCGTGATCCACAAACTCATTGTTCCTGTAAACCTGTATGTCAAGATCGTTTACCTGCTTTGCCGTATTCTTTGCCCACTTCCCGACATGCCTTCTTCCCGTATAGGGAACTTCTTTATTCACTCTCACTTCATAACTAGTTGAATTGATCGTAAACACATATTTTAGCAAATCATTAGAAGAAGGTGAAGGCTTCGGATTATCCGGGTTGTCAGGATCTTCCTGCTTCGGTCCAGCGTAAACCAGTCTTCCTGCCGAATCCCTTGTAAAAGGAACATTCGTAAGGGCTCTCCAGTCATACACTAACCCATCGTAAGCCTCCTGGGTTAAAACGGGAATCTTACTCTCGTCTATCCCAGCCGTCTTAGCGTTGTCTGATCTAGACTTACCCTTCTGGGCGGGAACATACTTACCATCCTTCAGTTCTGTCTGCGTGAAAAACTCTGTCGCTGCAGTTTCGCCATAGTCATAGAGTAGCCATTCATTTCCGTCAGTGACGAAGAAGCATCTTGCAATATATTCACCTTTTGTATCGGTGATATATGCACAAATCGCATCATAACCTTTTGCCTCATTGGGATACCAAGAAGGCTGGTTGTAATACTGAGGAGTTGTGGCACATATTGCGCTATCTCCCGATGCTTCTGCCATTACCTCAGGCCACTCTGTGATCGGATCGAGATACTTCTCAACCGGATCTACTACCGTAGTAGTAGCTTCAACCACGTTTTCCGAAACCACCTCATCAGATGAGACTGCTTCAACGGGCGTTTCTACTACCGGAGTTTCCACCGGAACTTCCGCTGCAGGTTCTTCCGTTGCCGGAACTTCCTCAACCGGAGTCTCCTCAACCGGAGTTTCCGCTACAGGTTCTTCCGCTACAGGTTCTTCCGTTACCGGAGTCTCCTCGACCGGAGTTTCTGCTACGGGTTCTTCAGCTACAGGATTTTCCATCGCCGGAACCTCTACTACAGGTTCTTCAGCTGCCGGAGTTTCCTCTACTACAGGTATTACATCTGAGGAAACCTCATCTGCAAATACACCCGCGATCGGAGTAGCTCCTGCTACCAAAGTTGCACAGATCGTCACTGCCAAAAGCTTGCCAAAAAAAGTTTTAAAATTATTCCTCATAATCTTTTCCTCCTTAGATCAAACCGCCCCCTAGGGCAGTAACTACAGATACAAATTCTTCTTTCTTTTTAATTTACAAGAGTAGTCCCAAAACTCACTCTTACCTACATTATAGCACAAAACACCAAAAAAGTCAATATATACATAAGCATTCCGGAGAAAAATCAAATCAAATCCGCTACTAGATGCAGCTTGATATGTCCGTTCCTACTAATATTCTCATAAGCCTCGATTAATCGCGGAATTTTAGAGAGAAACGCCTTTTTCTCTGTTAAAAAATACGATTTATAAGCCATCTCTATCGCTACCCCTAATACCTCTAGCGCAAATTCTCTCGCGCCCTCTTTTTTTGCGGCAATTTCCTCCGCCAAACCTACCAAATCATCAGAGGTAGTCGCCAAGATCCGCTTAGCCAGCACCTTCACCTTATCATCCGCCGAAATCTCATCTATGGGCTTGAGCCCTCCTCGCCAGACATATATCACCGCCCGACTCAGAATCGTTGGCAAAAGTTTAGATAGTCTATCTGTAATCAGCACAAAATGCACATTTTCTTTTGGCTCCTCTAGACTTTTCAAAATTGCATTTTCGGCTTCCTCTCCCAGTTTATCTGCCGGCCTAATCACCACAAATCTAGGGTTAGTCTGTTTGACTGTAAGCACAGCAATCATTTCTCTCACCTGATCTATCGTAATTGTAGTTTTAGTCTCCGGTTTTAATAGATAGGCGCCCGGAATTTCCACCTCGGTTTCTCTTGGCACTACAAAAATCGCGCACCCCACATTCCCAGCAATCTTAGAAATCTCCTCTAAATCATCAAAAAACATTCGAAAATTCCTCCGGCAGTGGCGCTTCAAAAGTTTTTCTCACCCCACCCGGAAGGGTAATCTCAAGAGCACCAGCGTGCAAATACAGCCGCTCCGCTGGCTCTACCCCGTATATCACATCCCCAATAATTGGATGCTCCAAATATTTCATATGCACCCTGAGCTGATGAGTCCGCCCAGAGGTCGGCTTCAGTTCTACCAGAGAGTGTTTACCATCAGATTTCAATACTTTATAAAAAGTTTCTGAAGCTTTACCTCTAGGATCCACTCTAAAAGTGGTCGGATGTTTTAAATCTCGCCCGATCGGAAGGTCTAACCGCGCTTCTGACAGCTTTGGCACCCCTGTCAACACCGCATAATAAGTCTTGTGAGCCTTCCTATCCTGAAATTGCCTTCTAAGAAATGTCTGGGTCTCGGGATTTTTAGCCAAAATCACCACCCCAGAAGTATCTCTATCTAGCCGGTGCACCAAAAGCCCAAAATCCTCCAAAGTTTTCTCTGGACAATAACCGTTTTTGGCCATCGATAAAAGCCCCACCGGCTTATCTAAAACTAGCACGTTTTCATCCTCATAAATCAGTTTTGGCTCCACATCGGCATTTTTCAAGGCCTTTGGCACCTTCAAATCTATTTTTACCCCTTTAGGAAACTTTGCGTTAGGCTTTAAAACCAGCTCGTCATCCACTTCTACAAACCCATTTTTGATAAATTTTTGCAAAGTAGAGCGATTGTAGCTCTTATAAATCTCCGCCATCATTACGTCGAGTCTTATCAGCTCTGGTTTTTCTGGCTCATCAGCAAGCACCGTGTCCCCGTTAATCACCCTGGACATTTCCGGCTTACTAAATTTTTTCCCTGTTCTAATCACCTCAGACCTACAGCCTTTTGCACTTCTAGCAGCTTAGCATTGGCGACTTCATTAGCATATTTCTCGCCCTCAGAGAGCAGCCTTAGCACCTCATCATCCGAAATTTCTGTCATTCGCCTTTGAAACTCCACCAACAATTCCGACACGGTATTTGCCACCTGTTTTTTGAGATCGCCATATCTAGAAATACCCTGCCATTTTTGCACCACCTCAGAGAGTGGCACCCCTGTAGCTAGAGCCTCAATATAGAGCAAATTAGAAATCCCCGGCCGAGTTTCAAAATCGAACTCAATATCCTCAAACGAATCAGTCGTGGCACTCATTATTTTCTTGGTAGCTTTAAGCGGCTCGTCATCTAGCATGATTTTAGCATTCTCCGAAGCCGTAGATTTGCTCATTTTTTTCTCTGGATTCACCAAATCTCGAATCCGAATTGGCTTCTCTACCCCCATAAATTCCACTTGTTCCTTGGTAGAAACCGGTACAACAAACACCTCGCCGTATTTATTATTAAAGCGCTCTGCGATGTTCCGCGTAAGCTCGATATGCTGGAATTGATCCTCGCCCAGAGGTACATATTCCGCCGAATAGAGCAAAATATCTGCCGCCATCAACACTGGATAGTCAAAAATCCCCACATTCGATGAAGCCTTGCCTTCAGATTTCTCTTTGTATTGAGTCATCCTCGAAGCCTCACCCATCGTGGTATTGCAATTCAAAATCCAGCAGAGCTCCGAATGCGCCGGCACATAGCTTTGCCGATAAATATGCACATTTTCGTTTACCTCTAGCCCGGCCGCTAGATAATACTTAATGGTCCTCAAAATATTTTCGCGCAAATCCCCGTCCACCTCAGAAATAATCGAATGCAGGTCCGGTACAAAAATATTAACATTACATCCCTCTTTTGAATATTTGTTTGCAAGCTTCACCATCGGTAGCATCGCGCCTAGATAATTCCCTAGAGTCAGCACCGAATTTGCTCTAATCCCGGTTAAAATTGTCTTCATATCTTTTATTTTAGCACAAATTATGCTAAAATAAAAACATGGGGTTTTAGCTCATTTGGTAGAGCGCTTCTATGGCATAGAAGAGGTGAGGAGTTCGAATCTCCTATACTCCACCATAAAAAAAGACTGCCAGAGAGCAGCCTTTTTTAGGTGGGGGAGTTATTCTGGATAATCTTTTTCACGCCACTTATACCAAGTACCGTTTACCATCAAAGTCGCCATCACGATTATCGCCGTAAAAAACGTCGTGTCATCATACTGGTTCAAACGCCGCATTTTGAAAAAATCAATTGCCCACATCTCGCTAGCCTTGCGAGCGCGATTGGCCGAATAATCACAAATTTTCATCTCTTCCACATCGCGTGCCGAAGCGTGCGGGCTGATATCTTTCATCATCGGTGATTTTCCCATTGAGTCCAAGCACAAAGTTACCAAAAGCGCCGAAATCTTGTCCGACATATATATCAAACGCCCATCAAAACTGCTCAGCGTTTGCATCTCGCCAAGCAACTTCAGTACATTGTTCTTGAATTCATCTCTTTCGGCCGGATATTTAGCCATAAACCGTTCAAAATATTCCATTTCGAGGCTATCTTTTTCTGCATTGTCACGGTCGCCATTGTCCGGGATATCACCAATCTCATTTTCACCCAGATCGTGCACTCGGATTGCCTCGATCATCTCTCGATGTTTATACCCGTCAAAAGTAACTAATTCATCCAGGCCTAAATGCACCCGATAAAACACATCTAGTGCCAAATCCAAGATATAAGTCGCCAAATTCGTGTGCGCTGCTACCGATTCAAATACCATCTCGTCGTTGCACAATCCGTATCTGGAGTTATATGATCTCGATACAAACTCTGACTTTGTCGCCTCAAGAATCTGCCAAGTCATATTATAAACTTTTTCCGCCCTAAGATTATCTGCGCTCAATCTATAGACTTCCTCTGTACCAGCCACGCTTCGTTCTTTCGCCATTACATCCTCATATATTGACCAAATGCGTTCCAAATTATTCTGTTCCATCTCCGCCCCTCCTTTTTAAACTGCTCCCACCAACCTCTCATATTGTAGCACAGAAAAAGTCCACAAAAAAGCATAAACATTTGGATTTTTTGACAAAAGTGTGGTATAATGGAGTCATAATCTTATTGGGAGTTATAGAGCGTGCGAGATTATATATTGGTTTTGTTAGCGGTACTTGGAATTGGCGCTATTTTTGCACCTGAGACTCCAGCTACCCCTGACCTAGACACCAATACTACCCAAGCGGTTTCTACTATGACTCTTCCAAAACTGACTAAATTCGATGAGATTTCTCTTGATGATATTAGCGAAATCGCCGAAATCACCAAAAAACCTGTTGCTACCACTACCAAAACATCTAGTGCAAAAACCACCGCGTCGACTGTCCCATCTATTCCTACTTATTCTATCACTCGCTATTCTAGTAGCATCGTAGCCCATCCGGACTATAGCAATATCTATAAAACCGGCAAGCTCGTTTATGCCCACAATACTGGTAAACTCTTTGGCGGCATCCGTTCTTTCTCTGTTGGTGCCACCTTTAATCTTATCGAAAACGGTGTTACTACCACCTATAGAGTGTCCGACATTAAAACTTTTGAGAAAAATCCCGAAAACGGCCTTTTGCAACTAAACGGTAGCGGCAATTACATGGGCACTATCGTAAAAACTGCTTTTCACCATGATGTCGCTCTAATGACTTGTACCGGTACCAGCTATGGCAACGGCGATGCTTCTCACCGTTTAGTGATTTTCGCTGACAAAGTCTAAACATTTTAAACCGCTTGTGCTATAATATACATATAAACAGGAGTATTTTTATATGTGCACAGGGGTGCGTTTTAGCGACAACAACGGTAATATGTATTTTGGTCGCAATCTAGATTGGACTGTAGGGTATGGTCAAAAGGTGGTTATCACCCCACGCGAGTACAAATACAATTCTGCTTTTCTTGGCGAAATGAAGCCGAAAGCCGGTGCGATCATTGGTATGGCTATCGTCGTAGAAAACACTCCTCTCTATTTTGACTGTGCCAACGAAGCCGGTCTTGCTATTGCCGGGCTCAATTTCCCAGGCTATGCCCAGTATGAAAAAACCGCCGTTGATGGCAAAACCAACGTTGCCGCCTACGAATTTCCTCTTTGGGTCACTATGAATTTTTCCTCTGTCGATGAAGTCGAGGAGGCTCTCAAAAATACCGCTATCGTAGCTAAACCGATCAATGATCAATTTCCTGTCTCTGAACTTCATTTCATTATCGGCGACAAAAATCGTTCCATCGTCGTAGAATATACTAAAAACGGTATGGAAATCTTCCATAACGATGTAGATATTCTAACTAACCAGCCGGGCTATGCGTGGCATCAAGAAAATCTGAGAAATTACATGAATCTCAGCCCAAAGCACCCACACGAGGTTAAATGGGAGAAAGAAACTCTCGTACCGTTTGGTAGCGGTTCGATGATGCGCGGCCTTCCTGGCGATTATTATTCTCCTTCTCGTTTTGTCCGAGTAGCCTATCTCAATACCCACTATCCAGTCAAAGACAACGAAAACGACAACGTTCTGCGTTTGTTCCACACTCTCACCGGCGTTGCTATGATTGACGGCGCCGCCGCTATGGATGAAACTAGCTTTGAAAAGACTATCTACACCGGTGGCTATTCCACCGCCAGCCAAACTTACTATTACAGCACCTATGAAAACCCAGCTATCATGCATGTTTCCCTCGGCGATCATGATTTAGGTACCGAAAAGCTCATAGAAATCTAAGTAACAAAAAATGGTGGAGCGTAGGAGAATCAAACTCCTGACCTCGGCAATGCGAATGCCGCGCTCTATCAGCTGAGCTAACGCCCCACAAATATGGGCACCCCCATACCCATATTATACCATATTTCTAGATTCCTGGCACTGGAAATTTCAGAGCCAGTTTTTTGACTTCGCCCGAAATTTTTTCGAGCTCCTTGTCCCCCTCTAATTTTTCCTCTGAACCCGCCTTCACGCAGATATCCGCCACTTCCTTCATCCAGCCAGCTAACATTTTCATTTCTGGTTCTTTAAAGCCTCTTGTCGTAATCGCCGGTGTCCCTAGTCTCACCCCAGATGGCCGGAACGCTCCACCTTTATCAGTAGGCAAAGCATTGGCATTAAGCGTCAGCCCCACCATATCTAGCGCCCGCTCATAGATTTTGCCATCAAAGCCAAAGCTCTTTACACAGTCTATCAAAACCAAATGATTTTCCGTTCCATCCCCTTGCAAAACGAATCCCAGCGCCTTTAATTCTTCCGCAAGCACCTTGGCGTTTTTCACGATTTGCTCGGCGTATTTCTTAAATTCCGGCTTAAGCGCTTCCCCAAACGCCACCGCTTTGGCCGCAATAATGTGCTCAAGTGGCCCGCCCTGAGAGCCCGGAAATACCGCCCGATCGATCATAATTGGAATATTTTCTAGTTTATGCTCCGGTTTTTTAAGAGGCGACGCCACATTCCCACGAGATAAAATCAGCCCACCTCGCGGCCCGCGCAAAGTCTTGTGCGTAGTCGTAGTCATCACATCAAATCCAAAATCCAACGGATTTGGGTGTACCCCACCAGCAATCAACCCCGCCACGTGTGCCATGTCTGCCATTAGCAGTATCTCGTGCCCAAATTTCTTGCTAGCCTTATCTCGAATCTCAGCGACTCTCTTAAAATCTGGCAGTTTCATAAACGCCGAATACCCCACCAAGATAATCTTTGGATCCACCTCTAGAGCCTTGGCTTCCATATCAGCATAATCGATATCGCCGGTCGAATCTACCCCGTATCCCACAAAATTATAAACATGTGCAGACAAAGTCACCGGCGCACCGTGGGTGAGATGCCCACCAGCCGGCAGCGACATCCCCAGGATCGTATCGCCTATCTCGCACCAAGCAAAATACACCGCTGTATTCGCTTGCGCCCCCGAATGTGGCTGCACATTAGCGTGGTCCGCATGAAACAGCCGGCAGGCCCGGTCAATCGCCAGCCTCTCAATTCTATCCACATTTTTTTGCCCACCGTAGTACCGATAATTTGGCAAAATCTCCTCGGCAATTTTAGTCTCATCCCATTCGCCATCAATATCACCAATTCCCTCAAAAGATGGATACCCTTCGGAATATTTATTGGTCAAAATCGAGCCCATCGCCGTAAGCACCTCCGCCGACACATAATTCTCGCTCGGAATCAGCTCCAACCCCTCTTTTTGCCGAGTTTTTTCTTGCGAAATCAAATCAAATACTAAATCTTTCATGATAAATCTCCTTTAAGTTATTTAAGTTGATACAAAGAGATGGCAAAATCTAAATCATCGGCCTTTCCTTCCTTTATTATAGTCTTTTCGTACTTAGATTTATCAAAATCCGGGAAAAACACATCCGCCCTTTCATCTTCCGCATCTACCTCTGTTAAATACAGTTTATCCGCCGCCGGCAAAAATTCCGCATAGATTCTCCCGCCCCCTATCACAAAAATTTCCTCATCGGTATCTTTATTCTCAGCCATAAACTCCGAAACATCATGTATTATTAAATCCGGCCCTTCAAAATCAGAGGAGGACACCACGATATTTGTCCGCCCCGGCAGTTTGTCCGGCAAGGATTCCCAAGTTTTCCGCCCCATCACCACCTTGTGACCATTCGTAGTCTCGCGAAAAAACTTCATATCATCTTTGATATGAAAGACCAAGTCACCCCCCTTTCCCAGTTCCCGATTTTTCCCGACACAGGCAATCAAACTAAACATTTCTACTCCGTCACTGGCATCTTAATCGTGCCAAGATTCTCGTAATCTAAAAGTTTAATATCTCTCAGCTCTCTCGACGAATCAAATTTATAAAAATCAGAAATCTCCGGATTTAGCCACAACTTTGGCGCCTTCGGCAAAGCCCCATTCTTGACCGCTTCATCATAGCGCGCGATTTGCTCTTTGATCCCTTCTACTTGATTCTCGTAAATATGCGCATCGTTCGTGATAAAGGTAAACTGCCCTGGCCGCGCCCCCACACATTGCGCTACCAAGTGGCACAGCACTGCATACTGAGCAATATTAAACGGTAGCCCCAAAGGCACATCTGTAGAACGCGAAGTTACCAAGAGATTCAGCCGCCCATCAATCAAATTCCACTGCGAATTCCACACACAAGAAGGTAGCGCCGCCGTTTCTAGCCACTCATTTTGCCAAAGCGAGAGCACCATCCGCCGGTTCCCCGGATTGTTTTTCAATGTCTCAATCAGATTCTCAATCAAATGATAACGCTTCACGATCCAACCGTAGGCCGTGCCAATCGTATGAGCAAAATCCTCCGCCGGCTCATTTGGATGCTTTTTAGCAAAAATCTCATTCAAATTCCGCCCCTGATAATTACCATCCGCGTCCACTTCCCACTCATTCCAAATTTTTACATTTCTCTCTTGCAGCCATCTCACATCGTTAGAAGCCTGCTGATAAATCCACAAAAGCTCGAGCGTCGCCGTCTTAAATCCTACTTTTTTGGACACCAAAATCGGAAATTCCTCCTCAAGGTCAAATTGCAACACCTGATGCGGCAGCCGAATCGTCCTCGCCTCAGACTTCGCCTGCGCCGTGTGATCCGGAATCGCATTCGCTACATCGGCACTTCTGGTATCAGTTTTTTTGTAATTCAAAACCTTCTCGCCACTCTCGAGAATCCGCCGACAAAGATCAATATATTGTTCATCAAATTTGCTCACATCGCCTCCTTCTTCACTCAATTATATCATAATAAATGATTTATTAAATTACTCGGATTCAAAAACATAGACTATAACAAATACTCCACGCAACGATATATTATTTTTTAGCTACACAACGGATATAATGATTTGTACTCATTACATAATCATCGGTAGTCAAACCAGAGCCCGTATAACGTAATAACCATCGCCTAGAACTATCCCCGCTATACGTATTAACTGTCCACCACCACCCGTTACTAGTATAATTTGGCGAAGAGTATTCCACTCGACCACCAACGGACGGGTTAAACACAGTCGCATATGAAGTTAAAGTTTGAACCTCGGATAAAGTAGGCAGTCGCCAGCCTTTAGGACAAATATCGTAAACAGGGGTATTTGTGTTAGAATCGTTATTGTTAGTACCCTGGCTATTAATAGTGCCGGCGGTAGCAGTTAAAAAGTTGTACCATGCACCATACGAAGAACTGCAAAGCATCGACCCTGCTACATAAGAAGATTGAACCACTGTAGGAGTAGTATAGGAGTCAGAAACATTGGAATTGGAACTATTGAGCGTTTTAGAGCTATAACCAGAGCCATACGTATTAGCGCTACCATTGCAACCAATTGCCAGATTCCTAGTCATCCAAAGATTCCCATTGATTTTCGCTATATTATACTTCTGACTATCCCGACTATCTGCCAGACTAGTTGCAGTATTGTTAGAAGTAGCGTCCACGACTGCTGGACTAACATCTTGCATGTTCGAAATATCACTAATAGATTTTACGCTAACAGCATTCTTGTAAATGCATCTAGCATAATACCCTACCGTATCAACATAATCATCCGTAGTTAAACCAGATCCCGTATTCCGCAAAAGGTATTTTCTACCGCTACCTGCAGCAGTTGTTGTCCACCACCAAGCCTGTCCAGGGTAGTCATTAAAATCACCGTAGCGCCCGCCAGCAACAATATTAAGCCTAGAAGCATATGAAATAACTTTTGTAACTTCATCCTTAGTAGGTAATCGCCAGCCCTTAGGACAAATATCATACGTAGCGGCATTGGTCCCCGCGCTAGCGGCCTCAAAATTATACCACGCTCCATAAGTAGAAGAGCACGCCAATCTTCCACCAGATGCACCGTATGAAGGAGCGCTTGTAGCGGTAGTATAGCTAGAAGATACATTAGAATCTAAGCTAGTAAGGGTTTTACTGCTATATCCAGAACCATAAGTATTGCCATTACCATTACATCCAATAGCAAGATTTTTATTCATCCATAAAGCTCCGTCGATGACCACAACCGCATACATCTGACCATCACGCTTATCTGTAAGTGTTCCATATGTATCAGAAATACTTCCACACAATTCAAAATCCTGCATATATCCAGACAGTGATGACGAACAACTTCGCCTTCCCGTCGCAGTAATCACACCATCGTTACTAGCTTTGATGGTAAAGGTAGCTGGGTTAGCAGAAGTGCTAGATAAGGTACCATAGCTAGTACTGTTTAGAGCCCAACTCTCAAACTCATAACCAGAAGTAAAGGCCATGGTCATAGTGTATGGGACATTGTAAACTAGGCTAGCAGTACCACCACTTGCGGTAACAGTTCTACTGGTTTGGCCTGTAGCGGTGAAGGTAACACTAGATACACCAGCTCCGGCAAAGTTTACGGTTACATTGTAGGAATTTACAGTACATACACCATATAGTGTTTGGTTGGCTGTAGGAGTATAAGTACCACCAGAACTAAAAGTCCAAGTAGTAGCAGTACTAGATGTAGCCCAACCA
>JAGCBP010000013.1 GCA_017652105.1 Candidatus Saccharimonadota bacterium
TGTTGGCTTCTATGGTGGTCGGGGTACTTGGATTCGAACCAAGGACACTGCGTGTATAAGACGCATGCTCTAACCAACTGAGCTATACCCCGACTAATGTAATTATATCATATTTTTGTGGTATAATGTAGGTATGGGTAAGCGTAAGGGCTTTACGTTGATTGAAGTGGCACTCTTTTTGGCGGTGACAGCGGCGCTTTTTTTGGGAATTGCTCTTGGAATGCAGAATTCGATTTTTCAGCAAAGATATAATGACTCGGTCCAGAGTTTTCTGGAATATATGAGGAGTATTTATTCTAAAGTTTCTAACACTCAAGGGGCACGCGATATAGGTGATAGTGGAAATAGTAATTATGCGATTTATGGTAAATTGGTAGTGTTTGGTGAAACTAAAGATTTGTCAGGGCAGGTTGTAGAAGGTCAGCAAATTTTTATGTATGATGTGATTGGTAGTGCGGAAGGGATCTCTAATGCTGGTTCTGGCAATGCCAAAGATGTGCTGAAAAGATTAAATCCAAACGTAGCAATTTTAACTAAGAATGCGGATGGTAATTTTAACGGAGCTAAAATAGTGTCTGGTGAGAAATATGAGCCGCGATGGGGTGCGAGAATTGAGAAAAGAGATGGGTCGGCTTATACAGGATCTATTTTGGTAATTAAGCATCCTCAATCTGGTACGATGAATACTCTAGTTTCCGGTACAACAATACAAGTTAATGAGATAATGGCTGGTGGAAATTATAACGTAATAAATACGATGCTGATGAATAATTTGGATTCTTTCTCTCCTGTTACTGTAGATTTTTGTGTGAATTCTGATGATGGCAGGGGTTTTGAGAGACAAAATATTAGATTGATGGAAAATGCTAGGAATGGTTCTCAGGTGGAAATGATTGATTTGGATCCTAAGTGGAATCCAACTACAAACGCCAATCCTAATGGTAATAGGTGCTGACAATGGCAAGAAGTTTATGCTATAATAGAAATATGACACAAAAGACTCGTGGAGGTTTTACTTTGATTGAGCTTTCGCTTTCTTTGGTTTTTATTGCGATTTTGTCGCTTACGGTGGTACTCTTGATTCAAAATACGACTGCATCTTATCGTAGAGGTTTGATATTAAATAGGATAAATACAGTAGGTATGGATTTAATTGATGACTTTAGATCTTCGGTGCAGAATTCGCCTTCGGCTTCTGCTAAGAGGCTATGCGAGATATACTACAGTGATAACGCTAATAAAACGAACAAAGACAAATGCGAAAAAGATGATGGTAATGCTTTTGTATCCTTTACCAAGCTCGGTAAGGCAGATAACAAAAATGATATGCCACTCTTTGGGGCATTTTGTACGGGTACCTATACATATGTATGGAATTCTGGGTATTTTGAAAAGGGATCAGTCGCTGGTACGGACCCAGCAGTAGTAAATGTAAACAGAAAGAATTCTGTTGATGGTAGTACAGTTGTTAATACGATTTCTAATATTCGTTTACTAAAGATTTATGATGATGGGCGATCAATATGCGCAAACACATTTGTCAATACACCTAATTATCCAACTCCTGCTAATTCGTTAGACTACGTATTGTATCAGAGAGGAATCAGTAATCAACTAAAAAGTATGCTGGAAAATGCACTTGATACAAACGCGGAAGGCGGTATTGAGCTTCTAAAGAAAGAAACATATGATTTGGTTTTGTATGATTTGTACGTATCTCCGCCAGCTACAAGCGATACAAGAAGAAACACATTTTATTCTGCATCCTTTATACTCGGTACTACACGTGGTGGGGCAGATATTACGGCGATAGGGAATAATTGCAAACCACCTGCAGATGCAAATTCGGAACTTGATTATTGTGCGATAAATAAATTTAATTTTGCCGTACGGGCTGGAGGAGAGTGATGAAAAAACGTGGTGCAGCATCATTTTATATTGTAGCGTTTTCGACATTAATTTTGACCGTGATTGCTACGAGTTTTGCAATGGTGATAGTGTCTGAGATTACACGTTCGATGAATGATGACCTTTCACAGTCGGCATATGATTCGGCGCTGGCTGGAGTAGAAGATGCAAAGGTGGCGTATTCTAACTATCGGAGATGTAAAGAGGCAGGAGCTGTAGCTGCAGCTACTAAGCCTTCTGGCGCAGGCTCTGTCACTTGTGGGGATATTTTGTATTGGGTAGAAAAAGAACCGGATAGCTGCTATACGGTGGCGCGAATTTTGGGGAGAATTGGAAAGGATGAAGAAAAAGAGGTTGGGCTTGGTGGCACTGAAGTGTCAGGGACTGGCGGCGTAAAAACAACAAACCAGGCTTATACTTGCGTAAAAATGAAAATGACTTTGAACGATTATCGTGCTACGCTTAGTGATAATAATGCTGTAAGGACTGTAAAAGCAGGAGTAAGTGGAGATTTGATAAATGATATATCTAAAATTAGGATTAGTTGGTATTCTAATCGTTCTAATTTTAGTCCGAAATGGAATAATCAAAACAAGTTTCCGACAATTCAATCTTTAGCAGCGCCACCAACGCTAGAATTTAAACTTGTTCAGACGGCTGAAGAATTTCGTTTGGCAGATTTTGATTTAACTGGTGATGGGGTAACGGATCGAGCTACTTTGTATTTGGTGCCTCAAAATTCTACAGGAACAAACTTTATTAGTAAAAATGATGTAGTAAAGACTAATAATAGAGCTCAAACAAATAAACCATTTAAGGTGAATTGTAAAGATGGACAGACTAGCGAGTTTTACTGCTCGGTTGACATTGAACTTCCAAGCCCAGCGGCTTCTAAGCCTCTCAAAACTGATGTTGAAGGCGGAGATATAGATTGGTCAGAAGTAGGCGATGGCGATAGTGTAATATTTGGAGGAAATCAATTTCTCCCTATTGGTGAACTTATAGGTATAGATGAACCAGCATTACCAGCAAATAGAAATTCTGATACTTTTATGTTTACGGTTTCTTTGCCATACCGACAGCCAGAAACTGATTTTGCGATTGAAGTTTTTTGTAATACTAGCAGTACCAAATGTGCAGAAGTGCTTGGTGGTGCAGGAGAATCTACGGATAAGGCTGTGACTATGAGCGATGTACAGATTTCGATAGATTCAACTGGTAGGGCGAATGATCTTTACCGTAGGGTGGAAACAAGATTAGAAACATCAGATGCGACTTATGCTTCATCTTTCCCATATTACGCATTGCAAATCTTAGATAAAAATAAGGAAACAAAAAAGAATATGACTGTAAATTACGAATGCAATTTTTACGATAAGGTAGTTGGCGATTTTAGTAAATCAAACTGCTAATTTTTGAGACAAACAAAATCAGGCTAGATTAGGGGGGTAATCTAGCCTGAATATTGTCCTGAATAACTTTTAAATGGTTGTGGGGGTTGGATTTGAACCAACGACCTTTTGGTTATGAGCCAAACGAGCTACCAGGCTGCTCTACCCCACGATATAAGCTAGGCTCCTGTTGTAGCCATGTTAGTATTATAGCACGGACTCGCTATTTTTGCAAGAGTTTTCTTAATCTAAGCGCAAGCGTAGCATTTGGGGCTACGATAGTGGTGCCGATGATGTGTCCGCTGCGGTCGGTGAGAGTTTTGACAAAACTATTGGGATATTCCGGTAGAGTGGTAAGGGATTTTTTGTAGCTAATATCGCGAGCGAGCGCATCGCGTTCGTTGAAACCAATAGTGACAATCTCGGGATAGGTTTGAATTTTTCTAGGTACATCAGAATATTTTGGTGTAGTTTTGCCACGATGGAGGAGATTTTCGGTGAGGATATTAGCTTCTAAGACTGCGCGTTCGGTGGACGATTCGGCGCCACCAATGCAATCTCCGATTGCATAGATGTTTTTGGCGGTAGTATTGAAATATTTATCGACGATGATGCCACTGTGTTTGTATTCTACGCCGGCGTTTTCTAGACCATAATCTAGGCTTGGAGTAGAACCAGTGGCAAGGATAATAGACTCTACGCGAACCATTTTTTCGGTGCCTTCGGATGTGAAAACGACAATTTTGGAGGTGTAATCTTCGGTAACGGCAACAACTTTGGCGTTTGAAATAACTGTGATGCCGAGATCCTCGGTGAAATATTTGGTGACATTTTCGGCGATGTCATCATCTTCTCTTGGGAGCAGGTGGGTACCTAGTTCCATGATGATTACGCCGCTACCTAAAGTGGCAAAATATTCAGCGATTTCGGTGCCAGTAGAGCCGCCGCCAATCACAAAAACGAATTTTGGTAAACGGCGAGTACGAAGTGCAGTATCGGGTGTTGAAAAGTTGATAGAATCGAGACCGGAAATGCCAGTGGCTTTTAGTTTGCTGCCGGTAGCTAGAATGAAATTTGCGGCGGTGTATTCTTTGTCTTCTACGATAATGGTGTGATTGTCTAGAAAATGAGCGAAACCTTTGATGATATCTACACCAAGGTCTTTGAGATTTTTTTCGTAAAGATTTTTGATATTTTCGATTTGATTATCTCTTGAAATAGTAAAAGTAGGGAGGTTGAAATGGTGCGCCTCACCATTAACAGCTTTTGAACTAGTAAAATTATGATAATTATGTGCAAAATCTAAGCTAAGTTTGTAAGGCAAATCGCGGGTGTTGAGTTCGGCACCGCCAAAAGCTTCGGCCTCTACTAAGCAGACACTTTTTTTGACTTTGGCGAGATTTTCAGCAGCGGTGCGCCCGGCCGGGCCGCTACCGATTACGATAAATTCATAATTATATTTTTTGCTCATCTTTATATTATTTTATCATAATTCTCGTAGACATAAGCTAAATCTTTGTGGTATTTGGCGAGCTCTTTGAAAATGGCACGTTCTAAATCCGAATTAGTGATAACTTTGCGATTTTTTAAAGATTTTTCGGCAGCGGTGAGGGATTTTTTGATGAAAGTTTCGGCGGCGCCGGAAGGAATGCCGAGGGCTTTGGCGTGGACTTTGAGAGTGGATTCAATGTTTTTGATTTTTTCTTTTTCTATCATATTGATACTCCTGAAATAAAAGTTAAAATTGCAAGAATTAGATAGCTGATAGCGATAGTAATTCGGAAAAAGATTTTTTTCTTGACGCGGAAGCGTTGAATGTCGGCGAGGTTGTGGTCGGTCCTATACAGAGTCCGGATAGTAAAGAGTGGTAGAGTAGCAATAATAATATAGGCAATAATAAAGACGAATCCGGCGCGAGAAGAAATGTGGAGGATGGCAATAGAAGAAATAACGAGGAGTGGCAAAATAAAAATAAAATCCAAAAATGCACTGACAAAACCTAGAATAATGGTGTCGCTACGATTTTTGGCATGCTCAATATGGAAAATAAAACTTTTGACAAAAGCGCGGGGGTAGAAAAGTTTGGTGGTATTTTTGGATTTTTTGTCGGTTCTAAAATAGCAGAAAAACGCAAACATAGCTTCGGCTAGGAAAAGGCCGCTTAGTACCCACATGAAAACAGTGTCTAAAAAGGTTTTTTCGACGCTTAAAAAGGAAATTAAAATATAAATGGCAAGGAAAAAAATGGCAATGGCGATTTCTTGGCCGAGGATGAAAGAAAGGGCTCTATCGTCAGCTTTTTTGGCGGTAGTTTTACCTAAAGCATGATGATAAAAAATCGCAAAAATGCTAGGCGAAGTTTGTAGAAAGGCTTGGATTACCATAGCCACTATAATAATAATTAAAGAGATGAAAACGCCCATGCTTTAATTATATCATGTGGGGGGTTGATTTTCTAGTGTGGGTATGCTAGTGTAACGGCATGAAAAAATTTTTACTATTTTTAATAATCGTGGTGGGAGTACTGATCGGTGGGTTTAATGAGCAAGTTTTTGCTAGCAAAACTTTGGGAAACTTGCCAGAATTTTATATTAAAGCTGTGAATCCGGGATATACAGTGGATTCAGTGCAAAATGTTGGAGAAATGATTGAAATTGGCAGAAACTCCAATGACATTAAATCGCTCGCTGGCCTAAAAATCGGCTATATTAACTCTAGTGGAAATGAAGTGCTTCTGGCGGACTTTTCCAAGTACCTCTGGAAGGCTGGCGAGACTATCCAACTCCGTTTAGCCAGCTCACCCGGTAGTGAGCTGGCCCAGGTTCTATATACGAAAACCTTGGCGTTTAAGGCGGGACCTTTGAAGTTGATATGGAATGATGAGGTGATAGATTCGGTGTGTTGGACTGGAAAGAGCGGCTGTTACGATGCTTTTTCCTCGAGCAGACCGACCACGCTAGTGAGGAATGTAGAGACGGGAGATTTTGAGTATGTATCTGATTATGAGCCTGATAAAAATGGAGTGTTGGAAGCGTTAGAATCGGATGATTCTGGTGATGTTGGCGATTCTAATGAAATAGTAGCTGCTAAGTGTAAGGGGGTGGTGTTTTCGGAAATTTTGAGTTATTACGAGAACCTTCAGAGTGAGCAATTTGTGGAACTTTATAATGGAAGTGTAGAAAATGTATTTTTGGACGGGTGTTCTCTCAGGTATAAAAACAAATTATACCCTTTGTCTGGGATGATAAAATCGGAAGGATATTTTGTGAGACTAGCATCGGATTTTAAATTGACTAAAAATCCAGCGAGTTCGAATGTGCTGGAACTTGTTGATGCGAATGGTGAAGTTTTGGATAAACTGGAATATTTTAATGGACAGAGGAAAGGGACTTCTTATGCTTTGATTGGATATGATGGCTCTGGTTTGGAGATTTGGAAGACGACTTATGCGCCGACGCCGGGAGAAGCGAATAATTTTCAGGAGTTTAGAACTTGCGAGGAAGGGAAAGTTCTAAATGAAGCAACCGGTAATTGCGTGAAGGCAACTTCGATTGCGGAAAAGATTTGTGGAGAGGGGCAATATTTGAATATTTTGACTGGAAGATGTAGAAAAATCCCGGAAGGAAATGATGCAAAAACTTGTAAAGAAGGATATTATCTGAATCCAGAGACTGGGCGATGTAAGAAAATTGTAGAAAACGATGGGGCGGATTATACTTTGGTACCAGAAACTTACACGGAAGAATCAAATTTTGTGGCGCTATATTTAGTGCTGGGAGTTTTGGGATTAGGACTTTTTTATATTGGATACGAATTTAGACATGATATTATGCGAATAATCAGGGGGTTGAAATGGTGGTAGTGTGATATAATTAAGATATGGAAGAGAAAATTGAAGCCATTAGAGAGTGGCTCGGGACCGGGTCTATTAACATATTTGGTTTTCCGATGAGTGGGAAGGATACTCAGGGGGTAAAACTTGCGGAAGTAATTGGCGGGAAATTAATTTCCTCTGGTATTATTATTCGTGCTAACGAAGCTGCGCAGCACAAAAAACTTACTGATAAAGGTAATTTAATTCCAACGGATATTTTTTATGAATGGGTGCTGCCGTATTTTGAAAGAGGAGATTTGAAAGATTCGCCACTGGTCTTGTCCTCGATTGGGCGATGGTTTGGTGAGGAAGATACTGTAATGGAAACAGCAGAGAGGACTGGGCATCCGATTAAGGCCGCAGTGCTTTTAAATATTTCCGAGGCTGACGTATTAGCGAGATTTCAAAAGTTACAGATTTTGAATGATCGAGGTGAGAGGCAGGACGATAAAGACTTAAACGTATTTCAAGTTAGACTTGATGAATTCAGAGAGAAAACTATGCCAGTTTTGGAGCATTATAAAGCGCTTGGACTTTTGGTGAATGTTAACGGTGATCAGTCGCGCGAGGAAGTTTTTGCAGAAATAATTGATAAGTTGTACGAATTTTCTCAAAAATAGGGAAAGGTAAAATTGGCACTATTGCATTTTGAGTGCTAATTTTGTATAATATATAGTATGAATATCTCTGAAAGGCAAAGTAAAATCCTCGCTCAGATTATAGAGGAATATGCGGAGACAGCATCGCCGGTAGGGAGTGTAACTATGGCGAAACTTTTTGGGGTGTCGCCGGCTACAATTCGAGCCGAGATGGCAAGGTTAGAGGCTTTTGGCTTGATTGCGCAGCCGCACACTTCGGCGGGGCGGGTGCCAACCGATGCGGGGTATCGATATTACGTGAATAATCTTTCGGCTGGTGACTATAAGAATGAAGTTGAGGACCGGGGAATGTATGCTTTGGAGAAGCGGGTAAATTCACAATCTAGAGCCGATGCGGCAATTAGGGGAGCGGTAGATTCTTTGGTGGATCTTACGGGTAATCTTGGGTTGGCAACGGTAGATGGGCAGCTTTATCTTTCGGGAATTTCGAGATTATTTATGCAGCCAGAGTTTATGGATACGAATCGAGTGCAGGCAGTAGCAAAATTGCTTGATAATCTTGAGCCATGGTTAAGGGAAGCGGCGCCGGGTGAACCTTTGAATATTTTTATTGGACACGAAAATCCAATTGGTAAGAATTCAGAAGTGTCGCTGATTATTTCTAAGTTTGTTTCGCCATTTTCGGATAGAAGTTATATTGGTGTACTGGGACCAACGAGACAAAATTATACGCGAGTGATGGCGCTGGTGAGATACGCCGGACAGATGCTAGAAGAAACTTTAGGTCGGGAATTTTTAAATTAAAGGAGGAATATGAGTAAGAAGAGTGAAAACGAAAAAGCAGAGCTTGTGGCTGATCTCCAACGAACTCGAGCAGATTTTGAAAACTATCGCAAACAAATTGAAATACAGAAAGAAAATGAGCGAAAAGCAGTGAAACTAGCGACCGTGATGAAATTTTTGCCGCTGGTGGATGATCTTGATAGAGCAATTGCGACCTATTCGGAGCTTGAGCCTTTGAGAAAATCTTTGGAGAAAAGTTTGAAAGATTTGGGACTGGCTAAAATTCCTTCGGAAGTTGGCACGGAATTTAACCCAGATCTCTTTGAAGCGGTGATGACTGAAGGTGAGGGGGAGACACAGGTGGTTGCGGAAACTCTGAGGCCGGGATACTACTACGAGGGTGAAGTTCTAAGGCCGGCGATGGTGAAAGTGGTTGGCAAATAATATTAAATGTGATATAATTACAAGAAGTTAAGTAGAAAAAAGGATAAATAATGGCAGAATATAGTTTGACGCTTGATAAGCGTGATATAGCTGGAAAAAAGTTGAAGGCTTTGAGAGCTGAGGGGATGATTCCTTCGGTAGTTTATGGCGAAGGTGAGCCAATTTTGACTTCCTCTGAATATGTAGCTTCGGAGAAGGTGCTAAGTGAGGCTGGCTATCACTCTCCAATTGATCTTGATATTGCTGGTAAAAAACAACTTGCAATCGTAAAAGATGTACAGCTCGATCCAGTAACTCGTAGAATTATCAATGTAGAATTCCAAGCAGTTTCGGCGGAGAAAGCAGTGGAAGCAACTACTCCAATCGTGATTGTGAACTTTGAAGCAAGCGAAGCTTCGAAGATTTACCATTTTGCAATAACTCAAGCTTTGGAGGAAATCGATGTAAAGGCTAAACCAGCTGACCTTCCGAAAGAATTGACTGTTGATGCATCAAATCTTAAAGATGTAGATGATAAGTTGGTGTTATCAGACATTGTTTTGCCGGCTGGTGTGGAACTTGCGGATAAGGAAATGGGTGGCGACCAAGTGGTGGCATCGCTCTATGATCCAGCGGCAGAAGCAGCAGCACGTGAGGCTGAGGCGGAGAAGCCAGAAGTAGAGGCGGCTGATGTTCCATCTGAAAATGGCGAGAAGCCAGCTGAGGAAGGTGAAGGAGCCGAAGCTTCAGAAGAAAAGAAAGCTGAATAATTTTAAGAAAAACCACACTATATATTTATATAATGTGGTTTTTTGATATAATTATAAAAAGGAGTTAATTATGGCAAGTATATATGATTTTAAAATTAAAAATCGCAAAGGCGAGGAAGTGTCATTGTCGGATTATAAAGGCAAGGTACTTCTGATTGTAAATACTGCGACGGGGTGTGGGTTTACGCCGCAATATGAAGGAATTGAAAAAATATACGAAGAACTACATGACAAGGGGTTTGAAGTTTTGGATTTTCCTTGTAATCAATTTGGGCATCAGGCGCCGGGTGATAATGATGAAATTCATGAATTTTGTACCGCTAAATATAAGACTCAGTTCGATCAGTTGGATAAGGTTGAGGTAAATGGTGATGAAGCTTCGCCACTTTGGGTCTATCTCAAGGAGGAAATTAGCGAGGACCCAGAGCCGAAAGGCATGAAAAACAAACTTGCAATGAAGGCGATTTCAAAAATGCCTGGAGTGAGTAAAGAAAAAGGATTTATCAAATGGAATTTTACAAAGTTTGTAGTGGATAGGGATGGGAAGGTGGTTTATCGATTTGGGCCGACAGATGTGCCGGCAGATTTTGCAGATAAAATTAAGGAATTAATATAAAGGAGGTTTGATGGAACTTTTAGATTTTTATGCGGATTGGTGTGGGCCATGTCAGATGCTCAAACCGACAATAGAAGAGTTTGAAAAGGCGCATCCGGAGATCAAAGTGACTTCGGTAAATATTGATGAAGAAGAGGAGCTCGCGGAGAAGTATGGGGTTTCTTCGATACCGTGTCTTGTGGTACTGAAAGATGGTGAGGAAGTAAAGCGGGAAGTAGGGGTGATGCCACTAAAGAAACTTGAGAAATTCGTGGGGGTGTAAATGAAAGAATACGATATTGTGATAGTGGGAGCAGGAATTGCGGGTCTTACTGCGGCGATCTATGGAGTGCGCGCAGGAAAAACCGTATTGGTTCTTGAAGCGCAAGTGGAAGGTGGCCAGATAATTAACACAATTAATATTGAAAACTGGCCTGGCAATATGCGTGTAACTGGTGTAGAGCTAATTCGAAAAATCAAGGCACAGGCGGAAGAGTTGGGTGCGGAAATTGATTATGTGAACGTAGAAAAAATCGTAAAGACCAAGGATGGGTTTGAGATTTTTGGTGATATGGATGAAAAATTTAAAGCAAAATCAGTGATACTAGCGATGGGGACAGATCCGCGGAAATTGAGTGATGAGATGATGAAAGACGCCGGGAAGCGCCCAGTCTCTTATTGTGCAACTTGTGATGGAGCACTTTATAAAGGTAAAAAAGTGGTAGTAGTAGGGCATGGTAATAGTGCGGAACATGAAATAAAGTACCTCAAGGGAATTTGTTCGGAAGTTTATAATATTCATCACGATGAAAAGATTCCTGAGGATGCGGAAGCGGTATTCGTAGCGATTGGGCGAATTCCAGCAACGGAATGCGCAAAAGAAATTGTGGAGATAGATGCTCGTGGATATATTGTAGCTGGTGAAGATTGTCATACATCGTGTACTGGCGTGTTCGTGGCAGGAGATTGTAGAACGAAAGATTTGCGACAGCTGGTGACCGCTTCTTCTGATGGGGCAGTAGCGGCGATGGAAGCAGTGAAATATCTCGCGTAATGTGGTATAAGGTGGGGGGTTGAAGTTTGTTTATAGGTATGCTACTCTGGCTCTGTGGTTGGCGTAACTTTTGCTCTAAAGAGTGGTAGGTTCTGGGTAGGGCTCGTGAGGAGCTAGGTCTCTCAACGGGAATCTGCAACTCGGGGTATGTTCTAGGTAAATATTCTGGTTCTCGTTTTCCCGTTAGTAATTTGTGAAAACAAAAAGCGAAAGGAGACTACGTATGGAAATAGAGTTTTACTTTAAATTCAAACGTAAACCTAAGAACAAAAAAGTTACTGTTGTCCTAGAAGAACAGCAGTAACCAAACAATCACAGGCAACTTCCTAGATGGTTGCCACCTATGCTCATTTTAGCGTAGATTATGAAACTGGTCAAGTTTATTTCATAGACAACCTAAAATGGGTATAGGTTCCATGAAATGTGGTATAATATATAGAGGTGGCCGGATGGCGGAATTGGTATACGCGTTCGACTTAAAATCGAATGGAGCAATCCGTACGGGTTCAAGTCCCGTTCCGGCTACCATTTTTACTGCGTAAAAACTCAAAAAGTGGGGGCTGTGGTGCTTCGCGGGCAAGTCCCGTTCCGGCTACCATTTTTTTGTGGTATAATATATAGGAACTATACAAAAGGAAACAAAAATGGAACAAAATGATCAAAACAATAAGAAACCAATGAACCCGTTGGTGATAGCAGGGGTTATTTATGCCGTAGTGGTGATGGTTTTGATTGGTGCGATAATCGCTGTAAAGTTGAGCAGGAACGGTGGTTCTAATAATAATTTTACCTCAGCAATAGCAACTGAACCATCATTGGAGTTGGCAGAAACGGTTTGCAAAAAATATGGTGGGGAATCTAAATATCTAGATGAGGGCGCGTTGGATGGAGAGGCGTATGTTATCGATGTTTATGGCTGCGAGAAGGCCGATGACGATGAAGATACTATTAAACCCGATGAATTTGGTTTTGCAATTGAGTTTTATAGTGAAGACAATGTGGACGCTATTCAGAAATACCAAGCTACTTTTTTGGCTACTAGCGGGCAATACGAGGTGTTAGGTTATTCCGAAGATGGATTTTTTAAAGGTTATACAGAAATAGGTTCTCCTGTTATACAGTATGAAGTAGTTGATAAAAATGCTTACATCAAAGTCCTTACTAGTACAAAATCTTTGGCAGAGGATCTTTTGAGGGAACTTGGATTTTTGAATGGGGAACGCGCTGATGACCGAGAGGATATGGAGGATGGAGGTGAAGCTAAAACGCTTGAGCCTATCAAAGCTGAGGTGCGAGATACCCAACGTCGCGATGATTATTCAATGCTTGTCACAGCACTAAATTCGTATTTGGTGAATAATAGGGGAACTTTTGACGATATGGTTAACGAGGATAATGATCCAAGGATTTTGACTGCTAGCAGATGGATAAATAGTGACGGCAAAGATCCAAATGGTAATCTATACGATCTTAAAGCTTATACGTATGAAACTTGGAGTAATACCGATAAGATTCCTGTGGATGATAATGGTTCCCAAGTTTTTGTAATTATTCACGCTAATTGCCATGGGACAGATTCAAATGGTGATCCGATGCCAGCTGAAGATGCTTCTAAACGGGCGTTTGCGGTTTATGGATATTTGGAAAGCGACGGATATTTCTGCCAAGCTAGCGGAAGCGCTTCTTAAATTTGGTATAATAGATATATGAATATAATGTATTGTGGGGATCAGGGGATTTCTCGTGGGGTTTTGATTTCGATTTTGTCGCTTCTGAAAAATAATGTGAAACCGCTGGAAATTTATATTTTGACGATTAAATATGATAATGTAAAACCATTTTCTAAAAAAACTGCGGCGTATTTAGATAAAATTGTGCGAGAAAAAAGTCCAAAAAATTTTGTAAAGTTAATTGATGCGACGGATGTGTTTGTAAAGAATTTGCCGAGCAAAAATATGGGTTCGTATTTTACGCCGTGCTCAATGCTGCGGCTCTATGCAGATAAGATTCCGGAGATTGCTGGACTTGATAGGATTTTGTATTTGGATTATGATGTGGTATGCCGGAAAGATATTTCGGAATTTTATTATATGGACATGAAAGGAATTGAAGCGGCGGGGGTGCTCGATATTTACGGGAGAAGATTTTATCATTACAATGGACTTTTTAAACAAGATTACATGAATTCTGGCGTGATGTTGTTTAATATGAAGGAGTGCAGAAAAACTGGTATGTTTGAAAAAGCGGTTTTCTTGTGTGGAAAAAGGTGGATGATGTTGGCGGATCAGGCGGCGCTGAATAAATCAATCGTGAAGCGAAAAATTTTGCCGCTTAAATATAATGATCAAAGGGAAAGGCCGGATAAAGATACGGTGCTACATCATTTTTCGAATAATTTTAAATTTTTACAATTTTTCCATGTACAAAAAGTAAAACCGTTTGAAATAGAGAAGGTACATAAGATTTTGAAAATTCATGATTATGACGATATTTTTGAGGAGTATAATAAATACAAGGAGAATTTGTAATGGCAAAAGCAGAGTTGTTTCAGAAGGATATTCCGGAAAATGAGCGGGTATTTTATTATGAGTCTGAAGAAGACGATCCGATCAAAACTGAAGGGCAGGAGAAAAAAGAAAAAATCACTTTGCCGGAAGGATATGAATATATTCCAAAAAATCCTTTGGTAAGATTTTACGCTAGGTGCTGTTTCTTTGTATTCTGGGTGTTTGGGCAATGGTATGAGAGGTGTTACTGGAAAGCGAAATTTTACGGTAGGGAAAAACTGAAAAAAGCGCGTGGAAAAGGCTATGTAATGTATTGTAACCATACGAATCCGTTTCACGATGTGTTTGGACCGGCACTAGCGGCGGATCGGAAAATTTATACGGTAATTTCGGCAGTGAATCTGAAAATCCCAGGTATCGGGCCGTTCCTTCCGATGATTGGTGGAATTCCGCTAGGGACTAATGCTGCTGAGAAAAAAGCGATGAATGAAGCGGTAGATACGAGATTGGTAAAACAGAAAAAGGTAATCGTGATTTATCCGGAGGCACATGTGTGGCCGTATGCAACTACGATTCGAAAGTTTCCGGCGGGTGGAAAATCTTTTAAATATGCCGTGAGAAATAATTTGCCGGTATTTAGCATGACCACGACATATCATAGACGGAAAAATTCAAAACGAGATTTGCCGCGAATGGATATTTATGTGGATGGGCCGTTTTGGCCAGATCCAAAACTTAGCGCGGAAGAGAACCAAGATATGCTGGCAGAAAAAGTTTACGAAAGTATGAAAAAGTATGCTAAGAAGAATACCTATGAATACTTTAAATATATTAAGAAATCTGATAAAATAAAGTAAGTATGAGTATTTTTAATACGGGGCTTCCGATTGATAAGCTAACTAAGGTAGTGCCGGTTTTTATTACAATTAATAATGGCTATGCACCGTATGCAGCGGCAGCAATACATTCGCTTTTTCAGCATTCCGATAAGAAGCGTTACTATCGGGTGATAATTTTGCACGATGGACTAAGCTTTGCAAATCGCTTGAGATTTAGAAGTCTGGTAACGAAGAACTGTGCAATACAGTTTAAAAAAATTACTAATAGCTTGTATTTGAGAGTGGTAATAAAATATGTGGCCAAGCGTAAAGGGATGGGAGATTTCTTTTCTAAAGCGGTGTATTTTTATCGATTTTTTATACCTTTGTTATTTCCGCGTTATGAGAAAGCAGTTTATATAGATAGCGATACGATTCTTAGAGGCGATATTGGTGAGCTTTTTGATATGGAATTAGGCGAAAATGTAGTGATGGCGATGGTGGATCCAAAAGTAAATGTGATTAAAGAATTTCGGGATTATGTAGAAAAAGCTCTTAATGTGCCGCATGAGGAATATGTGAATGATGGGGTGATGCTGATGGATCTTAGAAAGATGCGGAAATGCAAATATCTTTCTTCGATGGTGGAAATGATTAAAAAATATGACGCAGATCTTGTGGCGCCAGATCAGGATTATCTTAACGTGATTCTCCGGGGGCAGATTGGGCATTTTGGGTCGGAATGGAATGCGGAGCCGACGGCGGAATTTGATGATAAGACTAAACTAGTGCATTTTAATTTATTCAATAAGCCATGGCATTATAAAAATGTGCCGGGTGAAAAGATTTTTTGGAATGCGGCAAAGGGCACCGGCTTTTATGGTGATTTAAAGAGACAGCAGGAAGCTTTTGATGAATCGAAACAAAAGTCGGACCAGGAAAAGGTAGGGGCTTTGATTGAGAAAGCCGCTGTATTGGCGAAGCAGGGGAAAGTTTTGATTAAGAAGGTTGAGAAATAAAAAAGAGCTCTATTTGAGCTCGTGGATATGGTGCGAGCGAAGAGACTCTAACTCTCGACCTCTTCCTTGGCAAGGAAGCGCTCTAAACAACTGAGCTACGCTCGCACGTTGTATATATTATAACACAAAATATTTATTTTTGGGAAATTTTGTGATATAATAATAAGCGTAAACGGTAAAAATAAACATGGATTTAAACATTTTACTTCAAGTCTTGATGTTGGTTGGGGGGTTTGTAATTCTGATTAAGGGTGCCGATTGGCTGGTAGATGGGGCGTCGAGTGTAGCAGGGAATTTTAAGATTTCTAAACAGCTCGTGGGGCTTACTATTGTGGCATTTGGTACGGGTGCGCCGGAACTTGCCGTGTCAATTTCATCGATGATGAGCGGCAACACTGATATGCTGCTTGGTAATGTGATGGGTAGTAATATTATCAATATTTTGCTCCTTATTGGCGTGGCGGCTTTGATCTTTCCGATTAAAATTAATAAAAATACGATTTCTAAAGAGTTGCCGCTGCTTTTGCTTACGACAATAGGATTGGTATTTCTATTTCTTGATATTACGATTTCTGGGGCGAGCGAAAACTGGATTACGAGAAGTGATGGGTTAGTTTGCGTATTGTTCTTTGCAATCTTCCTCTACTACATTATTCAAATGACGCGTAAGAACAAAAAGGAGAAAAAGGTAGTAGAAAAGCCAAAATGGAAATTAGGAAAATCATTTGTATTCGTGGTACTAGGTTTAGTTGGTGTGGTTGGCGGTAGCCAATTGGTGGTAAATTCGGCTTCTACGATTGCTAGCGTAATTGGGATTTCGGATAGAATTATTGCGCTTACTGTGGTGGCATTTGGTACTTCTCTTCCTGAGCTTGTGACTACGATTACGGCGGCAAGGCGACATGAAAACGAGCTTCTGGTGGGAAATATTATTGGTAGTAACATATTTAATATATGTATTGTATTGGGGCTTCCGGTGGCGATTTTTGGCGGAATTCAGCCAGAAAGCTTTGAAATGTTAGACGTGATTATGATGGTGGCTTCAGCGGTGCTTTTGTGGGTGGTGGCAAGAAAGGGAAGTCCGATCTCTAAGAAGGAAGGTGCGTTTATGTTGGTTGTGTTTGCAGTGTATTATGGATATATCGTTTGTAATGCGATTCAAACAATGCAATAAAAATGGAGGTGCCTACCGGAATTGAACCGGTGTACGCGGTTTTGCAGACCGCTGCGTAACCACTCCGCCAAAGCACCATGCAATATTATTATATCATAGATTATGATTTTATGAGATAAATACCAAGTACTACTAGGATGGTGGCAACTAGATGGACCAAAATGGTACGTTTCTTGAGTTTTTCGCGACCAAATTTAGGCCAAAGTAGGGTAAATAGTAGGCCCATAAAGAAAATTACAATTGGTCTAGCAGAATCGTTGATCGCGGAAACTAATGCTACGGATGGAGCAAGAACGAATGCTAGATTTTTGGCAAATTCATTAATAATACTTAATGTGAATGTACCAATAAATGGGTAGTATATTCTTTTTCCGCTGGATTTTAAAACGAATTTATAGCGTTTTTTCCATTTTGGATTTAATAATATGATAATAGCATTGCCGATTCCTTTGCCGACCAACAGGAAACCTATTTCAGTGACAAAGTTTAATTCGGAAGTATGGTATTTTACGAAAAATATGGAGCAAAACGCAACAATGGAGACATTTAGAATAACATAAAGAGCGGCTTTGATTCTGAGACCGCGACTGCGTTTTTTGGCAGCCATAATAATTAAAAATGGGGCAATAATGATGATTGAAAATGCAATAAGTTGATATATATCGATGGTTTGATTTAGAAAGAGCCAGCCAAAAAGTAGATAGAAAATTGGTGAAAGTTGAGCAAAAATACCAAAATCGGTAGAGTCGGTGAGCTCCAAAGCTTTATAATAGAAAATTCCAGCAGTAGCAGCGCCGATACCAGATAAAATAAAAATAAGATATATATATGGCGGTATAGAGCCGAAGTTTACCCCGCCGGCGATGACACAAATAATGCCGGTAATTATATAAATAAGTCGGAAAAAAGTTTTTTGAGACGCTGCACCGCGACCTTTAAAATAGTAATCAGAGATGTAATTATCTACAAAAATACCGGCACTATTTGCGAGGACAGCAATGGCGATACAGAGTAACCAATCCATTTCTATATAATAACATAAGCGGTTTAGATTGGCAAGATATGTGAAAATGTGTTGTTTTGTGATATAATGAATATATATAATATAAGGAGTGGAAAAATGCCCGTAGGAGCAATCATAGCAATAGTAGTGGTAGTCGTGATAGTTTTGATTATCGCAATTATTGCGGGGACTTATAATGGTCTAGTTAGAACTAACGAAAGAGTAGATGAAGCTTGGAGCGACATCACTGTACAACTTAAATATCGCGCGGATTTGATTCCGAATGTGGTAGAAACTGTCAAAGGTTATGCTAAGCACGAAAAAGAAACTTTTGAAATGGTGACTCAAGCTCGTTCGGCAGCGATGGGTGCCAAAACCGTAAAGGCAGCGGCAGAAGCTGAGGGCGAAATGCAAGCAGCGCTTTCTAAGATTTTTGCGATTGCAGAAGCCTATCCAGAGCTCAAAGCTAATGAAAACTTTGTAAAATTACAATCACAGCTTCAGGATGTAGAGGACAAAATCCAAGCAGCGAGGAGATTTTATAATTCTGGTTGTAAAGAACTCAATGCAAAGATTAAAACTTTCCCAACCAATATTATCAACAATATGTTTGGTCACTTCAAGAAACGCGATTACTTTGAAGTATCTGAGGCTGAAAAAGCTAAGATCGACAATGCGCCAGAAGTAAAATTCTAATTCAAATCAATGTATAAGCAAATTGCACAAAATAAAAGACGGACTATACTTATAATGATAGTTTTTGTGGCTATCATTATAGGTATAGCCGCGGCGGTAGCCTATTTCTTGAATGATTGGTGGGTGCTACTTTGGGTGTCTATCGCTTCGATTATTTATGCGGTGATCCAATATTTTGCAGCCGGTTCACTTGCTACGATGATGGCGGGAGCTAATGAGATTGAAAAGAAGGATAATCCGCGACTATATAATATAGTAGAAAATCTATCAATTACTACGGGGTTGCCGATGCCAAAAGTTTATTTGATTGAAGATCCGGCGCCGAATGCTTTTGCAACGGGGCGGGATCCGCAGCATGCAGTGGTGGCAGCAACGACAGGTTTGCTTGATATCATGAATGACAAAGAGCTGACTGCGGTGATGGCGCACGAAATGTCGCACGTAAAAAATTACGATATTAGAGTCTCGATGATTGTATTCGGATTAGTGTGTGTGGTGGGATTGATTTCGGATATTGCGATGCGGATGATGTTCTATGGAAACCGCAAAAGAAACGATGAGGGAAGTCCGGTAGCGTATCTTTTGATAGTGTTTGCGGCGATTTTTGCACCAATTTGTGCGGCAATTGCACAAATGGCGGTGTCACGCGAGCGGGAATATTTGGCGGATGCTTCGGCGGTAAATATTACGAGATATCCGGAAGGAATGATTGATGCACTGAAGAAGCTGCAATCACATAGTCAGCCAATGAAAAATCAAAATTCAGCTCAAGCTTCGATGTATATTAACGATCCTTTGAGAAAAGGTTTTTTCAACAATTTGTTTGGAACCCATCCGCCACTTGAAAAGCGTATTGAAAGGCTTGAAAATGGCAAGTGGAACTTCTAAAAATCCGCACAAAAGTTTTAAAAGAACTTATCGCGAAGATTATGTAAGAGATTTGGAAGTGCCGGGAATGGCTTTTCATGTTTTTAATTCTTTTAAATTAATTTTTGGAAACTCAAAAATATTTTTGCCATTTATTTTGATAATGATTTTGGTGACATTTTTGCTAGTGGGGGTGGCGGATGAATTTCTAAATGGGCAAACGATAATTTTTGGTAGTTTGGTATTTCTAGTTATATGGCTTGTAACGATTTTTGTGTTGAGACAAAAAATGGCGGGAAATAAAATTACACTTAGAGATGCACTTTATAATGCGATGACGCCACTGATTTCTAATTTTGTGATGCTTTTTGTGGTGGCGATCCAATGTATTCCAATTATGCTACTGGTGATTGCATATTCATCGGCAATAGAAACGCATTTTTTGGATACACCGTTTTATGCATTTTTGTTTTTAACTTTTGCCGGATTGATGGTGATTTTGTCTTGTTATTTGCTGTCTAGTACAATCATGGCTTTGGTGGCGGTTTCGGCACCGGGAATGTATCCGCTAGAAGCATTTAAAAATACAAACGAATTGATGCGAGGGCGAAGAATTAAATTTATTCTGAGAATAATTCTTTTGGCGATAGTAGTGAGTATAATATGGATTCTAATAATGTATCCAATAAATATGTGGGCTTCGTCGCTTCCGCAATTTCCGCTTGTTAAAATATGCGGTATAATAGTAGCAGTATTTTTGGCAGTTTATATTTCGGTATATTTTTATAGTTATTATCGGTGGATGCTGAGATACGACAACGAAAAGGAGGAAAATGAAAAAAGAAGAAGCCGAAAAAAGAATTCTTAAACTTAGAGATTTGATTAATGATTATCGGTATCATTATCATGTCTTGGATGAGTCGATTATGAGTGAAGCGGCGGCGGATTCTTTGAAACATGAACTTTCTGAGCTAGAAGCGGAATATCCGGAACTTATTACGCCGGATTCGCCGACACAGCGAGTGGCGGGGAAGGCTTTGGACAAGTTTGAAAAAGTAACGCATGAGAAAAGAATGATTAGTCTTTCTGATGTGTTTTCGACTAGTGAAGTGCTCGAATGGATACATCGGAATGAAAAATTAATTCCGGGCGGGAAAATTGCGGAATTTTTCACTGATATCAAAATGGATGGGTTGGCATGTGCTTTGAAATACAAAAATGGGATTTTTGTGCAGGCGGTGACGCGTGGGGATGGAATGGTTGGTGAGGATGTAACATTAAATGTAAAAACCATCCAAAATATACCACTCAAAATTGATATTGATGAAGCAGAGGTTCGGGGGGAGATTATTATATTTAAGAAAGATTTCGAGAAGCTTAAAGGGGAGTTTGCTAATCCGAGAAATTTGGCGGCGGGTTCGATACGGCAGCTTGATCCAAAAATTGCAGCATCGAGACCACTTAAATTCATTGCCTATGATTTAGTAAAACCAAATTTGCCGACGCACAAGGAAGCTTACGAAATGCTTCGAAAATTAGGCTTTCAAACTTCGGGCGAGGACAAGGTGTGGAAGGGTTCAGACATAGAGGGGATGTTTGACTATATTAAAAAATTGGATGAGTACAGAAAAGGGCTGAAATTTAATACGGATGGGATGGTGATAAAAATCAACGACCGGGCGATATATGATAAATTGGGAATTGTGGGCAAGACTCCGCGCGGAGCCGTGGCGTATAAGTTCCCGGCCGAGGAAGCGACGACGGTGGTAAAGGATATCGTGATTTCAATCGGGCGAACTGGTGCGGCGACGCCGGTGGCATTATTTGAGCCGGTGTCTCTAGCGGGAACGACCGTAAAACACGCATCGCTTCATAATGCGGATGAAATTGCAAGATTAGATGTACGAGTGGGGGATACAGTAATTATTTATAAGGCTGGCGATATCATTCCGCAAGTGAAAGAAGTTTTGAAAGAGCTTCGACCGGAAGGAACGGAAAAATTTGATTTTGTGGCGGCGCTAAAAAAACAATATCCAGAACTTGAGTTTGAAAGACCGGAAGGTGAGGTAGTGTACCGGGTAACAGGTGAATCGTCGGATTTGATTTTGAAACGAGCGATTGAATATTATGCTTCTAAACCGGCTCTAAATATTGAAGGCTTGGGTGAAAAAAATGTGATAGCATTGGTGGATAGTGGAATGGTAAAATCGATTGCGGATTTGTATAGATTAAAAGTAGAGCAGGTGGCAAGTTTGGAAAGATTTGGAGAGCTTTCGGCAAAGAATTTAATTGCTGCGATTAGTGAGAGTCGACATCCGAAACTAGCTAAGTTTATTACAGCTTTGGGAATTAGACATGTGGGTGCACAGACTGCGGTGAGTTTGGCAAGAAAATTTGGAAGTTTGGATAATTTGATGGAAGCGACTGTTTTTGATTTACTTTCGATCGCTGATATCGGTGAGGTGGTGGCGGAGTCGATTTTGGCGTGGTTTGCTGATGAGGATAATTTGGCTTTGCTGAAAGATTTGAAGACTCTTGATGTATGGCCGGAGGATGAGTCGAATGCTAATTTACCGCTTGAGGGTAAATCTTATATCGTAACAGGAACTTTGGCTTCGATGGGAAGAGAAGAGGCAGAGGATAAATTGCGTGCGCTTGGTGCGGTAGTAACTTCATCGGTGACAAAAACTACCACGGCTTTAATTGTGGGTGAAAAGCCGGGTAAATCTAAGCTTGAGAAGGCGGATAAATTAGGGATTTCTAGAATTTCGGAAGCTGAATTTTTGAAAATGATTACCCCCTCGGCGTAAAACTTTGCCGAGGGGTTTAGGGGGGTTTGGTGTGTTAGCTCCCGTAGGGAGTTTGTAAACTATAGTTCCAAATAGCGCCACCCTCAGAGGGTGTATTGCGAAAGACTACAGTGCTGCCTGTGCTCCATACCCAACAATATCCGCCGGGTAGAACTCGACCGTTATTACCGATACCGGCACGGCCAGCTTTCCACCGGAAGATTATGTCGCGAGCAAGCGGCATTAAGTCCCTGCCAAAATCATCGGTGGTGGGTTTACTTGCGTCATAATGGAAATTCGGTGCAATAGCACCGATGTCCACTCCGCCAGAGCTAGCATCGATACTGTTCATGACAGCCCAACCGACACAAGCCTGCTGAGTCTGTGATGCTACGCCGTGACCGTAGAGGTAAATGATCTTGGCAAGAATTTGAGCCTGGCCTTCCGAGTTGGCATCGTAGGCATTTAGAACGCCATTATAATAGTTGTAGCTACTATAAGTGTAACTCGTGTTTGTGACAGGCGCGGGTGCACAATTGCCGTAGTAGTAACTCTGAGGCGGGTCTGAATAATAGATACAGCCATCTTCTCCTATGTAATACCAATTGACTCCATTCCAGTAAATGTAGTGATTGTTATACCAAACGGGAGTTTGGTATTGGTAGCGATTGTTGTAGGCGTTGTAATAATTGTTGAATTCACGCCAATCCTCCTCGCTCCAATCATTGACATTGTCCGGCCAAGTGCGAGCATAGACGGTTGCACCTAAAGAAAACACCAATATAGTTATCAAAACGACTGCTAAAATTGTTTTATAATTTTTCATATTCCCTCCTTATGAAAAACACACCAAACTATTAAAGTACTAATTATAATTATATCATATAAACATAAAAAAGCAAGAGTTAGTAAACTCTTGATTTTTATGGTGACCTCAGCGGGAATTGAACCCACATTGACGGGATGAAAACCCGTTGTACTAACCATTATACTATGAGGCCAAAATAATAAAGTGCTAAAATTATTATAACAAGAATTATTAAAATTTGCAAGAGTAGGTATAATTGACGTGAAAATTTTTGCTGCCAAAAGATGGCTCTGGGTAAATTTTAATCATAGTTTGGTCTAAGTTGCAGTATTTTTCGATTGAACTCATTTTATCGGCATGTTTAAAATTATTTGATAATAAAACTGTTCTTAAAGAAGTTTCTGGAAAACCGGAATCAACATATTTTTCGAGGATTTTAGCAATGGCTGGGCTAGCAGAATAAGCAGAAGCGTCTTTTAGACTAATTGAATTGTTGTCGAGGATGGCATTATAGAAATAATTTTCGTAATAATCGGATACGATAGATTCAATTTTCTTTTTGAGTAGAAACTCTGGGGTGGCAATAAAACCATAAATAGTGAACAAAATTACTGTAAGCATGGCTATACCAATTACACTAATAATAATTTTTCTAGCTGGAGTATCGCTTCCAAATCGGCGATGACGGACGGTACTATTGGGGTTTTTGTTTTTTTTATATGCCATAACTTTATATTACCACAAAAAGCATAAATATGATAATATATAATATATATGAGTAAACTTTTTAAGAGGACAAAAATTTTAGCCACAATTGGGCCGTCGGTGTTTGGGCAAGAAAAAATTGATGAAATTATTATGGCGGGGGTGAATGGATGCCGACTGAATTGTTCGCACGGGACTAATGAAGAGCGTGAAGAACAAATTAAATGGATTAGAAATGCGGCAGAGAAAAAAGGTCGCTCGGTGGCAATTTTGCAAGACCTTCAAGGGCCAAAAATTCGGTTGGGTGCGATTGTTGACAACCATTTAGATTTGCATGCTGGTGATGAAGTGGTTTTGGAAGCGAAGGAAGGCTTCGAGCATGATGGCGGATTGACACTTCCGGTGCAATATAATTTGGCGGAAAAAGTAAAAGTAAAAGAACCGCTTTTTATGTTTGACGGAAAAATCAAAACGGAAGTTGTAGAAATTGTATCTGAGACGGCGATAAAAGTGAAAGTCTTGAATGATGGTTTTGTGATGAGTAAGAAAGGTTTGAATCTTCCGGAGACAGATTTTGGCGGAGATATCATTACAGCAAAAGACATGGAAGATTTGGAATATGGTGCGCACCAAGATTATGATTATGTAGCGCTATCTTTTGTACAGTCGGCGCATGATATTGAGAAGTTGAAAGAAATTTTGTTGTCGCTTGGTTCGACCGCAAAAGTAATTGCAAAAATCGAAACGAAAAAAGCGATTGCTTCGGATGAAAATTTGGAAGAAATTGTGAAAGCGGCGGATGGAATCATGGTGGCGAGGGGCGATATGGCGGTAGAAGCGGGCAACGAAGTGGTGCCAATAATTCAAAGAAAACTAATTGCGCTTTGTCGGGCGCATTCGAAACTTTGTATTGTGGCAACGCAGATGATGGGCTCGATGGTGGAAAATCCAGAGCCAACTAGAGCGGAAGTGTCGGATGTGGCGACGGCGGTGATTCAGGGGGCGGACGCGGTGATGCTTTCGGATGAAACGGCAAACGGAGCTTATCCGGTAGAAGCGGTGGCGGAGATGAAAAGGGTAATTCTCTATACGCAAAATCATTCGAGGGTGGCGAGAATGACGGTGGAGCCGGAAGGTGAAAAAACGCTTTATGATGGGATTTCGGATGCGGTGGCGAGGTTGGCAGAGAGAATTGAAGCAGATGTAATTGTGTGCCAAACGGCATCTGGTACGACAGCTACGACGATGGCGGCGCAGCGGCCAAATGTACCGATTATTTCGGTGACACCAAATCCGCGGGTAGCGAATCAGCTTGCTTTGATTTATGCTAACTCGGCGTTTGTGAGAAAATATGGTGAGAATTTTGGCAAAGAATTGACGTTGGAGCTTAAAGAGTCGGAATATTTACAGACGAAGGAAGGAAAGAAAGATTTATTGGCAGTAATTGTATCGGGCGACAAAAATAAATACGGTACCGACACGATTAAAATTAGGCATATTTAGAAATTAAGACCGGGCAAATCTTTTCCGAGTAGAAATTCGAGAGCAGCGCCGCCGCCAGTGGAAATGAGTGTGTAGTCTAGATCTTTGTGGGTTTTGATGTAATTTTCGACAAAGCCAGTGGTGTCGCCGCCACAAATAATGGTAGTAGCGGACTTATTTTTACCAATAATGTCTGCGATGATGGAAGAGCTGGTAGCATAGGCGGGATCTTCGGTTTTTCCGAGACAGCCATTCCAGATGATGGTTTTGGCATCCGCTAAATTTTTGACAAATTCGGCGGTGGATATCGGACCAATGTCTAGTTTGTGGCCTTCGGAATCTTCATCAAAATCGGTGGCAACGATGATTTTGCTGTCGGTGGATTTATAACCATCGGCGGCGATTTTGCCACCAACTAAGATATAGTCGGCAATGTTTGTAAATTTGTCGATAAGGGGTTGCTTGTCTTCAACCTTGGCGCCACCAATAACCAATACTACGGGATGTTCGGGATTTTCCATAGCTTTTTGTAGGTTTTTGACTTCTTTTTCGAGTAAAAGTCCAGCGTAGACTGGCAAAAAATTCTTAATAGCATCGGTGGAAGCATGGGCGCGATGAACCACGGCAAAACCATCTTGAACGAAAATGTCAGCATTTATACTATCTACAATGTTTTTGATAAAATCTTGGCTATTGGTTTCTTCACCAGGGTTGAATCTCAAATTTTCTAATAAGGTGATTTTGGTATTTTCGGGAATCTTGATTTTTTCGTTATCTTTTGGCAATGGATGGAAAAAAACTGGAGTTTTGAGGAGATTTTCGAGAGTTTTGGCGACTGGTGCAAGGGAAAAATCAGGATTTTCCTGGCCTTTTGGGCGACCGAGATGAGAAATTAGGATGATTTTTTTGGCGCCATTTTCTAGCAGGTAGTTGATAGTGGGGAGGCTGGCACGGATGCGTAAGTCGCTTTCGACTTTTTGATCTTTCAGCGGGACATTATAATCTACGCGAACTAAAATGGTTTTGTCTTTGGGGTTAAAATCTCGAATGGTTTTCATAATTTGATTATACCACTAGATGCCGGTGAGTGGTGTAATATCCGCGCCGAGGTGCCGAAGCCTCGCCGCAAAATCTTGATACCCACGGTTAATTGAATAAACATTCCTTAGAATCGAAGTTCCCGGTGCCGCGAGCATACCAATCAGCACTACCACCGCCGGTCTCAAAGCCTGTGGTGCCACTAGTTCTGCTGGCCGAAAATTTGTTGGACCTTCTACGTAAAATCGGTGGGCATCTAAAAGTTCCACTTTTACATTTAAATTCGCGAGTTCTGTAGTATAAATCGCCCGGTTTTCAAATACCCAGTCATGAATCATGGTTCTCCCCTTAGCTACCGCTGCAATTACCGAGAAAAACGGCAAATTATCAATATTTAGCCCTGGAAACGGCATCGGATGAATTTTGTCGACCGGCGCTACCAAATCGGATTTTAGAATCTCCAAATCTACTAATCTTGTCCGACCATTTACAGACAAATATTCCTCCGATTTTTTGAATCTAGCATTCATGGATTTTAGAACTTCTAGCTCAATTTCTAGAAATTCAATTGGAGCTCTACGAATTGTAATTTCTGAATGCGTAGCATAAGCTGCCGCGATAAAACTCATTGCTTCAATTGGATCCTCTGAAAGATTATATTCCACATCCATGTCAATTTCTGAGCGACCACGTACGGTCAAAGTAGTGGTACCAATGCCGGTGATTTTTACGCCCAATTTTTCCAAGAAAAAGCACATATCTTGCACCATATAATTTGGTGATGCGCCCACAATTGTCGTACGACCTGGAGAAAGTGCGGCCGCCATCAACACATTTTCGGTCACTGTATCACCCCGTTCTACTAACACAATATATCTATCCTCATATTTTTTGAGCGTATGTTGATTGACTTCTACTTCATAAAAACCACTTTTGCACTCTGCATCAACTTTAAGCCCAAAAGACTCCAAGGCTTTGAGATGCGGCTCAATCGTACGAGTACCAAGCGAGCAACCGCCAGCATAGGGAAGCTCAAAGGTTTTGTACCGATGAAGCAAAGGCCCTAGCATCATAATTACCGAGCGAGTTTTTCTAGCCGCTTCTATGTCCATATTTTCTAATTTTAATTCACGTGGTGATATAATTTCTAAGTCACGATGGCGATTTTGCCAATGACATCTTACGCCTATAGACTCTAAAACTTCAATAATCCTAAACACCTCTTCTATTCGGGCCACTCTATGCAAAACCGTTTTACCGGAATTCAGAAGTGCCGCCATCAAAATTCCGACTGCTGCATTTTTGGAAGTATTGACTGTAATTTCACCGCTAAGTTCTTTCCCGCCACGAATCCGAAAACTTTGCGAAACCGAGTCATTTATAGAGAGAATTTGGTTGCCGAGTGCCTCGGAAAGTTTCTTTACCATTTCGAGTGAAACATTCTGTCCGCCCTTTTCAATCCGATGAATCGCGGATTGAGAAGTACCAGTAGCTTCCGCCAACTCTTCTTGCGTCCAGCCTTTGTCTGTCCGCATTTGCTCAATCGTTTCGCCAATTACTTCTTGGTAAGTCTTGGGTTTTTTCATTCCCCAATTATATCACCAGATGAATATTTTGTAAACCTAAAATGTGATATAATGGGATAATGGATGCGATTTTTGGAGGGTTGAACGAGAAACAGAAGGAGGCGGTGGCATATCTAGAGGGGCCGCTTTTGATTTTGGCGGGGGCGGGATCTGGGAAAACTCGGACATTGACACATAGGATTGCGAATTTAATTGCTCACGGAGTGCAGCCATCACGGATTCTGGCGGTGACTTTTACTAATAAAGCGGCAAATGAAATGCGGCAGAGACTATATAGGCTTCTGCAAAACGACAAAACAGAAGCGCCGAGAAGTTTTATGCCATATATGGGGACATTTCATGGAATCTGTGTGAAAATCTTGCGGCAAGAATACGTGGCGGCGAATTTAAGTAAATATTTTGTGATTTACGATACGGATGATCAAGTGGCGCTAATTCGGCGAATTATTAAAAATTTGGGTTATAATTCGGATAAAAATCTAAAGCCGAAGGCGATTCAGGCGGTAATTTCGGCGGAAAAAAATAAAGGAAATGGGCCGGAGGAATATGCGGCTTCGGCTTACTACCCAAATCAGCAAAAAATTGCAGAAGTTTTTAAAGAATATGAAATTGCTAAATCTCAAAACGAGGCGCTAGATTTTGATGATTTGTTGCTTAAGACCTTGGAACTATTTGCTAAAAATAAGCAGGTGCGGAAAAAATGGCAGGAAAAATTTGAGCATATTTTGATTGATGAGTATCAGGATACGAATATGGTGCAGTATCAGTTGATTAAGCTGCTCGTGAATGAGAAACGAAATATTGCGGTGGTGGGGGATGATTGGCAGTCGATTTATTCGTGGCGAGGGGCGGATTTTACGAATATTCTCAATTTTGAGCGGGATTTTCCGGGAGCCAAGGTAATTAAGTTGGAGCAAAATTATCGGTCTACGAGTAGTATTCTAGATGCTTCGCAAAAAATTATCAATAATAATAAAACGCGGACAGAAAAGACTTTGTTTACGGAGCTAGGGAAGGGGGCGCCGGTAGAGATTGAGGCGCTTAACGATGAAAAAATGGAAGCGAACTTTGTGGCGCTCAAAATCTTGAATTTAAGAAGCGAATTTCCGGATCTTTCGGATTTTGCGGTGCTATATCGGACTAATGCGCAGTCGTATGCTTTTGAAAAAGCCTTTATTGATATGAATATTCCGTACAAAATTGTGGGCGGGGTGAGATTTTATGATCGGAAAGAAGTAAAAGATGTGCTGGCGGTGTTGCATTTAACCCAAAATGGGCGAGATATGGTGGCTCTAGAGCGGATTCTTAAAAATATCCTACCTGGGGTGGGGGAAGTATCGGCTTCGAAAATTTTGGCAGCGGCGAGTGTGATGAAATCAGAGCGACCGATGGAAGAGCCGGAAATTGTGGAAGTTTTGAATTCTGGCAAAGCGAGAGCAAGCATAGAGAAATTATCGGAATTTTTAAGAGGTGTGAAGTCGGATGACAATCCGGGCGAAATTGTGAAGTCGGTTGTGAAAAAATTCGACTTTTCTGTCCTTACCGATGATGGGACACCGAGCGCGGAGGAACGGATGAAAAACTTGGAAGTTCTAGCTGACACAGCGGCGGAATATGATAGTTTGGAAAATTTTGTGGCGGAAGCGGCACTGATGAGCTCCTCGGATGAGGCTTCGCGCAAAAATTCGGTGACTTTGATGACACTACATGCGGCGAAAGGGTTGGAATTTCCGGTGGTGTTTATCGTGGGAATGGAGGAAGGTTTGTTCCCGTCGGCGAAGGGGGCAGAGACAGAGGCGGGCCTAGAGGAGGAAAGGCGACTGGCCTATGTGGGGATGACTAGGGCGATGATGAGGCTGTTTTTGACTTGGGCGAAAGAACGGCGGACCTATGGTAGTTATTCTTTTTCGATGCCATCGAGGTTTTTGGGGGAGTTGGGATATAAGAATAGTGGTAGTGCGGTAGGATCGCTGGGGTATGGTGAGGATGCGGATTTTGATCCGTTTCCGGAAGATGTGCCGGTGTGGGAATAGAATTTAGCAAAAAACCTATTTACATTCCAAAAATCTTATGCTAATATGAAGTAAATAAGTCATACATTAATGTTTAATTATTGGGAAAGGTCATAATGATTCAAA
>JAGCBP010000001.1 GCA_017652105.1 Candidatus Saccharimonadota bacterium
TATATATATGATGCGAGCTTTTGCTTGATAGTATTTGCTATGTTTTTCATTTGAATCATTATGACCTTTCCCAATAATTAAACATTAATGCATGACTTATTTACTTTTATGTTAGCATAAGATTTTTGGGATGTCAACAAAAAGTGCTGTAATATTTACAACGCCTCTAACGAATTTTCTACCGCTTTTTTATCACTCTCGATCAGCTTCAAACGCGCCTTAATCTCGTTCTTGCCCATCTCTATCGCCCGCTTCAAAGCCGGATCAGTAGCCATTGGCTCAAAGAATTTCAGATATTCATCAAATTCCGCATCAGTCTTGACACTTCCCGCCATATACCTAGGATAATTATCTAGCGATTTATCCCCAGAAATTTCCTTCACGTACTCCCAGTTCCCGGTCAACCACTCAAACACTTCTCCTTTTACCCGCGGATTCCGATACAAATATAGATATAGATAAAATTGATCTTGCGGCTTCACAATCTCCGGCTCATTCAAAAGTTTCATTACTTTGTGTAGCCCACTAACATCCTTCATCAAAGTCATCGCCACCATCAAATCAAATTTAATGTCTGGATCGAAAGTAGTTTTGTATGCTTCCAAGTACTTATCCAAATATTCCGGTTCTAGGTACAATTTTGCATCCAAAATATCCGCCCTAATTTCTTTGTCCAGCGAATTATAATCATCATCATACATCTCCGCTAGCTTTCTCAAATTCTCCTCATTTTCCGCATAAAAATCTAGCGCGAGCAGTATCGATCTCAGTCTCACAATATTTTCATCATCATTTTTGCGCGTAGTAAGTCCCGTATATTTTAATCCCGGCTGTACCAATTCCCCCACAAATTTTTTGTATTTTTTCTCCTCATCAGAACCATAGTCAAAGAAAATTTTTAATCCCGATACGATCGTGAGAATTATGTTCCACACCGCCGCCGATTTTTCCTCACGAAACTCCCAAACCAATGGAATCAAGGATGCCGATGAAGCCAGCGCAGTCTTAGACACCAAATCTCGGTCTATGAGAAGCCTCAGTTTTTCCTCCAAATTCAAAGAACCAAAATCAGAAAGCCTCTTTTCAAATTCTTTGTCAGACAAATTCAAAATATAATGCCCACTCATGTCCTCCAAAATTTCCGGTAACGGCCAATCAGATTTACTCATTTCACCATCTAGCAAAAATCTCTTTTGCTGCCCATTGGTAATCACCGGATATCCCGGCCGGTCAATAAACGCATGCATTAGTTCCCCCGCATCAAAATCCGCATATCTAGAAAGGCATCGCCAAAGGTCATCTCCAGAAGTATTTTGATATTTATATTTTTCAAAATAATCCGACACGCCCTTACAAAAATTCTCCCAGCCCATCAGCCGAATCACCATTAGCATCAATCTAGCACCCTTGGCATATACAATCGCCGGGTCAAATAAAGTCGCAATCTCCTCCGGATCCGAAACATCCTGATGCACCGATTGTACCCCATCGAGGCAGTCACGCTTCAGCGCCGCCAAACAATCCCCTGTAAAAAATCCTTCCCAAATTTTGTATTCCGGATGAATATAATCCACTGCGTAATATTCCATCACGGAAGCAAATGATTCATTCAGCCACAAATCATCCCACCATTTCATCGTTACAAGGTCGCCAAACCATTGGTGTGAAAGCTCGTGCGCCACCGTGAGAGCCACTGATTTATAAGTCGAAAGTGTTGCCGCTTTAGTCGTTAGCAGCATCGATTCTCGATAGGTCACCAACCCCCAGTTTTCCATCGCTCCCGCTTCAAAATCCGGCAAAGCCACCTGGTCCAACTTTTTCAAAGGATAAGCAACTCCAAAATTATCATCATAAAATTCCAAACTTTTTGCCGCAATTTCGTTAGCAAAATCTACCGCATCCACATCTTGATTCAACGCCGCGTATGTTGTAATTTTTACACCGTGTTTATTGGTGACACTTTTGCCATGAAATCGCCCAATCACCCAAGCCAAAAGATACGTACTCATTCTTGGCGATGGTGTATTCACAAGCACCAAATCATCCGAACCTTCCGGAAGCGAAATATTCACTTCAAATTCCGCCTTAGCCGCCGGCTCATCAATGCAAACAAAAGCCTCTCTCGCATAGTGGCTCTCAAACTGAGTCGCCACAATAGTTTCAGTCTTACCCTTATATTTATAAGTAGAAAGATACGCTCCCTGCATATTTTCATTCAATTTGCCGTCATAATAAATTTCAATTTCCGCATCACCTAGCGCCACATCAAAAATCGAAAGCACTTTTCCGTCCGCCTTGAATTCCGCTTTTTTGCCGTTTACTAGTACATCCGAAATCTTTAAATCCACCGCGTGGAATTTAACGGTCTCCTCCGTCGCCTCACCAACAACGCAAACCTTCCCACCAATGGTTTTTTTGAATTTATCAATCTTAATATCTAATGAATATTTTTCAGGAGTAAAGTATTGTAATAGATGTTCCATATTTTCCTTTCTGTTAATCAATTTTTGAAATGGAATTCACTTTCATTTCAAAAATCATAATGGTTTCTTTTTTCTGGACTTTTCTTTCCTAAAGAAAAGTCCAAGAGCTTATTTATATAATTTTGCTGCTGTAGGCATTTTAGCGTCTTTCAAAATCGGCTCTAGTTCTGCTTCTTCCAAAGTTTCGTGTTTCAAAAGTTCCGCCGCCAAATTATCCAAAACTTTTTTGTTGAGTTTGAGGACTGCCTCTGCTCTCATCGCCGCTTCATCAGACAGCTTTTTAATTTCTGCATCAATCAATTCTGCAGTTTTTTCTGAGTAAGGCTTACCCGCGGTAATTGTGTAATACCCCGCATCCTCGCCCGGAAATACCAAATTGCGCGTGGATGAGCCCATCCCTTCCTCTACAATCATTGATTTGGCTAGTTCCGCTACATTTTTTAAATCAGAGGATGCGCCAGTTGTCACCGCATCCGTACCAAAAATCAATTTTTCCGCAATTCTACCGCCCATCGCTCTTGCCAAAATATCTTTCAGCTCGTAAATACTCTTATAGCTTCTATCCTCCGGTGGCAAGAACCAAGTCACCCCACCAGTTTGCCCACGCGGGATAATTGTTACCTTGTGCACTGGATCAGAATCTGGTAGCACGTGTCCTACAATCGCGTGCCCGGCTTCATGATAAGCCGTAATTTTGCGCTCTTTCTCATTCATCACTTTGGACTTTCTCTCCGGACCAATCGCCACCCGCTCAAACGCTTCCACTACATCAGCATTAGCAATCGCTTTGTGCCCTTCCCGTGCTGCTGTAATCGCCGCTTCATTGGCAATATTAGCTAGATCCGCACCAGAGGAACCTGCAGTTTTCTTAGCCAAAGCCTCGAGATCTACATTTGCTTCTACCGGTTTGCCCTTAAAATGCACTTTCAAAATTTCCAAACGGTCTTTCCTTTCTGGCAAAGTTACATTCACATGCCTATCAAACCGCCCTGGCCGAAGCAAAGCTTTGTCTAGCATATCTACTCGGTTGGTCGCCGCCATTACAATCACGCCTGAGTCATTATCAAAGCCGTCCATTTCCACCAAAATCTGGTTCAAAGTCTGCTCATCCTCACGTCCAGCACCACCACGCGCATCGCGTTTGTGTGCCACCGCATCAATCTCATCAATACAGATAATCGATGGAGCATTTTTCTTAGCCTTCGAGAAAAGATCTCGCACTCTCGAAGCACCTACACCTACAAACATTTCCGCAAATTCCGAACCCGAAATCGAGAAAAATGGCACATCGGCTTCGCCGGCCACTGCCCGCGCCATCAAAGTTTTGCCCGTACCTGGATCACCAGCCAGAAGCACGCCACGCGGAATTTTAGCTCCCAATTTTTCGTATTTCTTTGGATTTTTCAAAAAATCTACAATTTCTGTCAAATCTTGTTTAGCCGATTCGTTCCCCGCCACGTCTTTGAAAGTGACTTTTTTCTTGTCCGGACCATAGACTTTGGCTCTGGATTTGCCAAAAGAAAGTGATTGGCTATTAGCCGCTGTCGCTTGTTTCATCATCCATGAAAAGAAAATTACAATTGCAATAATCGGCAGCACAGTAAGCCCTACATCTAGCACAATTCCCCAAGTATTGATGTCTTCTTTGTATTCTATCGTCGGATAAGTTTCATTACATTTTTTCAGTTCATCACCTTCCAATTTTTCGCAATGATTGATCAAACCTTGATCGTACAAAGTCCCCGAACCATCTTTGCGAGAAGTTTCAGTCGGTTGATCTTTGCCCTTCAAAGTAACGTCAAGCGTATCGCCAGTCACCGTAATTTTAGAAATATCACCATTTGGATCGTTTGCTCTGGTAATTACTTCCGAGATTGGCACCTCTACTTTCACCGGGCCTTTGCTAGTCCAGTTCACAATTAACATTGCCATGAGACATATCAAAATCAAAGAAAAAAGCGCACTCCTAATCATATTAGATTTATTAGATGCGTTATTTTTTGTTCCGTTTACTGAATTTTTGAGATTTTCTCCCGCCACATTTCCTCCTTTTATATCTATTCTATCACAGAATTCATGGTCTGGGTGATCAGACTTGAACTGTTTGCCCCTTGGGCCGCTTCAGTTCCCATCTTCGTGTAGTACACTGGAGCTGCCAAACTGGTCTGGGTGATCAGACTTGAACTGACGACCTCAGCGTCCCGAACGCTGCGCGCTACCAACTGCGCCACACCCAGGTAAAACCACCATAATAAAATGGTCTGGGTGACAGGACTTGAACCTGCGACCTCGACTTCCCAAAAGTCGCGCGCTACCAACTGTGCTACACCCAGATACTATTATTATACTACTCTTCCGGCAAAATCGCAAGGTGAGCTTCATCTAATTGTTCCGCATCAACCTCAGATGGCGAATTCATCATCAAATCCACACCATTGCCATTCTTTGGAAATGCCACTACATCACGAATATTATCTTCATCCTCTAGAATCATAAAAATCCGATCCAGCCCCGGCGCACAGCCTGCATGCGGTGGCGCTCCAAACTTAAAGGCACTAAGCATCCCGCCAAATCTCGCTTCTACATATTCATTGTTGTAGCCGAGAATATTAAATACTTTGTACATAATTTCCGGATTATAATTTCTCACCGCACCCGATGCGCACTCGTACCCATTCATTACCATATCGTATTGATCGGCTCTAATTGCCAATTTTTCCGCATCAGTCTTAGCCGACTCTAGAGCAGCCAGGCCGCCTTTTGGCATCGAAAACGGATTGTGCCCAAAATCAATTTTCTTTCTTGTTTCATCCCATTCATAAAATGGAAAATCTACCACCCAAGTCAGTGCTACTTCATCAGATTTTTTCAAACCAAATCTATCAGCAAACAAAATTCTTAGCTGCCCAAGCACTTTATTCACCAAATCGCGCGTATCCGCACCAAAGAACACCGCATCACCATCCTCAGCTCCCATCTTTTCGCGCACACCGTTAATTTCTGTCTCACTCATAAATTTCAGAATCGGCGATTTTGCCTCTCCCTCACTGTATAATATATAGGCCAGTCCCCCAGCCCCAAGTTTGCGCGCCTTTTCTGTAAATTCATCAATCTCCCGCCGAGTCAGTTCCGCTCCGCCTTTCACACACAAAGCCTTCACGCATGGTTGCTTAAATACTTTAAAATCTGTCTCAGAAAACACATCAGTCAAATCTACTAATTCCATTCCATAGCGAAGATCCGGCTTATCTACACCATAAACATCCATTGCTACTTCGTACGGAAGCCTTGGCACAATGTCGTTTTCCGGAATATACGGTTTTGCCACTTCGCTTCTCATCACGATTTTCTTCTCGGCAAATTCAGTCACCAATTTAATATATAGTGGCTCAATCTCAGACCTCACCACTTCCCCATCATCTACAAATGACATTTCAAAATCCAATTGATAAAAATCGCCGTACAATCTGTCTGCCCGCGGATCCTCGTCTCTAAAACACGGCGCAATCTGAAAATATTTTTCTACTCCGCCCACCATCAAAAGTTGTTTAAACTGCTGTGGTGCTTGTGGCAAAGCATAAAATTTGCCCGGGTGAAGCCGACTCGGCACTAGGAAGTCCCTCGCCCCTTCCGGCGAAGAGTTAGCCAAAATCGGTGTAGTAATTTCTGTAAAACCCCGAGAATACATATAATCTCGTACTACCTTATAATATTCCGAACGCCGTTTGAGCCGCTTTTGCATCTTTGGCCGCCGCAGGTCCAAATACCGATATTTGAGTCTCATTTCCTCCGAAGAAGCGTCCCCATCATCATGTGTATTTACCGGCAAAGGCTCACTCTTATTGATTAATTTAAGCTCAGACACTACTAGTTCAATCTCGCCAGTTGGAATATTTGGATTAATGAGTTCCGGTTCACGCTTTCGCATGACACCTTTAGCCGACAACACAAATTCATCTCTCACACTCTCAGCCAATTTAAATGCTTCAACGGTTTCTGGTGTCACCACTAACTGCACGATTCCTTCAAAATCTCTCAGATCAATGAAAATCAAACCACCATGGTCTCGCCGAGAATTCACCCAACCAGCCACTTCCACCTCTTTACCAAGATATTCATTCAATTTGTTTGTCGCAGTTCTCATAGAGATAATTATATCATAAAATAAGTTTTTGTGCTTGCAAAGTCCAAAAATGTTTGCTAGAATAGGTACCATGCGTGTCAAAAAATTAAAACGCTCAAAGAAATTACAGACTAAAGTTGCGCCGGCTGAATGGCAAGAATTTATTGAAATTTAGATTAATCGCTAAGTTTTGCTTCAACAATTTTACTTAGGATATGCACAAACTCCGAACCAGAGAGCGCCGCATTCCAAGTAATGATTTTGCCATCGATATTTACTTCACCACCATCCTTAGAACTCCAAGGAATTAATTGCCCATCAATAAAGAAGGCCGGCGTACCTTCTATATTCATTCTTTTACCAATTCCCATATCAAAACTGATTTTCTTAGATACCGCATCCGACGCCATATCACTACGGAATTTTTCTAGATCACCTTTACCATCAGTCACTTCCGTAAAATATTTTTCAAATGTCGCAGTCCTGTCTGAACCGCTTTTGTATTCCCACTCCGATTGCTCAGTAAAGAGTTTATCTGCATATTCTTTCCAATA
>JAGCBP010000014.1 GCA_017652105.1 Candidatus Saccharimonadota bacterium
GTATTTCCCTTACGCCTTGGGCTAGAATCGCGCTACAATGGCTGGTACAATGCGAAGCGAAGCAGTGATGTGAAGCAAATCGCACCAAAGCCAGTCCCAGTTCGGATAGGAGGCTGAAACTCGCCTCCTTGAAGTCGGAATCGCTAGTAATCGCAAATCAGCATGTTGCGGTGAATACGTTCCCGGGTCTTGTACACACCGCCCGTCAAACCATGAGAGTCACCAACACCCGAAGTCCGATTCGTCGGCCTAAGGTGGGGGAGATGATTGGGGTTAAGTCGTAACAAGGCATCGGTACGAGAACGTGTCGATGGATTACCTCCTTTCTTGAGAAGGAATGATGCGTCTGAAAGTCTTCGGACTCGCAGATAGCAAGGTCGGTTACGGTTATGATTAGCAAGCTTGAATCATAACAACTCTGGTTCGCCAGACGTAACAATAAGCTAAACACAGAACTAAGATCATAATTGCACAACCAAATTGTTAAACCTCGCAACTTTAGCTACAAAACCCGCCCAAAAAGGCGGGTTTTGTTTATATAGAGGCTAATTTTACTTAGTCTTTTCTCCTTTAAGCTCTTTAATGCAATCCATAATCTGCACATAGGTATCTGTATGAGAATCATCTGGCTCGGAATTGTCCTGGGCATCTTTTTTCAGGCGTTCCGCTCTGTTTTCTTCGAAATAACTCAAGCTGTCCTCGCGCACGGCCTCCTCCATCGCAGATATAAAGGCATTTTTATCGCTATAATCCTCCTCATGTACTCTTTTTGGCCATTTGCTTAGCGACAGATGCTTAGTGGCCGCGTAGAGAGCATCACCAAGCTTTTTGTCCATTATCTTGAGTTTATTGTAAGCCGATTTTAGCTCCGGCGTTTCGCGCTCCTCTGGTAACCTAGCTAGATACAGCTGATTTTCGGCATACATTTCCGAAAGCACTTTAAATCTATTGATAAAATTTTTAGCCGTGGCTAGCCTAAACATTTTAGCGCCAGTGTGGTCAGTGGCCACAGTCTCATTTATGTCATTCACATCATAATTGGAAATACCAATGATATATCTCGGCGTCAGAGGCATTTCTTTGTGGACTTTGCCATTAGTGTAATAATCAAGCTTAGAAAAGCCAAACGGCAACTCTAGCCCAGATTCATTGTGCGGCCTTTCAAACTTATCCATTATAGTCTTATGGGAACCAGAGATGGTTACATCGGTGCCAATTGCTATCGAATAATTTTTGTGATCACGCTCACTCTCATAATGAAGCACCGAAAAAGCATCCAACCGATGCTTGTAATCATCGTATTTAGAAGTTGCCCCAGCTGCGGCTGTCACCCCATTAACTTCTTTACTACCCAGCCAATCACCGGTAACTACCCCAAAAACAAAGAAATTCTCAAAATCGTTAGCCAATTTTTGGGTCAAATTAACCTCAGAATCAGAATTTTTTCCGATATTTTTCTCTGTAGCTTCTACATATTTTTTGTCTTTAGCGATTTTTTCTGCAGGATAACATTCCAAAAAATCATCCACGTTTATTTTCAAAAACCTCCTAAATTTAACCGCTTCAGCAGCGGCGACTTTGCCACGTTCTCGGTTAACGCTTCTGGATGTTGTCTCTGGTGATCGTGCTTTCTCTAGGTTTTCCATATTCCGCCTTTCTTAGAACTATTTTACCATCTATTCTGCAAAGAAGCATAGAAAAAGTGCCGCGAGTATCTCGCGGCACAGGTGTTGGGGGAGAAACCTACAGACATACTTCTTTGGCTTTAATCTTACCAACGATTTCGTTAATTGCACCGTTATAGGTGCGGTCTATCATGGTTGGCTTTATCGCCAAATTTTCGTAAAGCTTCAGTATCCCATGGTGGGACATGTCTGTAATAAGGACCAGTCTTCCTCCGCTGTCTAAGTAAAGCTCTTTAGCAAGGGAAGCAAAGTCATCCGTGTCAATTGGCGAAGCCTTATAGTTAAAATAGATCAAGGTCTCACCATCTCCTCTGTTAAAAATATAGATATTTTTGGTATCCTTTTCTGTTGTGCTCATCATATATACACCCCCCTTCTCTTGTAGCTATCTCCTAAGAGCGACAACTATACCTACATTATATCACACTTATGCCAAAATGTCAACCTTAACGGTCAAATTAGCCTAGAGTGTCTATCGATTGTAATGTGGCATTGATTCTATAGACAAAATATGATATAATATCCAAAACGTGTACTTTAGAATGAGCAAAGGGGGTGATCGAATGATAGAATTTGGCTGGAAAAGCGAAAAAGATACCATTGCCAAAAAGCATGAAGAACTGAGAAAAAAGCACATCCTCGAAGATTTACTGGACTTGATGATCTGGACAGTAGAAGGAAACGGGGGAAGGATGATTTCTCAGAGAGACTTTGTTGATCAATTTGGTCTCGACAATTATCGCATAGCACTGTCAAGCGTAGATGGCAACTGGGATATTTTAGAAAAAGAAATCGAAAAAGAGTATGCTAAAATGTCCAACAAAAAGCTAAAACCACTCAGCGAAATCTCCAAGACAAAGGACCGAGAGTTCTACCAAAAGCTGCAAGAATCTAGCCAAAAACCCTAAAATCCTCTAGCAAAAAGCTAGGGGATTTTTCATCTCTCGTCCCCAGCTCCGTGGATTTTGTTTCTTTGGTAGCGGTCTTCCAACTTTTCTATATTTGAAGAAGCCACTTCCGATAAAGGAAGCTCAAGATACCTTGCAATAGAAGCCAGATACCAGAGCACGTCACCTAGCTCTTTAGAGATGCTCAAGCGGTCTTCATCAGATAAAACCCCATTTTTATCACGCAAGATTTTTTTAATTTTATCTGCGGTTTCGCCCGCTTCACCAGTTAGCCCCAAAACTTTCTCGATGAACCCTACCTCAGTTAATCCACATTTTTCATAAGTATCATACTTCATTATAGCTTTTTGATATTCATCAAATTTCATCTTACCTCCTCTTATGATATAATTATATCACATGGAAGACGCCAGAAATTTGATCGATAAATACAAAGGGAAGGAAAATGAACAAATTTTTGCCGACCTAGCAAAGTCTCGTAATACCCTCGAAATTGCCGTCGAAAATGTCGAACACGATTTTAATATTGGCTCTATCATTCGCACGGCCAACTCTTTTAATGTGAAAAAAGTTCATATTATTGGCAAGAAAAAGTACAATCGCCGCGGCGCTATGTGTACGGATAAATATCTTGAAATTGAGCATCACGCCAGCCTAGAGGATTTTCTAAAAAACCAAAAAAACAGGGAACTAGTTGCCATCGAAAACAACACCGAGCGTGCTAAGCCTCTGCACGATAAAAAATTCATTCAAAACACCACTCTAATTTTTGGCTCGGAAAATAGCGGTATCACCAAAGAACTCCTAGCAAAAGCCCACGACGTCCGCTATATTGAATCATTCGGTTCCACTCGCTCGGTTAATGTTGGCGCCGCCGCTGCCATTGCTATGTATGAATGGACTCGCCAGAACTTATTTGCCGGTAATCCAGTGGACTAACAAGCTCAAGATAAAAGTGTGTAAATTCATTGCCACGAGTAGCCCTACCACGATTGTGATCACGCCAAATAGCTTCACCTTGTCATACGAGGATACCCCGCTCGCCAAATTATCAGCAATTTTTTGGTAAAATACCACAACCAAACCCCCAGCGCCAGCTATCAATAGGCCACCGATCACCCATCCAATACTAAAGGTAAAATCCATAACCCTATTATAGCATAAATCTTGATTTTTTTGCATCTATGGTGTAAAATAGAAGCACACCTTAATATTTTTATGGGGTAATAGCTCAGTTGATTAGAGCGCCGCCTTTGCAAGGCGGAGGTCCAGGGTTTGAGTCCCTGTTACTCCACCACTATCATTCAAATATGATGGGGATATAGCTCAGCTGGTTAGAGCGCGTCACTGATAATGACGAGGTCTATGGTTCAAGTCCATATATCCCCACCATCCCATAAAAACTCGGCGAAAGGCCGATTTTTTTAGTTCCCGCTTTACGAAAAACTCCGTCGATAAGGAAAAAAGCATTGACTTTTTAGAGTAAAAATGGTATAATAAAAAGAAGTACCTTAAAACTTTATCTTGGTTTCAAAAAAGGGAGGTGAAACGCGTGATAAAATGCAGCAAAGCTGAGCTAATTGCTAGACTACAAGAAAAAGCAAAGGAATTAGGTAGAACCCCAAGGATAGAGGATGCTAAAACAGATCCGAGAATGCCACCATACAGTCAGTACTATACGGCATTTAATTCATGGAATGGCGCTTTGGAGATAGCTGGATTAACGCCAAATATAAATTACTGTCACAGCAAAGCTGAGTTAATTGCCAAGCTACAGCAAAAAGCGAGGGAATTAGGTAGAACCCCAAGAATAGCCGACATAATGGAGGATGCATCTTTACCATCGTATGGTACTTTCCAAAACTGTTTTGGCACATGGAACAAAGCCCTGGAAAATGCCGGTTTATATCTCAACAAGGCGCATCGCTCTAGGGAAGAGGGGGTTCGTCTATTGCAGAAAAAAGCGGCAGAGCTTGGGCGCTCGCCTAAAAGTACAGACGTTGATATCGACATGGATATGCCACCGAGTTCATCGTATATCAAAATTTATGGCCGGTGGAACAATGCTCTAAAAGCTGCTGGGCTTGAGCCTATCAGAAAGGTCGCACAATAAGTGCGGCCTTTTTCGTACAAAAAAAATAAGCCCA
>JAGCBP010000015.1 GCA_017652105.1 Candidatus Saccharimonadota bacterium
CCTCTACAATACCAGCAACGGGTACTGGTGGTCTAGTACAGCAAGCTATTATAACACCGGTCGCTACATCCTGTACTACGATGGGAGTAGCCTGGATACCCGCAACGGCGATCGCAGCCTCGGGTTCTATGTCCGCTGCATCAAACAAGGGCCTACCATGCAAAACTTTACCGCTGCTGAAGCTGCTGCAATGACAAATGGTGAAACTAATACTTTGATGGATTCTCGTGATGGCCAAAAATATTCCGTAGCTAAGATTGGTAATCTCGTTTGGATGACTAAAAACCTAAACCTTTCTGGCGGCACTACTCTCACTCCTGCAGACTCTAACGTGTCTTCAAACTATACCCTCCCAGCTTCCTCTACTTCTGGTTTTTCAGACAATAATGCCTATGTCTACAATAGCGGTAGTACTACGTGCGGAGATGGTTCTCCATGCTATTCCTACTATTCCTATGTAGCCGCTACTGCCGGCACCAATCCATCAAGCGGAGCCGCCACATCAGACATCTGTCCAAAAGGCTGGAGACTACCTACTCAAGCAGAATTTACCACATTAAGAAGCACCTACAATACCGGAGCTAAATTAACTGCCAGTCCTTTCCTAGCTGTTTACGGCGGCAACTACTACTATTCCTCCTTCTACAATGGCGGCTCACTCGGCAGCTACTGGTCCTCTACAGCCTACAGTTCGTCGAGCGCCTACACCCTGTACTTCAATAGTAGCAATGCCGATGTCGTCGACGGCAATAAGAGGTACGGGTTTAGCGTCCGTTGTGTTAAGACTTCCTAGTACCCTCCGAGAGCCCACCGGAGCCACTTGGCGGCTGCGTTAAGTCCTAGAGTTAGCGGGCGGACCTGGCGGCTTTGTCGGCGAGCTCGTTGAGCTCTGTGCCAGCGTGGCCTTTTTCCCAGATTAGTTTGACGTCGTTTGCTTGGTAGAGTTCGTAGAGTTCTTGAACGAGGTCGAGATTTTTGATTTCGCCTTTTTTCTTGGTCCAATTGTTTTTTTCCCAAGTAGGTGCCCATTTGGTGAGGACATTGATCCAAAATTCGGAATCGGTGTGGATTTCGACTGAGTCGTGGTTTGCCGCGGCGTACTCGATAGCCTCTTTTATAGCAGTGGCTTCCATTCTAATATTGGTGGTGTGTTTTTCGGCGCCGGTTCTGATGGGCTGTTTAGTTTCGGCATCGATCACCGCCCAGCCACCGGGGCCGGGATTAGGGTGTGCACTGCCATCGGTCCAGAGAACTCTCATCTTTACCTCACGATGGCGAATCTATTTTTGCCTTTTTTGATGATGGCGACTTGGTTGACATCAATTTCTGTGGTGACTTTGGTGCCGTTAATCGAGACGGCATTTCCCGCGATAAATTCGCGGGCTTTTTTCTTGGAATCGGCGAGTTTGGTATCCACTAAGATGTCTACGAGATTAGCACCTCGAGCTACAACTGGGAGATAGGCGGAAAATTCGGTGAGTTCACTCTCAGAAAATTCAGCAAAATCGGTGTCTCTACTAAAGAGAGTCTCGGATAGATTCTCGATAGCTTCGGCGGCAGCGGCACCGTGGACTACGGTGGTGGCACCTTTTGCTAGAGCCTTCTGGGCTAGCCTCAACTCTGGGTGTGCTTGATGTTCGGACAGAATTTGGTCGATTTCGGCTGGCTCATAGAGAGTATAAATTTTGAGCAGAGATGCCACAGCTTCATCTGGCTGATTCATCCAGAATTGATAAAAATCGTAAATCGAAGTGTAATTGCCGGAGCCGTTGTCAGAGCTTGCGAGCCAGATGGCGTTGCCCTCGGATTTGCCGAATTTTTTGCCGGTGATAGGATCGATGACAAGTGGGGTAGACCAAACATCGGCCTCGGCATCCTCTAATCTTTTGATGAGGTGGATACCAGAGGTGCAGTTGCCGTATTGATCGGCGCCACAGAGCTGCAGAGATACACCGTATTCTCGATACAAATGAAGGAAATCGTAGCCTTGAATCAAAGTATAGGAAAATTCGGCATAAGAGATGCCGGAGCCGCCATCGCCGATGCGGTTTTGGACAAATTGGCGGTCGAGAAGCTGAGTCATGGAGAAGTTTTTGCCAATTTTGCGCAAAAAGTCTAGATAATTGATGTCTTTAAACCAATCGTAATTATCTACCATAGTAAGGCCGGGAGTGGTGTGGTCTTTGACTAAACCATCGCCGGCATTGATGACACGCTCGATTTGCTCTTTGATACATTTCTTGTTGCGGTTGACTTCCTCCTTGGATTTGAGGTCGCGTTCGCCGTTTTCTTTGGGATCGCCAATTTGGCCGGTGGCGCCGCCGACAAGTAGATATGGCTCGTAGCCGTGGCGGACAAAACAGGCGCACATCATGAGGGCAGCAAGATTGCCGATAGTGAGGGAATCGGCGGATGGATCAGCGCCCCAATAAAATTTTTTGGACGCTCTTTCATCTAAATCTGATGGGTCTTTGATAGTGGTCTTGGCGGTGAAACCGCGATAGATTAGTTCCTCGGATAATTTCATATCTATATTATACCACAAAAAAATAGCCCCTTTTGGGGCTATTTTTACCGAACTTCTACACGAATCCGAGGCTGTGACTTACCAGAAAAGTGGGTTTTCTTGGTTTTTACAAAGGCTACTACACCATCTTTGGCAGCGTGAATAGTGAAATTTTTAGACATATAAGTGCCAGGGCCGGCAATCTTGGTAGAACCAGTTTGGCGCACGATTACTTCACCGTTTTTGACCTTTTGGCCACCAAAACGCTTCACGCCAAGGCGTTGACCAGGGTTGTTGTGTATATTCTTGGCGGTACCGCCAGCTTTTACGTGTGACATTTAATCTTTCCTTAATATTATTATATCTCTCGCCACGATTTGACCGTCTCTAAAATAGAGTAGACCACCTAGCGATTTATTATTAACATTATACCCCATATCTTTAATTTGGTCAAGTATTTCTAACCGAGAATATGTGCTATCCTCTCGCAGCCATGCTGGAATCCCCATCACCACCGGCGTATCCTGTTTGATTTGCCCACTCAAATTCTTTAAAAATCCCAAAATAATCCCAGCGCATTCCTGTTTTTGCTCTTTTAATTCCATTTCGGAAGGAATTTTGTTCATCGGCTTACCCAGATACCCCTCACACGCCACCGCATCAACTTTTGGCCATTGGTGATTTGTGGCATCGCCAACCTCTAATTCAAAATTTGAAAACTTAAAATATTCCAAATTTCTCCGAGAATATTCCACCATTCTTTCTGAAATATCCGTGCCATAAGCTTTGTAGCCCATCAGGAGTGCCTCTTGGAGCACTACACCAGTCCCACAGAACGGATCCAAAATCACCGATTTTTCTGGCAGAGGCCCGCAGAGATTAATTAGAATTTGTGCTAATTTTGGTGGGAGCATCCCTACTTTGGCATCCCGAGCCGGCCGCCCTTGATCGCGCCTAGAATAAGCATCAATATCTTGCACACCAATCACTCGATACCAGTCGCTATTAACTTTAATCAATTCTATCTTGCGGGGATTTTTGCCGGATAGACCATTATGAAGCGAGGTTGCCGTAGCAAGCACTGCTGCGTCCCCCATCACCGCTCTTACCGAGCGCCCTTGTCGCGTCAGAATCTTTTTTAGTTTCATCGCTTCTAAACTAGCCGATTTTTTCGAAGCCCCTTTAGAATAGTCAGACACTCCGAGAGTGATCTTGCCTTCTGGAGCTTTCATCAAAAAATCTAAGGGTTTTTCATTTAATTTTTCGGCTAATTTCAGTGTACCACCCAACCGGTCAATACTCGGCATAGCATCAGCATCAAATAGCGCAAGCTGTGAAGTCACTTTTTTGACTTCACCAAAAAGTGCCTCTAATTCAGCAATTGATAGTTCTGGTTCACGCCCTAAAATGGCTAGATACATTATATGATATATTATAACATGTTTACTATCTTAAACGGCAAAAATCAACGAAGAAGTTAATTTCTCTAAAAGTTTTTGCCGACAATAGTAGATGAATTTTTTTGTGCTATAATTTATATATGGCTAAAAAGAAAAAGGGGTTTAAATTCCCATGGCGTACGATTATTTCGATTGCGACTTTTGGCTTGGTGGGCTATGTGGTCTATCAGAACTGGGATGGGTTTGTTGAGACTTACAACGATCTGAACCGGGCGAATATCGTGATTATTTTGCTTTTGGTGCCGGAACAGCTATTTATGTATTATGCGTGTGGGCAAATTTTTTTCTCGTATCTAGAGAAAAAGTGCAAAATGATTTTTGGCTGGAAAGAAAAATTAAAGATTTCGACAGAAATGAACTTTGTGAATCGGGCAGTGCCGGCCGGTGCAGTAGGAGGGCTGGCGTATTTAACTTATAGGTTGAAACCGTTTGGGGTGAATACTGGGCAGGCGAGCTTTCTATATATTTTTCGGTTTGCGGTGACAACGGTGGTAAATTATGTGCAGGCCCTGGTAGCGATTTTGATTCTCTATGCGCTAGGTTCGGTGCCGGAGGAGGCAACATGGATTATTTGGGTGTCGCTGCTGATGAATATGGGGGTGTTTATTATACTCGGTTTGATTGTTTATGTGGCGAGTAGCAAAAAACGGATTGAATGGTTTGCAAAATTGGTAGGAAAATTGATGGCTTTTGTAGTCAAGACAGTAACTTTTGGGCACAAAAGAAGCCTGTTTAGGCGAGAAAAAATTCAGGATTATTTCCTGAGTATCCATGATTGTGTGGTAATTGTAAAAAGAGACAAAAAATCGATGATTTTGCCAACGGTGTGGGGATTTGTCTATAGTCTTTGCGAGATTGGCGTGTATTGGATAGTGGCGTGCGCGATGGGACGGCCGGAAATTTTGCCGGTGATTATGGTGGGCGAGGCGATCGGTTCAGTGTTTGATGGAATTGTGCCATATGGACCATATGAGCTGGGTATGGCGGGGGTGATGGGGATTTTGCTAGGTGGGACAGAGGAAGCGATTGCAATTTCTTTGACAGTGACGGTGATGGCAAGAGCGCTGTCACTCATATTTACGATTGCGTCGGGGTATTGGCCTTATCAGCAAGCGATTAGAGGCAAAAAAGATGGACAACCTGACACCAACTGATTTTATTGCACTGGTCAATCAGACATTGGAATATGCGTATTCATCGGTGGTGATAGTGGGGGAAGTTTCTGAGTTTAAAGTGAATCAGGGGAAATGGGTATTTTTTAATATTAAGGACAAAGAAACTAGTGTACCGTGTTTTATGACTTTGTGGCAACTTTCGGTGCCGCTGGAGGATGGAATGAAAGTGGCGGTGAGAGGAATGCCGAAATTAACTAAGTGGGGTAAATTTTCTTTTACAGTGACTAAAGTGGCGCCGGTGGGTGAAGGTTCGCTAAAGAAAGCTTTCGAAATGCTGAAAAAGAAATTGGCAGATGAGGGCTTGTTTGATCTGGCTAGAAAAAGAGCTTTGCCGGAAGATTTGAATAAAATTGGGGTGATTTCCTCGACGGATGCGGCGGGATATAAAGATTTCGTAAAAATTATTAATGCCAGGTGGGGTGGACTAAAAGTTTTGACCGCGCACACTCAGGTACAAGGAATTGATGCGCCGGAGCAAATGATACGGGCTCTAAAATATTTTAATGAGCGAACGGATGTGCAGGCGATTGTGCTGATTCGCGGTGGTGGAAGCAAGGATGATCTTTCGTGTTTTAATGATGAAGCCTTGGTGAGAGCGGTGGCGAGTTCAAAAATTCCGGTGGTGTGCGGAATTGGGCATGAAATAGATGAATCTTTGTGCGATCTAGCGTGCGATGTGAGGGCTTCTACGCCATCAAACGCAGCGGAACTTTTGACTCGGGATAGAAAAACGGAAAAGCTCAATGAAAAAATGCAGCTTATTCGGCAGAGAATAGACTCGGCAATTCGGATTTTGGAGTCGGAGATAGCCCAGAAAAAACGGATGCTTGATATTTTGAATCCGGAAAAAGTTTTGAAGCAGGGCTATGCGATTTTGGGAGGCGAGTTGAAGGTTGGTAATGTTGTAAAAATCACAACGTTTGATAAGATAGTGGAAGCGGAAGTAAAAAAGTTAATGGACAAAAGTCTAGAAAGGTAAAAAATGGCGGAAAAAAATTTAAATCAAAAGATTAAAGAATTAGACCAAAAGGTAGAATGGTTTTCCTCGGATGAATTTGAACTTGAAAAAGCAGTAGATGAATACAAAAAAGCTTTGGCTCTAGCGGAAGAAATTGAAGAAGATTTGAAAAGTTTGAAAAATGAAATTGAAGTTTTGAACGAAGATTTTACTAAAGAATAATTTGTGATATAATGTGTTTATGGATAATAAACAGCCAATTAATTCTGGTCAACCATATACGGCAGCGTTTTCGCAGCCGATTACTTCGCCTCAAGGTGCTGACATGAGCCAGCCGATGGGGCCAACACAAATGGCACAGCCGATGCAGGCGCAGCCAGATATTCAACAGAATCCGGTAACTGGACAGCCGATGATTATGCAGGCGCCGGCGCCGATTCCGGAGTCTAAAAAAGACGTAAAATCTTTGATTAAGACTATTGCGATTATTGCTTTGTCGCTTTTGTCTTTGACTTTTATTGGGTTATTTATTTGGATGTTTACACAATATGATGCGGCGCGGACGAATGTGGATGGGCAGATTGCGGATGCGGTAGTGGAAGCGGTGGACGATAACACGATGAAACTTGAAAACGAGTTTGCTGAGCGAGAAAAGTATCCATTTATGACTTTTGCTGGTCCGGTGGATTATGGTGCGCTTACCTTTGAATATCCAAAAACTTGGAGTGTATATGTGCCAATGAATGCGGCAAATGGTGGAGATTTCGAAGCGTACTTTAATCCAGTGCAAGTGGATGCGGTGAACAATGAAAACGTAGATTCGCTAAGACTCGCAATTAAAGACGTGCCGTTTGACAGTGTTACAGCTCAATACCAAGGTAGCCTTGAAGGTGAAACTCCAAATATGCGGCTTGATGCTGTAACGATTGGCCAAGAAAATAATATCAACGCGAATCGTTATACTGGTAAAATTCCGGGCACAGAATTTAATGGTTTTGTGGTGGTTTTCAAGATTCGTGATAAGACTGTGGTATTGCAAACTGATTCGGTGTTGTTTGAGGGAGATTTTAATACATTACTTGCTTCTATTCGCTTTAATGCGTGATATAATAGAAGTATATGTTGGAGGTAGATGGAGCGGCAGTGGTGGCGCAGGAGCTCAAGCGCCCGCTTTTGGAACTGAGACAACTTGCGCTCGGGTTTGATGGAAATGGGGTGGATGATGAAAAAATCCGCTTGGAAATGGTGAAAGTGGCGGACCAAGCGATGCGGCAGGTAGATGATTTGACTAAAATTCGCAGGCTCAATGATGGTGGATTTGAAATGGGGCCGGTGGCGGTGCGAGCGCTTTGCGATGATGTGATGAAAGAAATTGCTAAACTCTACACTGGGCAAAGATGCGAAGTAGTAGTAAAATATTCTAACCGATCTAGACTAGTAAATGCTAATCCAGAGCTTTTAAAAAGTGTAGTGTTTAATTTGGTACTAGATGCGACAAAATATATAGATGTAGATGCGAGAGCCGAGTTAAAAGTACGCGAGTCTAAAGGTAAAGTAGAAATTAATGTGCGAGATTTTGGGCCGGCGCTGCCGATGGATGTTTGGCGAGAAGTGCAAGGTAATTTGCGAGCACCGCGAGAAATTGCGATGCGGCCGGGTTCATCGGCTTTGGGATTATATATTGCTTCGAAGTTTTCTAAATATATGAATGCAGAAGTAGGCGCGGTGAGGCATAATGATGGAGTGAGTTTTTTTGTGAAATTGCCAGTAACTAGACAAATGTCTATGTGGGGAGCTTGATGATTTTGGTCGTAACTAGCGATGAAGTAATTGGTGGATGTGTTTTGAGAGCTCTAAACAAAAATGGATTTGAGGGATGTTGGTCTAATAATGCAATTTCGGCAATAGAATATGTAGGTGAGACGGTGCCGGATTTGGTGTTTTTAGATATTTTACTAACTGGGCCGGATGGTTTTACATTTCTGAATGAGATGGCTTCGTATGCGGATACTTTTGCGGTGCCGGTAGTGTTGATGGGTGAAAAAGATTTTTCTGAATTTGATTTTTCGGCTTATTCGGTGGTAGGTTTTTTGGATAAAAAGACTATGCGGCCGGAGGAGGTGGTAGAATATGCCAAAAAATACGCCTAAAGATTTAAAAACAAAAGCTTTGGTGCTTCGGCGGACTAATTATTCTGAGGCGGATAGAATTTTGAATTTGATTACGCCGGAGGGGAAAGTTTCGGTGATAGCGAAGGGAGTGAGAAAGCCAAAATCTAAATTGGCGGGTTCGGTGGAGATGTTTACGCTTTTTGAGGCAAATTTGCATTTTGGCAGAAGTGAAATGGGGGTTCTGACTGGCGCTTCGATGGTTCGGTTTTATGGGGGGATTTTGAAAGATTTAGATCGGATGAGTCTGGCTACTTTTGTGTTAAAAGAAATTAGTAAGGTTTCGGAAAATTTGGAGGCGCCGGAATTTTTTGAAATTGCAAATGAATGTTTGGCGGCGCTTGATGAGGGGATGGCAAATGAGGTAGTGGAAGCATGGTTTTTGCTAAATTTGGCAAAAGCCATGGGCGAGCAAGTGAATTTACTGACCGATACGGATGGTGAGGATTTGGCGGCGGATGAGTGCTACGATTGGGATGCCAACGAAAGAACATTCTTTAAGAATCCGAATGGTAAATATGATGCGAATGCGATTAAAGCGGTGAGGATAATGTGGGGAATGAATCTTGAGGCGGTACGGCGAATTAAAGATTTTGGGGGATATGCGGCGAGAGTTTTGGAGATAGCCAAAGCGTGCTATAATTAGTACATGAGTAAATTAGATGATATTGTGAGTTTATGTAAAAGGCGGGGATTTGTTTTTCCGGGTTCGGAAGTTTATGGTGGATTTGCTGGGACTTGGGATTTTGGGCCGCTAGGTGTGATTTTAAAGAAAAAAATTATGGATGCTTGGTGGGAATTCTTTGTGGAATCGCGAGATGATATGTATGGGGTGGATGCAGCAATTTTGATGAATCCTTTGGTTTGGAAGGCTTCTGGACATACAGCGACTTTTGCAGATCCGTTGGTAGAATGTAAAGAATGTAAATCACGATTTCGGGCGGACAAAATCGCGGATGGTGTAAACGAATCGGTAACATCTGAGGAATTTTGGGATTTGCATGTAAAATGTCCGGTGTGCGGTAAAGAAAATTGGGGTCCGATTCGGAAGTTTAATATGATGTTTGCTACGCATGTGGGAGCGGTGTTGCCGGATGATGATGCCGAACTTTCAGAAAAATCAATTGCTTATCTTCGCCCAGAAACCGCACAAGGAATTTTTACAAATTATAAAAATGTAGTAGATACTTTTTATCCATCATTGCCGTTTGGTTTGGCTCAGCAAGGTAAGGCGTTTAGAAATGAAATTTCGCCGCGCGATTTTATTCTGAGAGACCGTGAATGTTCACAAATGGAAATTGAATATTTTGTGAAACCAGACACTTGGGAAGAAAACTTTGAAATGTTGAGAAGTTTGCAACATGAGTTTTTGGAAAAAGTCATCGGGCTTAATGTTTCGTCTATTCATGAGCTTGAGGTGGCGCCGGAGGATAGAGCACATTACTCAAAACGGACAATTGATTTTATGTTTGATTATCCGAATGGAACTGAGGAATTGATGGGGTTAGCCTATCGGACGGATTTTGACCTTTCGAATATTGCGCGTGAGTCTGGTAAAAATATGGAATACCGAGATAAAATAACCGGTGAAGTGTTTGTGCCACATGTAATTGAACCGTCGATTGGAGTGGAAAGGTTGTTTTTGGCGGTGCTGGCTAATGCCTACACTGAAGATACAGTAAATGATGAAAAACGAGTAGTTTTGAAATTGCCAGAAAATTTGGCACCGTATAAGTTTTGCGTATCGCCACTTTTGAAGAATAAGCCGGAACTAGTTGAAAAAGCGAGGGAAGTTTATGATTTGCTTCGCGCTAAATATGGCAATGTAACTTGGGATGATTCGGGGAATATTGGCAAAAGATATCGCAAACAAGATGAAATTGGTACACCAAAATGCGTGGTAATTGATTTTGATACATTAGAAGACGAAAGTGTCACGGTGCGGGACCGTGACACAACCGAGCAAGTTCGGGTAAAAATTACTGAACTTTAGACTATTTCTTGTATCTTGCGATAGCGTCTTTGATGACTTGCTTGGCTTCGTCGAGGTTGCCGAATTTTTCAACTTTGGTGGTGCCTGGTTTTTTGAGGTCTTTGTAATGGTTGAAATGGAATTCAATTTGCTCGAGAGTCCTCTTTGGTAAATCTGCGAGAGTTTGATATTTGTCACCATTGTTGCGGTCATCTTCTGGAACGCAAATGATTTTGTCATCAACTTCGCCATCATCAACAAACTTCATGACACCAAGAATTCTAGCTTTCATCCAAATGCCAGTAGTAAGAGGTTGATCGGTAATCACGAGGGCATCTAACTCATCGCCATCTTCATCTATAGTTTGAGGAATAAAACCGTAATTGCAAGGTTTGGCAAAAGCAATTGGCTCAACGCGGTCGAGCATGAAACAAGCATGTTCACGATCCCATTCGATTTTGTGATTAGAACCGGTAGGGATTTCGATCACGACATTTAGTTCGCCTTTTTCATAATCGCCTGGTTCTAAAATTTTATTAAAATCTGCCATTTTAACTCCTTTTATTTTATGTAAATATTATAGCACTATTTTTTATTATTTTTAAAAAATGTATGATATAATGGGCTTATGCATATATTGGTAGTGGGCAATGTCTTAAAAGATGTATATTTAAATCTCGATTCTCGGACAGAGAACTTTGAACGGGATGGGGATGGAAAAGAATGGCTGGATTTTAGTTTTGATGCATCGAAACATCGGTATTTTGCAAGAACGAGTAGCTTCGGTGGGGCGGCAATTACTCTTGAAGTTTTGCAAAAAATGGGATTGACTTCGGATATTACAGATACAAGTTTTCATTTTGACGCAGATGGGCCGGTAATGAACGGGCCGACTGGTATGTATAGATATATCATGACTTCGGATAACGGGGTGTCTTATTTGGTGCCGAGTACGGAACAAAAAACTATGTTTACTACGCCGACGGAATCGGTGGATTATGTTTATGTAGATAGGTCGGCGTGTATCACTCCGGCGGTGGCAGATAAAATTATTGCTTATCTTGATTATTATCGTAAAACTAAGTTGGTTTTGTATTTGAGAAAATCAGAATATGATAATTTGGCAGGTCTGGTGAGGCATGCGGATTTGATTTTCCTTGAAGATGATGAAGGCGAATATTATGGCAGAGGCGAAATTTTGGGTGATTATCCGGATGAAAAGGTGATTCGGATTTCGGAAAAATATTTGGGCTATCTGGACTTTAAGGAAAATATTTCGGTTTCGAGGATTGATCGATTGACGCATCTTTCGGCATATTCGATTATTGCGGCGACTGTCCTGGGTGGTTTTATACTTGGTAAAACCGTGGAATATGCGCTTAAGATGGCGAGAATTAACGTGGAAAATGCGACACTTGATTCGACCTTGTCTTTGGAGGAACTAGAAAATATCGCGACTTCCACATCGGAAAGTAATTTGGAACTGATTGCGGCGACTTTGATGCAGCCAGATAAAGGAATCTTGGCGGCGGATGAGTCGGGTGGTTCGATTAAGAAAAAATTCGAGGCTTTGGGGATTGCTGATACTGAAGAAAACCGACATGATTATCGGGAGATTTTGCTTTCTACGCCAAGGATAGAAAGATATCTTAATGGAGTGATTTTGTTTGACGAAACGGCTAGAGATACGATGCCAGATGGAGTATCGGTGCCGGAATATTTGACTGGGCTAGGTATAGTGCCGGGGATTAAAGTAGACAAAGGGCTAGAGACAATTAAGGATATTCCTGAGGCTCACCCAGAGGAAACGATTACTAAAGGACTTGATGATTTGCCGGCGAGACTACGCGAATACTATCAGATGGGGCTGAGATTTTCTAAGTGGCGGGCAGCTTTTAAGATCAGAATGAATCGCGAGGGCGAGGTGATTACTCCGACTACGGCGGCGATAGTAGAAAATTGCCGGATTTTGGCGGAATATGCTTACGCATCACAATCGGCGGGGTTGGTGCCAATAGTGGAACCAGAAGTAGAATATGAGGGTAATTACGATATAGATACTTCAGCTAGGATTACCGGAAAAGTGTTGGCTACTTTGTTTAGAGAACTTGATAAGCACGGTGTAAATTTGAAAGCCTGTATTTTGAAATGTAATATGGTGATGGCTGGCAAACAATATATTGAGCCTTCATCTGCTGATGAGGTGGGTAGAGCGACTGCTAAGGTGCTAAGGATGTATGTACCTTTGGAAATGGCTGGGGTGGTATTTCTCTCTGGCGGACAAGAGCCAGAGCAGGCAACTTCGAATTTGTATGCAATCATGGAAAGGCAACCGTTTGCGTGGCCGGTATCTTTTTCCTTCTCAAGAGCTTTGCAAAATCCAGCGTTGGAAGCATGGGCAGGAGATAATGCTAACAGAGAGGCCGCTCAGAACGCCCTTCTGGATAGATTAGTTGAAAATACTAGAGTTCTATATAACCCCTAGGATGCCTTTTAAGGCGTAGGCGGTATCTTCGTGACTTCGGACTGTGATGGTTTTGATACCCATCTCTACGACTGGGTAATCGTTGCCACCAGGCTGAGTCATGTCGCCAAAATAGAGAATGTCCTCTTTTGTCACATTTAACTCGGTCAAGAGGTGAGTCATGCCGAATTTTTTGTTCATGCCAGGGGTGATAGCGTTGATAGAAGTAGTCCCACCGATTTCGTAATCAAATTCAGGGGCGTATTCTTTGCATTTTGCAACGATTTTTTCGCGTTTTTTGCAATCTGGGTCCCATTGATATTTATCCTTAGTAGAGGCTTTTTGGCCTAATGCAGAAAAAGTGACCTGAGAAAGGCGATTTTCGATGATTTCATCGCCAGGTTGGAGCCGATTTTCCTCCCAAAAACCGAGCTCGCGGGCGCATTTTTCGATAGTTTCGCTAATTTTAGCTACTTGCTCATCTGTTAGTGGGTAATCGTAAACTAGTTCCCAGTCGTTTTTTTCTGTATTAAATTTGTAATATTGCGTTCCTTGGGCCACAAAGAGGTGTAGGTGGCTTAGTTCCTCCGGAGTAGGGTCTTTTAGCCTGTTGACAATTTGAACCAAGAATTGGTCGAATTTTTGGCCAGAAATCGGACAAATCTCGAAATGATGAAGGCATTTTTTGAGTAAATCAGCGATTTCATCATTGATAGGGGTTTTGGCGATATTTAAGGTTTGATCGATGTCGAATGCAAGTACTTTTTTCATAGTTTTATTATATCATGATATAATCGTAGTATGAAAACTTATATTGTGGGCAACTGGAAGCTTAATTTTACTGTAGGTGAAGCTTCGATATATCTACATAAATTACAGAAAAAAATCGCTAATTACAGAGATGTAGAGGTGGTGGTGGCGCCAACGGCTTTGTGCCTTCAGCCGCTTTCTTTGCAACTGGATAGGTCTAAAATAAAACTTTCGGCACAGAATGCGTTTTATCAGGATTTTGGGGCGTTTACAGGGGAGATTTCGTTTGCTGAGCTGAATGGTCTGGTAAATTATTGTATTATAGGGCACTCAGAGAGAAGATATATCTTTCATGAGGATGACAAGATGATAGCCAAAAAAGCGGCGGCTGCGCTTAGGAACAAGATTCGGCCAATTCTTTGTATCGGGGAAACAGAGAGCGAGAGAGCATTTGGAGAAACTGCCGATGTAATTCGAGATCAACTTTTGGGTGGCTTATCAGAGGTGGGAGAGGATGAGATTTCGAAAGTTTTGATTGCGTATGAGCCGGTGTGGGCGATTTCTTCAACAAAAGATGCTAAGATTGCTACCCCTGATGAAATTGCTGAGGTGGTAAAAATGATAAGAGATAACCTCAAAGACACTTATGGGGCGAAAATTGCGGAAGAGGTACCGGTACTCTTTGGGGGAAGCGTAAAACCAACCAATGCGGGGGCGTATCTGACTGTACCGGGTGTAAATGGGCTTCTCATCGGTGGGGCGAGCTTGATATTAGACCAGTTTACTGATATAATAGAGATAGCAAAGAGAGTGAAATAATGAAAAAACGCTATATTGATTTTGTGCCAGCAAGAGGCAAAGCGGCTTCTGGGCCGGCGGCAAAACCGGCGGCTAGGCCGGTAGCTAAGCCTGCGGCTAAATCTGTAGCTAGGCCGGCGGCTAGGCCGGTGGCGGCAAAACCGGCGGTGAAACCAGCGCCAAAGAAAATCACTCGGAGAATTACTCCTCCTGAGGATGATTTTGAGGTTGAGGAAATATTTGCTGAGAGAAAGCAACCAGTAGGTGTATCACCAAGTAAAGGGGTGAAATTTGGCGTAATTGAGGAATATCAGCCGAAATTCGTGCGAGCGACAGAGGTCAAAAAACGGCCGCTAGGGGCACCAGCTAGCAAAAAACCAGCTCAAAAGCCGGCGGCGAAGGCTGCTTCCAAACCTGTAGCAAAGCCAGCTTATAAGCCAGCACCTCTTGGGCAGAGGACGACTTTTCTCAATACTAATAAGATAGAAAAAAGACCACTTTCCAAGAATGTTTATACTAAGACTCCGACGATAGTACCAAAAGAGGAAAAACAAGAAAAACCGGTCAAAATTATTGAAAAACCAGACAAAGATTCTAAGGCTGGATTAGTGATTGCGATAATTTTAACAATTATTCTAGGGGCGGCGGCGGGAACAGTGGCGTTCTTGCTTTTGCCAAAATAGGAGGAAAATGATACAAAAAAATCCATTTCTCAAGTATGTGATGAAGGATCAAAAAGAGGATGTTTTTCACTCTTCGGCTTATGCAAAGGCGCAAAATGGTGCAAATATGGGGGCGGCATCTACAGAGAGCTATCAGGTGAGAGTAAATATTAATCAAAATCGGCAGGCGGTGAGGGGGTATGGAGATTCAGAGATAATGACTGGTGTGAGAAGTCAGGGACCAAGAGCAAAGACTTATACGCCACCGGTAAAAAACCCTAGTATTTCTACGAAAAGATGATATAATAATAGATATGGTGGGATTAGCTCAGATGGTTAGAGCGTCTGATTGTGGTCCAGAAGGTCACCGGTTCGATCCCGGTATCCCACCCCAGTACATTATAATGATTATGCGGGTATAGTACAACGGCTAGTATGCGAGTTTTCCAAACTCGAGATGAGATTTCGACTATCTCTACCCGCACCATTTTTGTTGAAAAATGTTATAACCATTGACATTTTGAGTAAAGTGTGATATAATGAGGGTATTGTAGTTTAACAGTGCCATTTTTTAAAGAATAAATTTAGGGAGGTGAAAATATGGCAAAAAGAGTAGAAGTAGAAGCTAGGAAGGCGCAGATTTTGGCTGAAAAGGCTGAGAAACTGGAGAAAAAGGCGATCGAGGAGACAGAAAAGGCTCTCAATGACGCTGCAGACAAACTGAAAGAGGCTGAGGAAAAAAAGCAGGCCGAAGCTACGATCAAGGAAGCTGTTGAAGAAGTCAAAGCTGAAAAAGCTGAGGAAGCCAAGAAGGCTGAGGAAGCCAAGAAGGCTGAGGAAGCTTCGGAGAAAGCTTTTGACGAAATGAATTCGGCTGAGCTTGAGGAAATCTTGACAAAGGCCAAAGAGAAGAAGGCGAGAGCAGAAGTGAAACTTCAGGAGCATACTGATCGTCTCAAGGAGGCTTCCGAGAACATTGTTTCTCTGGAGGAGAAGCTTGAGGCAAAGAAGAAAGCTGAAGAAGAAGCTCGTATCAGGGCTGAGGAGGAGGCTAAGAGATTAGCTGAATCAAAGCGGAAGGCTGATGCGCAGGCAGGAGCGGTTGTCGCTGGTGGAGAATCTGTTTCCAAACATCCTGCTGATGAAGAGGACGACTTTGAGATCTGTGATAATGGTCTTTGGATCCCGACCTCTATGAGACCTGCAAAATGTTATAAGTGGTGGAACTATCGCAAACACGAGTGGACCCCTACCAGGAATATACACGTGGCGCAGGCTTCATCTGATGTTTGGGACGTAGTATTCTACTGGGTCAATAAGGGTGAACTGGTTCGCCCTCTTAACTCGGCAGAGATCGAAAAATATGTTCCAGACATCTACTGGTAAAAAAACTACTTGCACTTTAGAAAACCCCGATTTTATATCGGGGTTTTTCTATGGATTAGTGCTATTGCCATAAGCGTTAAAATATGCTTATTATATTGACAAAAATGGTTATGTGTGATATAATGGAATTAGTCTGAGTTTTGGGTAAAGTTTTTTGCAGAACTTCGAAGACCCTTAACAACCGAATCATCTCAGGTTTCAATAGAAACCTGTTGCCTATATATTGGTACCGATGAGGTGCCGCGTCCCTGTAACTGATAAATAATGGGGGCGTGAGCCCCCACCTTGTATAAGGAGGTACGATATGTTTGCTTCGTTTTTTGCTTTGGTTACTGCTGTAATAGTGGCGGTATTATCATCGATAATCTCGAGGCTTTTGAAAGAAAAAATAGCGATGGCTATAGGTTTCGGAGTGTTTTTTACTCTGTTTACTTGGCTGATCAGTAGGTTTTCCTCAAAAGTTTCGCCGGAGATAGCAATGCTACTCTTGGCTCTCGGAGTGATAATGGTGGTAGTACTGATAGTCCGCTGGTTTATTGGAGGAAGCACGATAAAAGAGGCAATCACTTTTATAGTGTTGGATCTTTTATTGATGCTAACAAATCTCCAGGCGGCGACTAGGATTTATGATCTTAGCTCTAAATCTGGAGTGAGAGGGGTAGTAGTGTCGATACCGAAGATCTTTTTCCTGTTATCAATCGCATTTTTCATACTCGATATGATACAGTTTAAAGACCATTTGAGGAAGGCTACTCCTGAAGAGTTGGATGAGGATTTGGATTTTTACGATGATCCTTTGAAGAGCTTTAAGGAAGTCTACACTCCTTTCGAAGATTACTTGGAAGATGAAGAAGAGAAAGAAGAAACCGAAGGAGATTCTGATGACTCTGAAGGGTCGGAAGAATCAGAAGACGAGTACGATCCGATCGATTTTGGATTGCTGAGTGAGTACGATGAGAAAGGAGGGATCAACGATGCTCAATATGCCAGCTAAAATTAAATATCTGATCGTTGGCGTAGTAACGTTGGCGCTTGCGGCGGGCATAATTGCCTATGATGTCATCAAAGCAAAGCCGGCAGAAGTGGCGGCTGCACCAACAGAGGAAGCCACGGTAGTGGCGAAAGCAGAACCTGTTGTAGTAAAAGAAGAGCCGGCCCCGGCTCCTGTAGTAGAAGCGCCGGCACCGGTAACTCCGAGTTGGCATTTTTATAATCTGGATCTCCAGAACAATGCTACGACAGACGACGACTACAACTTTGGTCCGCCGCCTCAGGTATCTGAGGCTAGCAACTTGGACCAGGAACTTCGCTCAAGAATGAGAGAAGATCCGGTACTGGGAGCAGCGGTGATGGCATGGGCGGACAGCGTTTTGGGTACATCTTATCTTGGAAGATTCTTCGATGAATGCAATGAAGAGTGGGATGCGGCTATGAATAAAGCAGCACACGCTTGGACCCAGGACAAAGAAGAATACGACAAGACGCTTGATGCATTTTTCCAGCATTTGGATAGAGCATCAATGGAAGTCAGGGATAAGAAAGGGCTCAAAGATCAGATGTACATGAATCCGGACACGAAAGACGGAATTCCGGAAATTATTATTCTGGAAACCGACAATCATGAAGGAAAATTTTTGGTATACACCTTTACTATAAAGGGGTCGACTAAGAAAGAGATCATGTACAGACTGGACTGCGGGTTCCAGCCTACGAATGTGGCTGGAACCATGAAAAAAGTCACCGTCAAACAGAAAGTCGTTGGTGGCGGTGGTAAGATTAATTTCATACCTGTGATTTCTGGCGGTGGCGGAAAATCTGGTGGCGGAGGATCTGATCCTAATCCACCGGGTCCGAAACCACCAAAGCCTACGCCGCCCACACCGAAGCCTATTAAGGATCCTACAAAGGGAACCCCTGTGCTTCCGAATGATGATAAAGGGCCGGGACCTAACACTAATACGGGACCGGGTGGACAGTATTCGTCCAGAGATTTACCGGGTAACTCCAATGATCTGACACCGGAGGAGTACCAAAAGATAATTAAGCAGATGGAAGATGCTAACAGTGGCAGTAGAGAGGGAGGTGATCCTAATACACCATCTACTCCCACACCGGCGGACACAACACCCGATAACAATGGAGATACTGGCAACGGAAATGGCGGCATAGATGAACCTACGCCGGTAGCGCCGGGACCAGTTGACAACGATCCGCCTGGAGAGGCTTGGGACGGCCCTCCAGACGCATAGGAAATATATAGGCAAACGATAGAACCCAGTAAGTCAAGGATGACTTAAGCACTTTTTCACCCAGCGACAAGGATGTCGCTGGGTTCTATCCAAGCTTTTGGATGAGGATTTGAAATTTGAGATGATTCGGTTGTTTCGAACTCTAGAGGAATTTTAACAATTCGGCTAGCAATTTGGAAGTAATAAGGTGTTTTTGAATTTTTGCATCAAAACTCTAATTTATTAATGAAAGGATTTATTAATTATGAATAAATTTACTAAATCTGTGATGGCAGTTTCTGCTGCAGCTATTGTGGCTACTGCATCACTTACTCCAGCTTTTGTAAGCGCTTGGGGTGACTCTAACAATGGTCGTAAGAGTTATACCATTGCTGAAATTAATGCTGGTAAATTAGGTAACAAAATTACCTTTAACTCTATCTCTGATGGTAAAATCGGTGATGAGAAAAATTTCGTAGGCGCTAAACTTACTAACGGTAACGCTAGTGTTTATAATGCTAACGAAATCAACGTAGAAGATGGTCAAACTTATACTATCCGTCTTTACGTTCACAACAACAACGCTCAAGGTACCAAAGCTGTAGCTAAAGATGTTTCTGTAAACTTCTCTTTGCCTACTGCTGTTGCTAAAGAGCAAACCGTGATTGGTTATCTTAACTCTTCAAACGCTGACCCAACTCGTTACTGGGATGAGGTAACTTTGAAGTCTTCTGATGACTTTTACATGGAATATGTAAATGGCTCTGCTAAATATACCAACACTCAAGGTACATTTGCTTTGTCTGATACTATTATTAACGATAATGTAAAAATTGGTTACAAATCTATGAATGGTGAAATCCCTGGCTGTTTTGAATATGACGGCGAGGTGACTATTCAAGTAAAAGTTCACAAATCTGTAACCGCTAAACTCGCTAAAACTGTACGTATCAAAGGTTCTGGTGCTAACTTTACCGAAACTGTTGATGCTAAGGTTGGCGATGAAGTAGAATTTCAGATCGAATATGTAAACCTTCTCCAAGATCAGGTGAAGGATGTAATGATTCGTGACGTTCTTCCTACTAACATGGAATATGTTGAGGGTTCTACCTATCTTTATAATTCTAACCATAAAGATGGTTTGCTTCTCAAAGAAAACACTGTTACTACTTCTGGTTTGAACATTGGTAGCTACAATTCTAAGGGTAACGCTTACGTTCGCTTTACTGCGAAGGTAATTGACAAAACCTTGGCTTGTGGTAAAAACCAACTTGTTAACTGGGCTTCTTCTACAGTTTCCTCTAAGGTAACTAAAGATGATGCTTCTGTGATGGTGGCTAAGACCTGTGAAAAGGAAGATCCAACTCCAAAGAAGGATGAGGGTACTCCTACTTCTATCGTTTCTACCGGTCCTGAAGGTATCGTAATCGGTGCTCTTGGTGCTGGTGGTCTTACTACTCTCGTAGGTTACGCTATTGTTAGCCGGAGAAAATTCTAAGTTCATTGGCCGCTTCGAGCTTAAAGAACTCAGATGATTAAACGAGCCTGGTGCCGTCTTTTATGATGGTACCGGGCTCGTTTTTTGTGTTATAATAAAAATATGGATAAGCTTAAAAAGAAAGCTTTGTGGGGGTTGGTTTTTGTTTTGGGCTTTTTAGTGATTTTTGCTCAGCCGGCCGCGGCGTTGTCGGATTGGCTGATAGATAAATACAGTAACTACCAAGTCTATTTTTATAATGCGGAGCAGAAAAATTGTATTGAACGTGGTGAAGGTGGTGGGGGTGGTCCACTAATTGGTGCGGACCGAGCAGAAAAAATTTGGCGATATATTGCGGGACTAGGAATTGATGGACTCTCGAATAAGCCGGAGGCGATTGCGGGGATAGTGGGAAATATGCAAGCTGAGTCTAGTTTTAGACCATTCGTGCGCAATTCCGGCGGGTGCTTTGGTCTAATTCAATGGTGTAGTCCAGATCCGCTTTTCCCATACTTAGAGGCGGAAATTCCTAATTATACTCAATATTTTCATGGGAGTTCGACTCCTGAACCGCCTAACTTGACGGAAGATATTATTGATACGGCAATTAGAGTAGAGCTTAATTATTTGTTTAATGTGCCGCATGGGAATTCGGCGGATTTATATATATCGAGATTGAGCTTACCAACCAATAAAGATGGGGTGGCCGGAGCAAGAGCTTATGCGGATTTATTTTTAGTAACCGTAGAAAGGGCGGTCAATGGAAGTGATGATATCGAAGACCCGGCGGTGAGGAATTTGGCTGGAAATAAAAAATACCAGAATGCTTCGGGTAGGCGAAATGCTGCCGAGCAGCTGTATAATCAATTCAAGGATATAACTGGTTCTGGCTCTGGAGAGGGGTCTGGCGGTGAATCTGGTACGGTGGGGGGAAATGAAGCTCCACTACCGTATTGTGACGAAGAAGGCGAAGATGAGGAACCGGGCGATTACTCGGATTTGATATTTTATTTACAATGTGATGCTAGGTGGGGAAATTTAAACTATGGGCCAGGCGGAATTCATGGTAATGATGGGGCGGATAGCACGATTTGCAAAACTGGTTGCGGGCCAACATCTTTTGCGGTGATTGCGGCGAATCTCAAAAGAAATAGTAGTATTACACCAGATAAGACTGCAGATTTGGCGGGTAAAGCTGGGATGCATGTACCAGGCTCGGGGAGTAGTTGGGGTATCACTAGCTACCTTGCGGGTAAATATGGTTTAACTGCCGTAAAAATTGGCGGTTCAATAGCGGCGATTAATGAGTATCTAAGTCGTGGCTATATGATACATACTTCGGGAAGAGGAGCACCGCCGTTTTCGACAGGTGGGCATTATATTGCAATTGTAAAAGCAGAAGATGGTAAGTGGCTAGTGGCTGATTCTGGTAGTCGTATAAATGGTCCTAGCAAACGGTATGATCCTGCTACAGTAATGGCAGGAATGAATGCTAATAATGTATGGGCGGTAAAAAGATGAAAAAGAAACTATTAATAGTGGCCGGTGTAGTATCTGTTTTGGTGTTAATCGGTTTAGGAGTATGGGTGGTAATTTCTAATAATTCGTCGGAGGAGGCGGAACCAGAATATACTGACGGGCAAATAGTGGGCGAAATGAGAGATAAATTTATGGTGTTTGAAAATTTAGACTTTTTGACGATGGCGTATAATATTAAATTTTCAACAACCGTAGCAGAAGACATAGAGAACTATGCTTTTACTGCTTCGGAAATGCAATATTCTGGTGAAAATAATTCAAAGAATGGTGATAATAAAGTCTATTACGATGCGACGATAAATGTAGGGGATTTGGTAAATTACGATGTATTTACTTCTGATTTTACAGTTTCAATTTCGGACGGACGAAAATATAGAGTGATAACCAAAACAGATTCTTTGGATGAAAATTACACATATTTATATGTGGCAATTTTGAGAGATGGCGGTGATGAAATTTTTGTGGATTCTCATGGCGACGAAAAAGATTTGACGGATTTTTTGGAATTTGTAAAATCAAAGATGGGAAATCTAAAAATAGTGTATAATAAAGTCAATGAGTGACAAAAATAGAAGGCAATTATTTACTTGGCTTGGTGTTGGGTCGGTGGTAATTTTTATTTTGTTGGTGGTTTTGATTGCATTGATTAATTCTGATGGAGGGATTCCAAAGGATGCCTATGTGGCAGATGAGGGTTTGATGGTGGGGGAAATCCAGAATGCGGAAGTTCTAGAAAAAGTGCGGGTGGTTCTAGAAAAAGAGCCGGTTCTTAGCAAACTGCCTTTAACCGTGGAATTCTATACGGACGATTATAGTTCGTATACGAAATATACGATCAGCTACGCGTTTGATTTTAGTAAAGACAGGGGGTTTTATTTGATTATGAAAGATTATACAGGAGCAGGGATAGGTGCGGCACTTAGAAAATTAAATGAAATGGGGATGGATACAATTGGACTAGAGCTAAAATATGAGAATCTGGAAGACGAATCTTTGAGTCCAAGAGCAGAATAATCTTTGCTATTTTTTGGCTATTTTGATTGTGCTTATGGTATAATGGTTTTATGAATCCGTCATACAATAGTGGTGGGATATATAGCAGTGGCGTGACGCCGCCGGTTACTCCGAGCGCGCCGATTTCTACGCCGCCGAGTTCAATGCAAATTGGCGGAAGTTCTAGAAAACCGCGGAAAGGGATTGTGATCGGTGCAATTTTGATTGTGGTGGCGCTAGTTCTGGGGATTTTGGCGGTGGTGATGATGCCGAAGGGTGGTGGTAATAGCGGAAATGCTGGTAATAATGTAGCATTTAATAGATTAATTAATTATGTGGTTAGCGGTGATGAATTGACTTCTAAAGTTACTGATGAATATGATTATGGGTACGATTATTATTTCTTAGAAATCTTGGATAGCGATGATGACAACGCAAAAGTCGAGGTTTATGATACTACTGGAAAGTTGCTAAGGGATTTTGTAAATAGTTATGATAAAGAAAATGAGAATTTGGATATGATGGTAAAATCTACTCAGAGTTTGTTTGATTTTATAGATGTAGTTTATCGTAAGGAAGAAAATAATGGTGAAAACATATTGTCGAGTTGGATAGTAAATGGGCAGGATATTGCTAAACAAGAGGCAATGAATTACTATAATTTATCAACTGATAATGACAATGTATATATTAATGAGTTTTTGGAGTATTATGAAATTTGGGTAGATGCGGTGCTCGAAAAAATAGATTTTTATAATGGATTAGGTTGTATTGCAGATAATCAATTGGACTATGAATGCATGGTTTCCAAGAATACTGCGGAGACGCAAAATAGGATGAATGAGATTTCGAGGAAAGTGACTGAAGCTTATGATGAAATGCTGTATTATTTTGATTTGGCGAGAAATTTTGTGGCCGGAGTTTTTAGTATTAATAATACCTTGAACAACAATGGAATGATGGGGGTTGACGATGAATAGAACTAAAATTAGACAAAAGTTAGCGTTGTTGGGCTTGTTTTGTGGAATACTATGTTCTGTTGTTGCATCGGGAGGTGGAGTTTCGGCTGTAGATAAAAATTCGATTGTATCAAAGGGTGCACTTGAGGGGCTTAAAACTTGTCTTGGTTCGGGGGCTTTTGGAGCTAGCTGGCAGGCTTCAAATTTGAAAAAAGGTTTTATAATCAATAATGGCAGTAGTGATGCGGTTAAATTTCCGTACGGATGGAGCGATGCGAAAAATAATAACGCGTCTTGTAAAGAAATAATGTTTGGTGGATATGGAGGTTCAGCGCTTATTCCAAGTAATATATTACAATCCAATGATGCTAAGGAAATAGCGCAGTTTTTTGCGGGAAATAGTCTTGACGGAAGTGGTGGGGTTGGTTATACGGCTACGGCAATTGGTTCAGAGACTGATGGTCAAGGTCATCAATTAAAATTAAAGTTAGTTTCAACTAAAGATCAGTGTAACGGTAATACCCCGGCCATGTCTTTAAATGGCACACTTGTTAGTGAAATCGTTTTTCCTGTTATAGCAAAAACTGCTTCTGGTAATTCTATAACAATAGGTTCAAGTGACTATAATGTGCCGGCTCCTGGCTCAAGGGGAGTAACGGAATTCTTGACTACTTGTAGCGTTATGCCGATAGTGGTAAAAGATGTGGGTACGACTTCTAAACCTAGTTATCTTATTTCTTCTGAAAGTGGTAGTGGTGAAAAAACTATAAAGACAAAGATAGACAAAAAACAGGGGGCGATATACACTAATGTATCAAGTAATATAAAAATTAGCCTGGGAAAGCCAAAAGCTATTTTTGAGCCAAATCAATTAGCGGTGGATGTTGGAGGAGGCGGATTTGCTAATGATTACAAAATGCAATGGGATAGTAATAGAGTTAATGATCTTTACGTTGGATTTAATACTAAAAATGGAGCCGGATATAGCGTTTCTGGGCTAGTTGATTATAATAGCTTGGCATTATCTAGGCAGGAAACCTATGATTTGTATAAATATTATTTGAAAGATGTATTTAAAGCTTCAATAATATGCGAAGGCGAATCGAATTATGATATGTATAAAAATGAAACGCCGATTAACTGGAAAGCTGGTGCCCAATGTAGACTTTATAATACTGGTTCTGCCGCGAAACCTAAAAATGTATATGGTGTAAATCATTCGTACCACCTAAATAAGGAAATAACTCTTGATGATATCGTGATTACATTGGCGAGCTTAGGCGATTTGAGCAGTCTCGAAGGGAGTAATGAGGGTGGAATTATTGGTGGACCAAGTATACCAACGCCGACGCCACAGCCGACGCCGAATCCGAGTGAGCCGGGGGCGACTGCGGATTTTGACTGTGATAGTATTGTGAAGGAAGGGGATGGAACTACTCCTGGTAAACTCGGTGCTATGCAGTGGATATTATGCCCATCTTTAAATAATATGGCTTATACCGCTAATTGGATAGATAACATAACCCAGAATATGTTGGAGGTAAAAACAGATAGGTATAGCACCAATAGTGGGACTTTTAAGGGCTGGGAAATGGTGAGGAACATAGCAAATGTTGCGATGATTGTGTTTTTGTTGGTCATTATATTCTCGCAAATTACTGGTTATGGCATTGATAACTATGGTATTAAAAAGATGCTACCACGATTAATCACAATGGCATTAATTATAAATATAAGTTTTTATATCTGCGAAGTGGTAATAGATCTTTCAAATATTTCTGGGGTGGGACTTAGGGATTTATTTGCTTCTTTCGGAGAAGAAATTAGCTCTGGTGTTGGGGAAGATGGGACGGGAGCGGTGACGGCCGGATTAGTGGGGATATTCGGTGCTTTTGCAAGTAGTGGTCCTGCGATAGCGGCTGGAGCGGCAGCTGCTAGTCTTGGTTGGGTAGCAATAGTGATAGCTGCGGTCGTGTTAGTCTTGATTATAGTTGTAGCATTAGTGACGCTGTGGTTGATGTTGGGGTTAAGAGAAATAATTGTGGTAGCATGCGTAGTGCTGTCTCCGTTAGCATTTGCAAGTTTTATACTTCCGAATACGCAAAATTTGTTCAAAAAATGGTGGGATCTCTTTAAGGCAGCAATTATCGTTTATCCGATTTGTGGGGCGGTTGCAGGAATTTCCTATTTCTTGAGAGGTATATCAGGAGATGGAGATATGGGAATGTCGGTTGCGGGTAAGATAATATTATTTATATTACCATATCTTGTATTTTTCTTACTACCAATGCTCCTCAAAAATGCATTATCTGCGCTTGGAAAATTGGGCGGAGCGCTTTCATCAATGGGGCAAACTATTCGGAATGGAGGTAAAGCAATTGGTCAAGCTGGAGTTAAGGGCGTGCAGAATTCGCAGAGGTATAAGGACTGGGCTAGTGATAGAGTGAGAAGGTTGCAACAACAGAGAGCCGATAGAATTATGCAGAGATATGGTGATGGTAAGAGCTTGGAACAACGGATTGCGGATGCTAAGGTAAGAGCTAATGATACCAATGCAACTTCAGGAGAACGGAGATCTGCGCAAAGAGAGTTGCAGAGAGCAGAGGCTGAACAGAGGAGATTCTATGAGGCGCAGACAACCCATTATGATATGCAAAGTGAACAGGCTTTGGCTGGAACCGCTCCAGAAGTGCTGGCTACTAGAGCGGAATCTAGGCAAGAAGCCCTGGAACTTAAGAATTACAGTGATCAGTTTAGTACTTTTACTTCAGGAGAGATTATGGATGAAATAAATAATGCGGCAGTTGCTTATGGTGAGGATAGGAGCGACAGTAATAGGATTCGGCTTCAGGCTGCTATGGCTGAAGTTGAGAAACGAAAGATGATGAGCAGAGTGATGAATAATAAGGATAATGCATTGACAAAGCTTGACTTTTCTACAAATAATAGTGAAGATATGAAGCTTCTAAATCAATTTACTGGTTCGAGCGATATTACAGCTAGCCAGTTTGGTAAGCAAATGGCTAAATTTGATGGCGATAAGAATAATGTCCATACTTTGAATATGGATAATTTTGCAGCTGGTACGAATAGTACTGTTAATTTGAAAAATGCAATTCATGGTAAGGAAGCATCACTTGTTGGGGCAACTGATGATTCTCTTGAATATATTAAAAATCATGGTAGGAATGCTGCTACTGCTGATGCCCTTCTTAATGCTGCGGTTGCTTCTAATGATCAGAAAGAGCTTACACACATTAACGAAATGCTTGCAGATCCGGGTCTAGATTCGAATACGATTAATCTTTCTGGTAAACAACTTGCGAATCTTAATGAAACCACTTTGGAAGCTCTTTATAAGCGTGCAATGACTGATTCCGTGTTACAACAAAAGATTGCTACGGCATATAACGATATTAAGAAAAGCCCTGAACTTGCTGCAACTCTTAAGGATACCCCAAGTAGTAGAAAGATCGCTAGTATTGCCGGTTTAAATAACGATAATAATAGTGGACAAGGGTTTAATCATGGGGAAGGGATATAAAGTCCAGGGAATTTAAGCTTGACTTTTTTAATGGAGTGTGGTATAATTAAAGGATAAAAGAGTTTTGGAGGTGTTTTACCTAATCAGAACTAGTAGTTTAAAAAGCTAAAGAAGAAGGTTTGGTGTTTATATTTTTTGGAGGTGGATTATGAGAAAGAAAGAAGAAGGTTATGGAAGTGCTATAAAGGCATGTGTAGCTATGGGAGTAATCCTTATGATAGGAGTTGCATTGACGTTGTTGACAGGATGTGGAGAAAAAGAATCTTCGGTTACTACAGAAGCGCCTGTATCAGAAATTGAAGAAACTGAGCCTGAATTGCCGGATATGGCAGCTTCAGCAATAGAGGAGGATGATGTGGCAATGACTGAAAATTTTTCTCTGGAAGCTGGGGCAGGAGCTATTGGAGACGGTGCTGCAACTGAGGTCGCAGAAGCTGATTCAGCTGATGTACCGGATGATGCAGTGCTTGTAGACGCTCCTATCGATGATCCAAACGAGTTGTTTCGAGTTTCGGAAGAATGGGCGAAGGAAAAAGAGGGCTTGTATGCGAAGATCGGCGACAATTTTTATAGTCTAATGAATCAATTACCTACCAATGTCATGAACTATGGTATTGGCTGGATACTTGCTCCCGACAATTACGATTTGGCGTCGTATAATAACGATGAGGTGAAAGTTTATCTTGATGATGTAAAGGAATTAGATGAATATGTTCCGTCTGCTACTAGAGATGGGATCGTAACTTCTGGAGACTTTTCACCTTTAAAAATACCAAGAGGGGCTCAGTTAGCGATTTTTGGTAAATCAATAAACACTCGATTTTTTAAGATGGATTTTGTAGGATATACAATACCGGCCTTTCAGGCTGATACAGCTATGAAATATTATCCAGTTGTAAATCATATGATGCCGAATAATATTTTAATCAATCATCCTGGGGTTTTTACTCTCGATGGTGAATCGGTTGAAGATGTGAGAAACTTGGAATACGGTAAAGAATATCTTTATGAGTGTTACTTAGGCACTGATTATCGGGAATTAAAAGTAGTGGCAAACGCTAGATGCTATACTGCGCAAGGAGATGCAATATCGCTTGCGGTTGAGCCTAGTAAGTTAGGGTATTTTGTAGTAGATAGTTCAGAGTTGGATCCTGGATTTTATATTTGCCAAGGTTGTGAAGCAGTATTTGAAATCGTTGAATAATCTTCTTTAGCTAATGCGCTCGTTTTTAAAACGGGCGCATTTTTTTTGTGGTAAAGGTTCGAAATAATGAATAAGCTTGACTTTTTTAGTGCGATATGATATAATGATAAGATAGTAGTGTCATAACACTTGTAGTTTAAAAGGTCATGGAGGTGAGATGAATGAAAAAGATATGCGGCTTGACGGGTGCAATATTAGTGTTTTGTGCAGTTGTTACTGTATGGTCTACATATGTGGATGCAGCAGATTTATCCAGTAGAAGGGGGTTTTACGTCAAAAAAGACGGAGAAATTTTACCTATTGAGAGTTTGTCCTACAATAAGATGGATAAAGAACCGATGTGTATCAGTAAGAAGGATGATGAAATTCTGGAGTATGCGGGAATTTTTATAGCCTTAAAGTTGTATAAATATCCTGAAGAAACGGGTGTGCACAAAACCCCGGAATATGTCCTAAGCGCAAAAAAATTGAATAATAAGTTCGATCGTAGCGGTAGATGCATAAGCATTGATCTGTCTAGTGTGAAGTCAGGAGTTTATCTAATAGGGGACACCCCCGTGAAAATCGTTGAAGACGAATGACCTTGAAGTAACGCGCTCTGATATAGAGCGCGTTTTTTGTGGTATAATGAGGGTATGAAATCATACGAGAATATTTTTATTTCGTCACTTACTACCATGAGAATTGGGGGGATTTGTCGCCATGTGTTAGAAATTGAGACAGATAAAGATATTCCGGAGGCGTACGGATTTGCGAGCGCTTATTGGTATCCTACCTATATTGTAAGTGGGGGAGCCAACACGATTGGGCGAGATGAGGGGTTGGATGGGGTGATTTTGCTTAATCGGTTGCGTGGTTTTGATGATAAAGATGGGGTTCTCACGATTGCGGCGGGGGAAAATTGGGATAATATTGTCGATTATGCTTGCTCAAAAGGCTATACTGGGATTGAGGCGCTTTCTCGGATTCCGGGGCTTGTGGGGGCGGCGCCAGCGCAAAATATTGGAGCGTACGGACAGGATGTGTCGCAAGTTCTTAAATCCGCTACGGCATATGATACGGCTACCAATAGAATGGTGGTACTCGAGAAAAAAGATTTTCAATTTGGATATCGTAAAAGCATCATGAACACTACGGCGAAGGGTAGGTTTTTTATCACCTCGGTGACTTTGGAGCTGAAAAAGGGGCAGATGCAGCGGCCGTTTTATAATTCGATGGAAAAATATATTGAGGATAATGGGTGTACGGATTTTTCGCCTTCTGGAATTAGAGAAATTGTGTCGGCGATACGTAAAGATAAATTGCCGGATCCGAGAGAAAAAGCATCGAGCGGTTCGTTTTTTAAGAATGTGTATCTGGATGCGCGCGAGGCGGAAAAGGCTGAGGAAAAAGGCATCCCGGTGCGGCGAGGTCAGGATGGAAATAAGATTAATTCGGCGTGGCTGATTGAGCAATGTGGGTTCAAAGGGCAACTTCTATACGGAATGCGGGTGAATGCGGCGGCGCCTTTGGTTCTGATTAATGAGTCGGCGGGGACTTACGCGAACTTGGCGCGGGCGAGGGGGCAAATTACCTCGACAGTTTATGATAAATTTGGCTATTGGCTAGAACAAGAGCCGGTAGAAATTATTAATACGAAAAATCGAGGCGCTGCGAGATGAGCCGCTCTAGAGGTCCGAAAATTTTAAATGGGCGGGAATTGGCTGAGTTTATTAAAGAACGGCAGGCTTCGGTGGTGCGTGGTTTAAAGCGGAAGCCGCAACTTTTGATCATCCGAGATTCGGACAATCCGGTGATCGTGAAATATGTAGAATTAAAAAAACGATATGGTGAGGATATCGGGATTTCGGTGATTGACTATTTGGCGGAAAATTCGGATGACATTAAAAAACGGATTTTGGCGGCAAATGAAGACGATGAAATCGATGGGATAATTTTGCAACTACCGATTCTCGAAAAAGAGCAGACCGATGAGCTGGTGGATTTGATTGCACCAGAAAAAGATGTTGATGGATTGGGCGCTCAGGCGGGATTTGATTCGGCAACGGCAACGGCGATTTTGTGGCTGCTTAGTGGCTATGATATTGGGCTAGATAATCGGCGAGTGGCTCTCGTTGGGCGAGGAAAATTGGTGGGGGCGCCGCTTTTTGAAATATTTTCAAAGTCGGGGGTGGATGTGGAAATGTTCCACCGGGGTTCGGATTTGTCGCGGCTAAAGGATTTTGATGTGATTATTTCTGCGACTGGGGTGCCGGGGTTGATTACTGATGAAATGGTGTCTGCTGGCGCGGTGGTAGTGGATGCTGGGACAGCGAGCGAAAATGGGGTTTTGAAAGGCGATGTGTCGGACGCAGTGCGAGCTCGTGATGATTTGCTCGCGATTACGCCTCTTACTGGCGGGGTGGGGCCGCTCACGATTACGTGTCTTTTTGAGCATGTGCTCAATGCGGCTTTAGCATAAGCGAGGGGTAGGGGGTTGATTTTTGATTTTTTCTGTGCTAGTAATGAGGCAGGAAATAGGTGCGGGCGTAGTTTAAAATAAACGTGGAAGGAGAAAGGAGGTTGTATGCAGATAGAACTGGAAGAAATGAAAGTAACTATTAAGCTAAAAATTACTCCCGCTAAGAAGCGAGAGTAACCAACCATAATTTAATCCTACCATACACAGCTGTATAAGTCAACGCCTATTTCCTATTTAAGTATAACCCTTTTGATTTGTAAAGTCAATAGAGCTATGCTATAATAATATTAATTATAAAGCGAGGTAAATATGGCAAAAAAAGATGTAGATAAGGGTGCGGAAAATAAAAATTCTAAAGATGATGGCAAAAGTGAGGCTTTGAAACTGGCGATTGCGCAGATTACTAAGCAGTTTGGCGATGGGTCGATTATGAAGCTGGGCGAAACGCCAAAAATGGATGTACAGCTTTTGCCTTCTGGATCTTTGTCGTTAGATTTGGCGCTGGGTGGTGGTTGGCCAAAGGGGCGAATTATTGAAATTTACGGGCCAGAATCTTCTGGTAAGACTACTTTGGCACTACATGCAATTGCGGAAGTACAAAAACAGGGTGGCCAGGCGGCGTTTATCGATGCGGAGCACGCGTTAGATCCGGCATATGCTAAGAAAATTGGTGTGGATACGGGGAATCTCTTGATTTCTCAGCCGGATAATGGTGAGCAGGCTTTGGAAATTTGCGAAACTTTGGTAAGGTCTAATGCGGTGGATCTTATTGTAGTAGACTCGGTGGCGGCTTTGGTGCCACAAGCAGAGATTGATGGTGATATGGGCGATGCGCAAATGGGGCTCCAAGCACGGTTGATGTCTCAGGCGATGAGAAAACTTACGGGGATTATTTCTAAATCTCGCGCGACAGTGATATTTATCAATCAAATTCGGATGAAAATCGGGGTGATGTTTGGTAATCCGGAAACTACTACCGGCGGCAATGCGTTGAAATTTTATGCTTCGGTAAGAGTAGATATTCGGAGGATTGGGCAAATTAAAGATGGTGATAATATCGCCGGCAACCGGACTAAGATTAAAGTAGTAAAAAATAAAATTGCCGCGCCATTTAGAACAGCGGAATTTGATATTATGTATAACGAGGGGATTTCTAAGACTGGCGATGTGCTAGATCTAGCGGTGGCTAATGGAATTTTGGAAAAATCTGGTGCATTTATCAAATACAATGGCGAAACCCTTGGGCAGGGGCGAGAAACTGTGAAAAAATTGTTTGTAGAGAAGCCGGAATTGATGGCCGAAATCGAAGGCAAAGTACGCGAGCAATTAGGGATTTAAGTTTAGGAGCTTTATGCATAAGGACGAGATGTGGCAGCTTTATTATCCAAACGGTGAGCCGATTTCTGGCGCCGGATGGGATTCGGCGCGAGACAATCCGGAAGCTCCGGATACGGAAATTGTGGGGGTGGCAGTGGTGTTTGTATTTCGAGTGAACAAAGAGGGAGTGCTGGAGCTTTTGTGGCAAAAACGCGCGGCGGAAGTTTCGAGATTTCCGGGGTATTATGATATTTCTGCAGGTGGGCACATTAATCTTGGCGAGTCTTTGACCGAGGCGGCAGTGAGAGAAGCCCGCGAGGAAATTGGTATAAAAATTACCCCAGATGAGCTCGGCCTTGTGACAATGCGAGGATTTAATAAAAATCGGCTGGCGTGGGTGTATGCAGTGGATTGGAGTGAGCGCTCGGAAGTATTTCATTTTGATGACAAAGAAGTGGAGGAAGTGCAATGGGTGCCGTTTGAAATAACCTATGATTTTGTAAAAAAATACGCCAAGCCGAGTCTCAAAAAAGATGAATTAACTTTTGAAGCTTTGAAAGTGTGGTTCTTGCAGCATGGATATTTGCAATCTGAAGGGTGATTTCAAAATTACGGATTTGAAACAGGGGGTGAAAAATCCAGACCGAGTGAATGTGTATGTGAACGATCAGTTTGCTTTTTCTTTGGATGTGGCGCAGGTGGTGGATTTGGGGGTGAAAAAAGGGTTGGTGATTTCTGAGGATAAGCTTCTAGAACTTAAGAAAGCTTCAGAATTTGGAAAGTTGTATCAGAGAACTTTGGAATGGGTTTTGATGCGGCCGCACTCAGAGAGGGAATGCAGAGATTATTTGAAGAAGAAAATTTTTGAAAAAAAGTTAGATAAAGAATATGTTGATTTGATTATTGAAAAATTACGAGCAAAAAAGTATCTGGATGATTATAGGTTTGCGGAGTGGTATGCAGAGAATCGGTTTTATAAAAAAGGGGTTTCTCTGAAGCGGTTGAAAATGGAATTGATGAAAAAAGGTATTGCTAAAGACATTATTGATGAAGCGTTGAGTAAAACTTCGAGAAATGATGAGGAAGAGATTTTGAAAATTATCGCCAAAAAGCGTTCTAGATATTCGGATGATGAAAAACTTATTGCTTATCTATGTCGGCAGGGTTTTCAATATGGCTTGGTGCAGGAGATGGTTGCTCGGTCTTCCGAAATGGATTGACAAAATTTGGGACAAAATCTTCCTTTAAGGCACGCTCTTTGATGACTTTTTCTTCATCTCGCACGATGATTTTGTAATCGGTGATTTCGACAATTTCGGAACGAGGAATAATGAGCTCCGGATCTAAGAAACTCTTGATAGTAGGGCGTTTGACAATGAGTTGCTGAATAGTGAAATTATCGTTGGTGACAGCATAATCTAAGACCTTGCCGAGTTTGGAACCTTTTTTGGTCTCAACTTTGAGGCCGATAGGGTTGAAATTCAATTCGATGGCTTTTTGGATTTTGACTATATCACTATCGGAAACTAGCTCATCGCGGGAATCTATCACCATGCCAAAATTGGAATATTCGCGAATACTTTTGGTATCCAGAACATTGCCGCCTTCATCATTTACGGCACCATAAACTCGAAAAGCGATGATTTTGAGAGTGTCAGGATCTACAATGGCGCTAGAAATAGTAGCAATACGACCAGAATCTTGAACACTTAGAACAGGGGTGTTTAAGAGTTTTGACTGGTTAACTAACATATTTTCATTATAGCATATTTTTTAGCATAAACATCTTGACTTTTTTGGTGAAGTGTGATATAATTAAGAGATGAGTTAATAAAAACTCAAGTAACTTTATAATTCCATTAAGGGGGTGAAAAAATTGGAACAGCAGCACGAGTTTTTGCAGTACGAATTTGATAGGTATGTGTTGGAGTGCCGGTCGGCACTGGATCTTGCGATGGTTCGAATTGAAAATGCTCGCAGGATGATTGCGGCAGATCCATCTAGGTATGATCCGTTTGATCGGATTGAGGGTAGGATCAAAACTTTTGATTCGGTGGTCAAGAAGTGTGGCAGGAAAAAATATGGTCTCACGATTAATGACATCAAGCAGAACGTGAAAGACATCGCGGGAATTCGAGTAATCACGATTTTCCGTGATGAAATTTATCAGGTGGCCGATCTGATTGCAAAAATCCCGGGACTCAACATAGTTTCTAGAGAGGACTACGTTGATGATCCGAAAGAAAATGGATATGCGAGTTTGCATCTGGAAGTGCAGGTAGAAATTTACTCTCCGGGTGAGGGGAGTAAATTAATACCGATCGAGGTGCAAATACGCGACAAGTCCATGAACTTGTGGGCTTCGGTGGAACATATCGTAAAGTATAAGAAAAAGGATCATGACCCGAAGGCTGAGGAGTATTTTAAGAAAATGGCTGAAATCTTGACTGAGTTTGATGAAGTGGCTATGCGGCTGCGCGACTACGATAATGTGGTTGATAGCAACATAGCGGCTTCTAAATCAAAGATCAAGACAATGCCTACCAAAAAGGCTGCTGCAAAATAACCGTTTGCGGTACATTAAAAAAGTCTCGACTTCTAGTCGGGACTTTTTCTTGTTTTAGACTATTTGTTATTTCCTGAGGCCTAATTTGGCAACGGTCTTCTTGTATAGCTCAAAATCGGTATCCTCGAGGTATTTTAGCAATTTTTTGCGCTTGCCTACCATTTGAATTAAACCTCTTTTGGCCATAAAGTCATGTTTGTTATTCTTGACATGCTCGGTCACCTCTTTGATGCGAGCAGTGAGAATAGCCACTTGAACTTCAGGAGAACCAACGTCTTTTTTGCTTCTAGCAACGCTGGCAATAGCCTTGTCTTTATTCTCTTTTGTGATCATGCCTCTTATTATAGCACAAAAATATGGTATAATCAAGGGGTGGACTTAAAAAACTTGGAAGATAGAATTATTTTGATTGATAAGCCGGCGGGGATGAGTTCTTTTGGTGTGGTGGCTCGGGTGAGGAGGAAACTTAAAGATGAGTTTGGGCATAAGGTAAAAGTGGGACATACCGGGACTCTAGATCCATTTGCGACAGGGCTTCTGATTTTGTTATCGGGGAAAAATACTAAAAGGTCTAATGAATTTTTGAAGTTAGATAAAGTTTATGAAGCAACAATTAAGTTGGGGTTTGTGTCATCTACCGGAGATCCGGAAGGGGAGATTCAACCATTTCCAACTCGGGTCGCGTCCGGTCGGCCCGTCGCCACGGGCGACCGGCGCTCATCCTCGCGCTGCCGCGCTCCGGAAGCCCCTCGTTTGGAAATGATTGAATCTCTGCTTCATAATTTCGTTGGGGAGATTGAGCAAAAGCCACCTAAGTTTAGCGCAATTAAAATCAATGGGCAGCGGGCGTATAAGTTGGCGCGATCTGGTAAGGATTTTGAGGTGCCAACTCGAAAGGTGACTATATATAATATAGAAATTTTGGAATATAAATATCCGATTTTGAAAATTAGATGTCACGTGTCGTCGGGGACTTATATAAGGACTCTTGCGGAAGATATTGGCGAGGCGCTAGGAGTGGGAGCATATTGCTTGGAACTTCGACGGCTAAAAATCGGCGAGTGGGATGTAGCGGATGCCGAAAAGTTAGAATTGTGATATAATAGGGATATAATATTAATAATGTGGAGAAGACGGCAGAGATGAGGCCGCTACATGATTAACGGATTCGTCTCTGAGGTTTTCTCCAAGTAGAAAGGATTTTTATGGAAATAATTAACCCTAATGGTAAGAAAACCATGAGAGTATCTTGCGACTTTTTAGGGCGAGAACTGACATTAGAGGTGAATAGAGTCGGTTTTCGGACTACTTCCTCGGTTTTGGTGACTTATGGGGATACCGTGGTGCTAGGCTCGGTGGTGGTAGGGACAAAGCCGGTGGTGCAAGACTTTTTCCCTCTATCGATTGACTACGAAGAGAAATTTTATGCGGCGGGGAAGATTTCGGCTTCTCGGTTTATTAAAAGAGAGGGTAAGCCGGCGGATGAAGCGATTTTGGTTGGTCGTTTGATTGACCGCCCGATTCGGCCGCTTTTCCCGAAGGGTTATCGGCAGGAAATTCAGGTGGTTTGTACAGTTCTATCAATGGATCCATCCTTTAGGCCGGATTGTGTAGCGATGATTGCGGCATCCTCGGCTCTAATGAATGCGGGCGTGCCATTTGATGGGCCAATTGCCGGAATTCGGATTGGTAGAATCGGTGGTGAGTTTAAAGGATTTTTGTCGCCAGAGGAGCGTGAGCAATCTCCACTTGATCTTGTGGTAGCTTGTAAAGATGGCAAAGTCGTGATGGTGGAAGCTGGCGCAAAAGAGGTGCCAGAAGATACAATTATTGAGGCGATGCACTGGGCGGTGGAAAATGTGCAGCCGGTCTTGGATTTGCAACGGCAACTTGCTAAACAAGTAAATGCGCCAGAGCAAGAATATGAATTGGTTTTGCCGTCCGAGGAAGTAGTTGCTGAAGTAGCTAAATGGACCGATGGTAAATTTGGCTCTAAGATTCGTGGTAACGTGATGGAAAGAGCGCACCTGCTTGATGACATGAAATACGCGATGCATGATGAATTTGCTTTGTCTAAGGGTGAAGGTGAGACTGATAACGAAAAAGTAGAATGGTATGATGAAAATTTGCGCGATGTGTACGATCAGGCCTTTGAGCTAGCGGTACACAAAGAAGTACGTAGGGGAATTCTTGAGGAAGGTGTACGCCCGGATGGTCGTAAACTCACTGAAGTACGTCCTTTGTCTTCACAGGTTGGTATTTTGCCAAGAGTACACGGCTCGTCTCTCTTTACGCGTGGTGTGACTCAGGCGATGAACATTGTAACTCTGGCGCCACTTTCTTATTCTCAAGATGTGGATACGATGGAAGTGACTGATGGCAAGAGGCGCTATATGCATCACTACAATGCACCATCTTATACAGTAGGTGAATGTGGTAGACTAGGTAGCCCGGGGCGGCGTGAAGTAGGACACGGCTATTTGGCAGAGAGAGCACTGCTTCCAGTGCTACCTTCCGAAGAAGAATTTCCATATGCGATTCGCTCGGTGACTGAGATTATGTCGCAAAATGGTTCGACTTCGATGGCAGCGACTTGTTCATCTTGTATGGCTTTGATGGACGCAGGCGTGCCTTTGAAGCGACCAGTTTCCGGTGTGGCGATGGGGCTAATGGTGGATGTGCCAAAAGGTCAACCGATTGAAGCTTCGGATATTGATAAGGCGTATGTTTTGACTGACCTGATGGATGCAGAGGATTTTGCTGGTGATATGGACTTTAAGGTGACTGGTACTACGGAAGGTATTACGGCTTTGCAGATGGATATGAAAGTGCATGGACTACCGGTGGAGATTCTAGAGAAGGCAATTAAGCAGAGCCACGAAGGTAGGATGTTTATCCTAGATCATATTCTTTCGGTGATCGCTGAGCCGAGAGCTAAGATTTCGGATTTTGCGCCAAGAATTGAGAAGGTAAAAATTAGCAAAGACAAAATCGGTGCTGTGATTGGTAAAGGTGGAGAGATGATTAACAAGATTACTTCCGAAACTGGTGCTGGAATAGATATTTCTGAGGATGGACTGGTGACGATTTCGGGTACAAATGCGGAATCGATTGAAAAAGCGGTGAAGTGGGTGAAAGATTTGACCGAGGAGCCGGAAGTGGGCAAAATCTACGAAGGTACGGTGGTTTCTATTAAAGACTTTGGTGCGTTCGTAAATATTCTTCCTGGGATTGATGGGATGCTACATATTTCACAAATCGTGGAAGGTAAGCGCTTGAAATCGGTAGAAGAGGTTCTTCATGTGGGCGACCGCGTAAAGGTGCGTCTGGTGGCGATTGATCACGGTAAACTTAGCCTTTCGATGATAAATGTGAAATAATTTAGCATAAGCTGGGGGTAGGGGGTTGAAAATGTATATGAGGTGTGCTAGGGTAGTGGATGGGTTGGCTTTGGATGGTTTGGCGGGTTGGGTTCTAGCCCAAGCAGTACCCTACTGCGAGGACTCACTAAACGGTGATACTAGGTAAGTCAAAGTTGTCCTAGGAAGGAGAGATATGACACAGTTTGCGTTCATTATCATCAATTTCGGTAAAGACAAGCAGCCGAAGAAAAATAAGAAGGATTAGCTCAAGCTAAACCTTCTTACCAACCCGAGATAGCTTCCTTAGTGGCTATCTCCATATCTTTATTGTATCTCAAGCGGGATAATATGTCAAATATTCGAGGAGCATGATATAATAAGTTTAAGCTTATTAAAAGGATATATTTATGGAAAAAGATAATGCAGAAAAAGTAGAAGAAAAACATGACGAAGTGGATGTGCGCAAAGCATCGGAAGAAAATAAAACGCTAGAAGATGATGCTATGCAAAAAGAGGACGATATATCGGAACCTAAATCGGCGGAATCGAAGAAAAAGCACAATGTGTTAGCAATTGTTTTTGCGTTTTTGATGCTAGTATGTGCAGGAGTGGCAGTGTTTTTTGGAATAAAATACTTTGAACCAAAAGAAGAACCAGAGCCAGTCACGGTAGAGAAAATAGAAAAAGAGGTAAAAGTGGAAATCGTAAAAGAAACGATGGCGGATGATTATAAAGAAGTTGTAGATGTGGTGAATAGTTTAACAGCTGGGGTTGAGAATGACTGGAACTATACCGAAAATGGCGATGGGCTGACTTATAAGCCTGAGGGAATAAGCACTTATATGCCAATGAAGTTGGATATAGAAAAGAAAGTGAAAAATTCTAATAATAATGAGGAAAATGCGAAGTTTCTAGAAACTACATTAAAAGAGCAGGGGTTTAGTTCAATTGGTGTATTGCCATTCCTTGGATCAGCGGGGCCTAGGATTGATGGTTATTACGATGCCACTCGTGATATTGTGTGTGGCATATATGGTGATGCTGATTGGAATAGCTACAACAATACATCTTTACAATATCTTGTTTTGGAATGTGCTAAAACGGATTGGGTTTGGCTAACTGAAGCGGACAAAACTTTAGTATCTGAGCTTGAAACTGCTTACTATGAAAAAGAGGGAAAATATCCAACAGTAATGTATAATTTGAATAATAATATAAAAGATAGCCAATACACTCCGTATCAAACTCTCAGAATAAGTGTTGGTGGCGCGGCAGGGCTTTTCTACAGAACTAGTCCAGAAGCAAAGTGGCAATTCTTTACGGGGACACAGGCTGTTTTGGATTGTAGTGATTATAATACTGAAGATTTGAAGAAAGCATATTTGGGTGAGCCTTGCTATAATTATAATACCCAAACAGATTCTACTGTGCAACTGTAAACATTTTAGCATAAGCTGGGGGTAGGGGGTTGAAAGTCTAGATGGGGTGTGCTAGGGTAGATGATACGGGGTTGACACTTTAAAAACTTGCGGGGAGAAAGGAGGAGAATATGGGTTTAGAAATAAACTTTTTATTTGGACTTGTCCACATAAAAATTATCCGTCCTAGAAAGAACGGATAACATAATCTCTTGATTCTATTCTACCGTACACTAATTAATTAGTCAACCCCGGTTTGAGATTTGACAAAAATGTTATATAATATATATAGTTATGGAAAAGATCCGGAATTTTTGTATTATTGCGCATATCGATCATGGCAAATCTACTATTGCTGATCGGATGATGGAAATTACCGGGACGGTTTCGAAACGGGAGATGAAAAGCCAGCTTCTTGATTCGATGGATCTTGAACGGGAAAAGGGCATCACAATTAAACTAGCACCGGTGACGATGCATTGGAAAGGTTATACATTAAATTTGATTGATACGCCGGGGCATGTGGATTTTTCTTACGAAGTTTCGCGGAGCTTGCAGGCGGTGGAAACGGCGGTCCTTGTGGTAGATGCAACACAAGGAATTCAAGCGCAGACGCTGGCGAATGTCTATTTAGCTCTCGAACAAGATTTGACAATTATTCCGGTGATAAATAAAGTAGATTTGCCGGCGGCGGATGTGGAAGGAGTAGCGGCGCAAATCATTAATCTGCTCGGATGCAAACGCGAGGATATTATCGAGGTGTCGGGCAAGACCGGGTACAATATCGATTTGATTTTGGATAAACTAATTGAGGTGGGAGGAAATGTGTCTGCTGGGGCATTTCGGAGCGCGGCAGCGCGAGAATTAGCGCCGTCCGCCCGTGGCGACGGGCCGGACGGACGCGGCCCCAGCGGGCACATTCCGCCCACCAGGGCATTGATTTTTGATTCGTATTTTGATGACTACCGTGGGGTGGTGCTGTATGTGAGAGTGTTTGAGGGGGAGATTGATAAAAATTCCGAGATTTTGATGATGGCGGCGGAGACAAAAGGTTTGGCGCTTGAGGTTGGGATTCTTACACCAAAAATGACGCCAAAAGATTCTCTGAAGGCGGGTGAAATTGGTTATATTGTGACAAATCTCAAAACTACGCGCGAGGCAAAGGTGGGTGATACAGTGACTCTCGTAAAAAATCCGGCTACAGAAGCGCTGCCGGGGTACAAAAATGTGTTGCCGTTTGTGTACGCTGGGTTTTTCCCGGTGTCTAATGACCAATACAAAGAACTGAAAGAGGCGATTGAGAAATTGGCCTTGTCTGATTCGGCACTGCAATATGCGCCGGAAAATTCGCCAGTATTAGGATTTGGTCTTAGAATCGGGTTTCTTGGGCTCCTTCACATGGATATTATCAAGGAGCGGTTGGAACGGGAGTTTGGGCTGGATTTAATTGTGACAAATCCTTCGACAAATTACGAAGTTTTATTAAATACCGGCGAAGTGATAGAAATAAAATCAGCTTCGGACCTTCCGGACATGACGGAAATTGCGGAAATTCGCGAGCCGTGGGTGAAGGGCGAAATTATTGTGCCGCGAGAAATGATTGGAAACGTGCTAAATTTGATTAACGAAAAGCGTGGCCACCAAACGAATTTGTCTTATATCGAAAATCGGGCGGTGATTGATTTTGAAGCGCCGATGGCAAATCTTTTGACGGATTTTTATGATCAACTAAAATCGGCAACCTCGGGGTATGCCTCGTTTAATTACGAATTGAATGGTTACAAGGCAGAGGATTTGGTGCGAGTAGATTTTCTGGTGGCGGGAGAAAAGATGGATGCTTTATCGGTGATGGCGCACAGAACCGAAGCGGAGGCGATTGGGCGGGAAGTGACTAAGAAACTAAAAGAAGTGATACCGCGGCAAAACTTTGAAGTGGCACTTCAGGCGGCGATTGGAGCGAGAATCATTGCACGGGAAACTATTGGGGCGTATAGAAAAGATGTGCTAGTAAAAATTCATACGGGCGATCGGGATAGAAAAGCTAAACTTCTAGAAAAACAGAAGCGTGGTAAAGCTAGGATGAAGAGATTTGGCAAAATTGATATTCCACCGGAAGCGTTTACGGTGATGTTGAAACGAAATTAGTCCTTGATTTTTTAATTTTTTTTGTGCTATAATGGTAAACATAAGCGGAGATTTTGATGAAGAGGCGTAAGAAAAAGGAACGGATAATTTCAATGCCAACAGAGGAGGATAAATTACGGGCTAAGCTCAAGGCGGCGAGCGCGGATCCTTTGGTGTGGGCAATGAAAAGCGTTGATGAAAAATTTCCGGATGAAAGAGAAAAAGATATCGAAACTATCGAAGCGGAAGCAGAGATAGAGGAGGACACTGGCCTAGACGACGAGGAGGAAGAAGTAAACGAGACGGAGGAGATCAAGGCCGAGGGCAAGACTGTGCTTCCGATGGACGATGGCGCCATGACGGTAGAAGTGACTCCGATGCGGCAAAATATGGATGAAGCTCCTAAAAAAGAGGAGAAACCTGCTATAAGTACACCGACAAAAGTAGCGGTCAAACCGGACGAGCCAAAAACTCAAGTAAAGCTCACCGCGCTTGAAGCTAAACAAAAAAGAATGACGATAGGGCTCGTGGCATTGATATTTTTGGCGCTTGGCGGAATGACTTTTGGGATTGTAGCGATGATTAATCAAAATCACGCCACTTTGGAATTAGCTAATCAAATTGTTAATTCTGGTGGCAGTGAAAACAAAGTGGATGAAAACTTCATCTACGTAAAAGATTGGGGGATGAAAATTAAGATTATTAGCGGGCTGACCAACGTGAGTTTTGATATTGATAACGACGATTATGGCTCGATTCTGGTGTGGGGGGCAAGGAGAGATTCGGGTGCGAATTACGTGCCGGATTTTGCAAAACAATCCAAGAATAGCAATGCGATGGGCACGCTGACGAGGGTACCAAGATATGAGCGCTCGGCATCAGGTAGATTAATTTGGTATGACGATTATTACAATTACTATTACCAAGGGCCGACCGGCGAGCCGGAAGCCAACGAAGTTGAGATGAGCTGGTGGGTGGAGAGTTATCTTTTGATTAAAGAAATGCTAACGAATGCCGACAATTATATAGCGATTGACGACACCACAATTAGTCAGCAATAAATGTGCTATAATATATATATGGTAAAAATGAAAAAACTGGTATTTGGTTTGGTTTTTTCGGTAATTTTGGGGGCTGGCCTAATTGCACCGGTGGTGGCTGAGGGTGAGGAATCTGAGCCGGTAATCACGGATGCGCAGAGAAGCGTAATAGTAAATCATTGCGACTCAATTAAGGACGCATTGAAAAGTTTACAAAAGACGGATTCGAGGACAAGAGTATATCTAGGGAGATATTATGAGACGATTTTGTCTAATTTTATGATGCCACTAAATATACGTTTGGTGGAAAACAGCATTTCTAATACTGGCTTAATTGAAAATCAAACTAATTTTGCGGCTAGAAGGGACCGATTTAATAGTGATTTTATTACTTATCAACAGAGCTTGGAAGAAGTTTTGAATGTAAACTGTAAGACAGAGCCAGAGAATTTTTATGAAAAATTGACGGTAGCGAGAGAAAAGCGGGCGACGGTGAATAGAGATGCGACCAAAATTAGAGGTTTTATTGACGAGCAAGTTAAATTAGTGCAGACGCTAAAAACGGAATTGGAGAAAGTTTGATGGATAACGATGCTTTAGATAGCCAGAATAGTAATAAAGGCGGGCGAAAATTAATTATTATGGCGGTGATTTCGATTTTTATTACGCTTTGTCTTACTACGATTTCGCTTGCAATTTATCACTATTCGGGCGATATCTATCTTGATAGGTCGCGGCCGGGATATTTGCCGGACACTGAAGAGGTTAAGACCGAGGAGGATGATGAAGAGGGCGATTATAATTTTGAAAAAAGTGGGCCTTTGACCTCGGAAGTTTTGGACGAATATTTAGAAAAATTACAAATTGAAGTGGATGCGGTCAACGCATACCAAGATCCGTTTGGTGCTGAGGCTCTTTCTGATGAGTATTTTGGTATAAAATAGCAAAAACTTATTGACATAAGCGTTTCTTGCCAGTATAATGGTGGAAAGAAAGGTTGTACTATATGAGTAAAGAAAAGGGGATTTTAGGTAGAATTTTGTCTGTCGCAGGTGCGATTCTAGTGGTGGCGGGAGTTTTTGTATTCCAAGGAGTGTCTAGTGCAGATGATTCTACGACTCCAGCGGCTACCGGCGGAGTGGAACTTGAAACTGGCGCGGGGGCTGGTGAGGCTGGTGGTGAAGCTAGTGGTGAAGCTGGTAGTGAATCTGGTAGCGAAACCGAAAATGCTGGCGCGACAACACCTGAGACTCCAACTACTTATGATTATGCGATTAAATATTATACTGTAGATGGCGAGATAGAGACTTTGTTTGATAGCGATTCTTATACTGGTGTAGAGACCGAGTATACTTTTGCAGTGAAAGATTCAGTGCCGGTTGGCGAAGGTGATTTTATTGCTTGGAAAGATGCGGATAGTGATGAATACTATACTGCTGCTGATGAGATTAAATTGACTAGCGAAAATCCGGAGAAAAAATTGATTGCCTATTTTGCGGCGCTAAAGAGCTATGCTCTAGTTTATGATGCGAATGGTGGTAAAGGCGCGCCGGCAGCGCAGGCTTGCGAATCTTACCTTCCGACTTGTGATTTTGTGATTTCTAAGGTCGCGCCAACTAGAGATGGTTATGAATTTAAAGGCTGGCAGAAAGAGGATGATGATACGATTACCTATGCGCCAGAAGCTTCGATTAGGAGCCATTCAAGCGAGGAGCCTTTGAAGGTGAAGGCTGTATGGGCCGAAATTAGGACCTATACATTGATTTATGAAGCAAATGGTGGTACTGGTGCGCCAGAAGCTTTGACTTGCAAGAGTGCAAATGGTGGTTGTACATTTGTAGTGTCAGATGTGACGCCGACTCGGAAAGATTTTGAATTTTTGGATTGGCAAAAAGGCGCAGAGTCGGTAGGGCCGGGCGCTACGATTACTGTGGCTGAGACTACTACAATTCTAGTAGCAAATTGGAACCCAGTAACGGTATTTACAATGGAATATGTAGCGGAGGATGCGTCTAATATTCCGGAACCACAAAAATGCCAGACTACAGTGGGGACTTGTACATTTATCGTACCTTCTACGGAGCCGGCTAAGGATGGCTATAAGTTTATGGGCTGGAGGTTTGATGGTAAAGAGGATATGCTAGCGAAAGTCGGGGATGAAATTATTGTTGGAATTGATGGTGATTTGAATTTGAAAATTAAGGCGGTTTGGTCTAGACTATATGCTATATTGAATTCTGGCGAAGTATTTGGTGCAGGTGAGCGTGTGATTTTGAGAAGCGTAGCTGAGCAAGGCAATTTCAAAGGTCTGACGATCGATTCTCAGGAAGTGCCAAGTGAGTATTTTTCGGTAGGATTTAGTGGGCCGACTTCGGTGATACTTTCGAATGCTTTTGCGCAATCTCTCGTTGTGGGCGAGCATGCGTTTACAATTACTTGGTCTGATGGCGAAGCTTCGGGGATTATTTCGGTAAATCAAAATGAGGATGGTACTAAGAGGTTTGTGATTGTAGATGCGGATGGCAATACTGCTGCTCCTGGATTAATGTATCGGCCAAGATCTGGTGCGATTTCGAAGGAATCTAGCGCGGCTTCTAATGATGCGGCGACCGATAATGGTGAATCTAACATGGATGCGATTAGAACTTTGATTATAATAGCAGTGGTTGTATTCGTGGTGGCATATGCGATTAATAGATTCTATGTGCGCCATAAGATGGATTTTATTGAAAATTTCTAGTATTGTAGTATAATACTAGTATTATGAAAATTTCAAAAGCAATTATTCCGGTGGCGGGATGGGGCACTCGGAGATTACCAATTACTAAGATTATTGAAAAATCGATGTTGCCGGTGGGGAATCGACCTCTGGTAGATTATTCGGTGCAAGAGTTGATTAAAGCTGGCGTGAAAGATATTTATATGGTGGTTTCTAATGTGGAACCTTGTCAGGTGAGAGCTTTTTATCAAGATAATTTGGCGCTTAATTTGTATTTGCGTGAACGCGGTAAAGAGGATAAGCTAGAAAAAGCTAAGACTTTGCCGGATGATGTAACAATTCACTATGTGGCACAAGATCCGTCGTCTAAATATGGTACGGCGGTGCCGGTGGCTTTGGCGGTGGAAGAATACAATATCAATGAGCCAGTATTGGTATTTATGGGTGATGATTTTATTTGGAATCCAGGTGGCAAATCCTCGGCGGAGGCTTTGATTGAGTCGGTAAAAGGCGAGGATGAGTCGGCGCTTCTAGCAATTGATCATCCGTATGAGGCATTGCTTAACGGCGGGGCTTTGACTATTGAGGATGAAAAGGTGGTAAAAATCACCGAAAAACCTTCTCCTGAGCAAGTAACAGGACTAGCTTCGGTTTCTAAGTATATTTTGTCGCCATCGATGCTCAAAGAAATTGTAGAATATGTGAATTCTCATGATTTTGGGCCGACTGAACAAGAGTATATGATTACTGATCCGTTTGCTTCGTATATTGCTAAAGGCGGTGTAATGCGAGCGGCAAAGACAGATGGTGAATACCTTGACGGCGGTACGGTGGAAGGTTGGGTGCACGCGAACAACGTAGTGTTAGGCAATTAGCACTCTTGACATAAGAGTGCCAGATATGATAAAATTAACTTATCATGCAAGCTGAATTTAGTGAAATAATGAGTCATTTATCTGAAAACGCTAAGTTTGCGATTCAGAAGGCGGATTTTTATAGTAAAAGATATAATAATGGGTATATGGGGACTGAGCATTTGCTGCTCGGGATACTCTCGATTGATACATCTACGGGGGCGGAAATGCTTCGGCGTGAAGGCGTAACTTTGGATGAGATTGAAAAATCTCTAAATAAAGTAGCGGTGGAAGTGCCGGGTTCGGATATGGCGATGATGTCTCTTTCGGAAGCGGTAGTTTTGACGCTCAGGATGGCGCAAAATTTTGTGAACGAGGAAGGCTTGTCGGTGATTGGTACCGAGCATATATTATATAGTTTGCTTTCGCAGCCGAATTCGCGGGCGGCGTTGATTTTGACTGACAAAAATGTAGATATTGAAAAAATCATGAGTGATGTGGAAACTTTGGTAGAAAAGCAGACTGAGGATGAAAAGAAAAAAGCTGAAAAAGCTAAATATGTAAAAAATTCTAATTTGAAGTTTCTTAGCCGATATGGAAAAGATTTGACTGAGGAAGCTAAGCTCGGTAAACTTGATACGGTGATTGGCCGGGAAAATGAAATCGAAAGAGTGGTGACAGTTTTGTCTCGCCGAACTAAGTCTAATCCAGTTTTGATTGGTGAAGCGGGTGTGGGTAAAACGGCAATCGTGGAAGGTTTGGCTACGAGAGTGGCGGAGCAGAATGTGCCAGGAAATTTGATTGGCAAAAAAATCTACCAAGTGGATCTTTCTTCGGTGGTAGCGGGGACAAAATTTCGAGGTGAGTTTGAGGAAAGAATTAAAGGTATCATTGATGAGGCGGTGTCGGATGATTCGATATTGTTATTTATTGATGAGATACATTTGCTGTGCGGAGCCGGAAATTCGGAAGGTTCGATGGATGCGGCAAATATTTTGAAACCGGCGCTAGCGCGGAACTCTCTGCATCTAATTGGTGCGACAACTCTTGATGAATATCGGAAAACTATTGAAAAAGACAAAGCTCTTTCGCGGCGTTTTCAAACCGTGATGGTGGAGGAACCTTCGCCAACAATTACTTTTAGAATTTTGAAAGGAATCAAAAAACATTACGAAAAACATCACGGGGTGGTGATTCCGGATGGGATTTTGGAAACGGCGATCGTGATGGGGCAGAGGTACATTAATGATAGATTTATGCCGGACAAAGTGATTGATATTATTGATGAAGCTTCGGCGATTTGCAAAGTTGCGGCGGACAAAAAAGGTGGCAGTAAGTACAAAAAATTGAAAATTCAAAAAACTAGTTTGGAAGAAAAAATTACCGAAGCAGCGGAAGCAGAAGATTACGAAAAAGCGGCGATGCTCAAAACTGAATTGTCTAGGATAGAGGATGAAATTAAGAAAATGGAAAAGGCTAGCGGTAAGAAACTAGACAGGGTGCCGACTTTGACCGAGGAGAATTTGGCAACAGCGGTGTCTCTTAAAACTGGAATTCCGGTATCAAAAGTACATGGTTCGGAAGTGAAAATGTTGCTAGATTTGGAGTCTCATATCAAAGAATCAATTGTCGGGCAGGATGAAGCGGTGTCGGCGGTGGCAAAGGCAATTCGGCGAGGTAGAAGTGGAATCACAGATTCTCGGCGTCCGATTGGTTCGTTTATCTTTATGGGGCCAACTGGTGTAGGTAAAACCGAATTAGCGCGGGTAATTGCAAGAGAAGTGTTTGGCGGAGAAAATGCGCTTATAAAAATTGATATGAGTGAGTTTGGTGAAAAACATAATGTATCGAGATTAGTGGGTGCGCCAGCGGGATATATTGGTTATGAGGATGGTGGTAAATTAACTGAAGCGGTGCGGCGAAAACCGTATTCGGTGGTTTTGTTTGATGAAATTGAAAAAGCGCATCCGGATGTGTTTAATATGTTGCTACAAATTTTGGAAGATGGAGTTTTGACCGATGGGCAAGGTAATAAAATTAAGTTTAACAATACGATTGTGATTTTGACATCTAACCTTGGATCTTCTGATATGTACCGAGAGGCGGAATTAGGATTTGTAGCAAAGGGTGCTAAGGACAAAAAAGCCCTTCAAGAAGAATATGAGGAAAATAAATCCTATGCGATGAAGGCACTCAAAAAAGTGATGCGGCCAGAACTGATTAATCGCTTGGATTCGATTTTGGTATTTCATGCTTTGACACGAGCTGATGTGGAGAAAATTTTTGACAATTTGATAAATGATCTTAAGAAACGATTGGCGGTAAAAGGTATTGGACTCAAAGTTGATGAAGCGGCTAAAAAATATTTGATTGGTAAGGGTTATGATCCAAAGAATGGAGCAAGGCCGCTGAGACGTTGTATTGAGAATGAAGTAGAATCACTTTTGTCTGAGGAAATTATTGCCGAAAAACTTAAGAAGGGTGATATTCCGACTTTGAAACTTATTAGAAATAAATTAAAATTAGTAAAGGAGTAAAATATGACAAAAAATTATTTAGTACCAACGGTGGTGGAAGAAACTAATAAAGGCGAGAGAGCTTACGATATTTATTCGAGGCTTCTCAATGACCGGATTGTGTTTTTGGGTGAGGATGTAAATTCTCATACGGCAAATTTGGTGGTGGCGCAACTTTTGTATCTTGCGCACGAAGATCCGAAAAAACCGATTAAACTGTATATTAATTCTCCGGGCGGTTCGGTATATGATGGTTTGGCAATTATTGATACGATGAATTATATTGAACCGGATGTGGAAACAATTGGAATTGGTCTGCAGGCGAGCATGGGGGCGATGCTTTTGTCCTCTGGTGCGAAAGGCAAGAGATATTGTTTGCCAAATAGCAGAATTATGATTCATCAGCCATCATCGGGTACGGAAGGTAAGATTACTGACCAGGAAATTATGCTTAGAGAAGGCGTGTTTCTCAAAAAACGTTTGGCGGAAATTTTTGCTAAAAATACCGGCAAATCACTCGCTCAAGTCGAGAAAGACATGGATCGAGATAATTGGATGAGTGCGGAAGATGCCAAAAAGTACGGCATCATTGATCAAATTATCAAATAGTTATTTGACTGGTCTAGAGATGTTGGCTGGATGGCCATAATCTGGGATGATGAGTGGTTGATTTAGATTGAGCTCGTGGATTAGGGTGTTTACAATGGTGGCACCGATTCTAAGGCCGGTAAAACTGCCCGGGCCTTGATTGAAATCGATCTCAGTAATGTCTTGAAAATCTTGGCCATTTTCTATTAATTTGTCGTGAATGAATTTGAGAAGTTTTTCGGCCATATCACGACCAAAATCTTGTTCGTAGGTTTTGTCGTCTAGTTTTAGGATTGCAGTGTTGGTGGAAGTGTCTAGATACATTTTCATTGGATTTCTACCTCGCGAGAATTGTCGTCGTTATATTTAATATTAATGATAGTGTGATTTTCTGGTAAAATATCTTTGACGGAATCAGACCACTCGATAACTATAATATTGTTAGGATTTTTGAGGTTTTCTAGTAAGTCTTCTTGCATGATGCCGGGATCTTCTAGACGGTAAAAATCGTAGTGAATAAGAGTTTTGGTTTTGCCGGCGTAGGATTTGGAAATAGTGAAGCTGGGGCTGGTAACTGGCTCTTTGATATTAAGCTGTTCGGCGAGACCACGGACAAATGTAGTTTTGCCAGCGCCGACATCACCGATAAGTTCGATTACATTAGAAGTAATGTCGAAATTTTTGCCGAACTCTAGCATCTCTTGTTCAGAATTAATTTTCATTGTATAATAATTATATCATGAAAATTTATATTTCGGGAATATCAGGAACGGGAATGGGGCCGCTGGCGTTAATGGCTGTGAAGGCTGGACTTGAAGTTTGTGGGTCGGATCTTTCGCGCGGTGCGATTTATGATGAACTAGTTGATGCGGGGATTGAAGTTTTTATCGGTGAGCAGGATGGGGAATTTTTGAAGTCAAAAATTGCTGAGGGCGTGGAATGGTTTGTGCATACTTCGGCGCTGCCGGCTGATGCGCCGGAGATGTTGGTGGCGCGTGAGGCAGGAATTAGGATTTCGAAAAGAGATAATTTGACGGAATTTTTGGTGCAAAAATTAGGGCTTAAAATGGTGGCGGTGGCGGGAACGCATGGTAAGACCACGACCACTTCAATGATTGTTTGGGCGTGTGTTAAGTTGGGTTTGCCGGCTGCTTATATTGTGGGTTCGACTTTGGGGTTTGCGCCATCGGGTGCTTACTCGGAAGCGGATAAATATTTTATTTATGAAGCAGATGAATATGACCGGAATTTTTTGAAATTTCATCCGTGGCTCTCTGTGATCACTTCGGTTAGTTATGATCACCCGGATATTTATAAAACGCCGGAGGAATATAGACAAGCTTTTTCTCAATTTGAAGAGCAGAGTGAAAAAGTGATTTTGGAACCGAAGTTTTTTGATTTTAAATTGGCGGGTGAGGCGAGAAGGTATGATGCGGGAATGGCGTTTGAGGCGGTGAAAGAAATTACTAAAAACGAAGGGATGGAAGTTGCTGATGAAAAAATCGTGGAAGTTTTGAACGAATTTCCGGGTGTGGGGAGACGGTTTGAAAAACTAGCCGAGGGAATTTATACGGATTATGCACATCATCCGGAAGAAATAAAAGCAACGATGGATGTAGCGCTCGACCAGATGGAAATCGATGGGCTCAAAGGTGTGGTGGTGGTGTATCAACCACATCAAAACACTCGGCAACACGAAGTTTTGGATCTATATTACGATGCGTTTATTGGTGCAGAAAAAGTGTTTTGGTTGTCAACATATCTTACGCGGGAAAATCCGGATTTGCCAATTTTGCAGCCAGTTGATTTTATTAATCAGCTGAATAATGCAGAAGTGGCAGAGGCGGCGGAGCTTAATGATGATTTATGGGAGCAAATTTGCAAATATCGTGATGATGGATATTTGATAATTTTAATGACTGCTGGCCCGGCGGACTCGTGGTTGCGAGAAAAATTAGCATAAAAATATTGGCAATTCGATTCTGGTTGTGGTAAAATAGGGGTATGGAAGTGGAGTCCAGTGGTGCGGCTGTGGAGAATGCATCAAAAAATAAAACATTATTTATTGTACTTGGTGTTTTTGGTGTTTTGATTGTGGGACTCGTGATTGCAATTGCAATAGTGAAAAGTTTGCCAAAAAAAGTGGAAGAAATTGCTGATGATGAGCCGGTGGGCGTAGGGCAAATTAGTTCTGCTGAAATAAAAGAATATACTGGGTATTATGAGGCAATTTCTGCAGAATTATCAAAAATATATGCAGATGATGAACAGGGTATGTTGGATGTGTACCAAAGATATATAAATAATACAGAAGATGAAAAAGTTAAGGCGATGCTTGAGATGGATTATTATAATATAGTGATGGCGTATGATACTGATAAGACTAAGGCTGAAGAAGTGGTTGCAAAAGCAATTGAGATTGATGATGTTCTAAAAACTATAGACTCTGGCGTGTTTGTACTAAATGTGGCTAGTAATTATGGAAATGAAGATTTAGTGAGACAGTATGATTCGATATTGAATGAAAGACAAGGTTTGGATGAGACAAACGAAGATAATGAGACTGTGGGGTGTCTATGCTAAGAAGGACTATAAAAGTATCGTTGATTCTTGGCGTATTTATTTTTAGTATATTGGTTTTGCCGGGTAATTGTTTTGCGGATAGCAAATACAATAACAATAAAACTAAATGTTTGAAAGATGCGGGAACATTAAAAAATATAGAATCGGTTGATTGGGCATGCGGTAAAGCAGCTGATGGAAATCAGAATGGTTGCGCACTTTGGATTGGTAATGCGGCTAGTGCCACGGTACCAAAAATTTATGTAAAAAGTCTTACCGGAACAGCAACAGTGATGTATTGGGGTACTTGTACGGACCTTACGGATAAGCCGAGTAATATATTTGTAGAGAATGATAACAATTCGATTGGAGATGATGGTGTTAACCTTCCGTGGGGTATTCAATCTACGTATGCTTTTACACGTCCGGTGATGAAGAGGTCTGCGACTACTCCGGTTGCTGTGTCTGGTAGAGGTACCACATTGAATATAGCAAATTTTGTGTCTGGGGGTGGGGTAACAAAAACCGAGACTGAATGTGGTACAGAATATACAAGAAAGGTAACCGTTTGGCGTTCTCATGGTACAGATCCGAAATCTCGTAGCTCCATGGATCAGGATATAACTGTTGTGGTGACCGATAAGCCAGGTTGTGGCGAGGATCCGGACACTTGTGCTATACTTGGCGGCACATTTAAAGAGGGGGTTACTAATATAAGTTTGGGGGTTAAAAATACAGATTTGTATATGAGGTCCGGCGGAAGTGAAGACTGGAAAGTTTCGACAGCTGCTAAGCCAGCCACTGTTTACGCAAAACCAGGAGATAGAATTGCATGGCACACTTGTTATTATCCAGGGATGCAGGCAAGTAGTGTGCTTAATGCGGAGGTCTCGGAAGTGATAGGAAAACCTAACTTTAATACGCCTCTACCGACAAATGAATGTTTGGCGAGTCCAATGCCACTAGTAAAAAAGAAGTTGAAAGATATATTTGGTGCTGCTTGGCAGAACAAGTTTAGCCTTAGTAACCCGATAGGTTCTCAGGGTAGTAGATCTTCGGAAGGAACGACTGATGATAATAGAAATGCTGATCCATATAAAGAGTTTTTATATGATATAGGTGATACTACGATAAGGTGGGCGCACAATGAGTCTAATATACTTTCTGGTAAGGAAGGCGCTGGCGATGTAGGTAGTACCTACACCGAAACTGCCACTACGGGCACTCCGACTAAGTTGACAATGCCAGTTACGCCGACTCTTAGTACATCAGAAGAAGTTTATAGTAAATCTAAGGATGGGGCTTGCCATGATGGTGCTAACCAAATAGAGATAGATAGTAGGTTACAAATATTCTGTCCAGCAATTGGAGTTACATTTAACAGCTCAACTTATCCTGATACCTTGTTATATCCAGATAGACTTGGTTGGTGGGCGGGAAATGCTGCGGTAAGCCCAGCAATTCCTGCACAATATTGCTGGACCAAGAAGACTGGTGGTGATAAATATTGTGGTGAGTGTCAGGGCGATGCTAATTGTCTTAGTAATTGTAAAACCTGTAATGGTAAGGACACCTGTGTAGCGGATTGTAATGGAAATGCCGACTGTATAAAAGGCTGTTGTACTTGTAAAGAAATAGAGAGTGATGGTAAAAAGAATTATGAATGTCTTCAATGCACAAATAAATATGATGGAGATTTTGTGGCGGCGAAAGTAGATGAAACGCCAGCGGTTAAAAATGCATCGGTGATTGTGCCTTATAATTTCGAAATCCATACCGGTGTGGAACTAGATACTAGCAAAACTTTATTCTCTGGTGAAGTTTTGAATATTAAGGAAATCTGGACACAGGTAGAGCCGAGGTATAATGATGCAACAAAAGACTATTATGCTACAAAAGTACCTAGTGGAGCCAAAATAAACCTTGCGGCTTATGTAACAAAGGATTCTGATGGCGGCTTCTCTGAAGGGGAAATTGGGTCGGCAAATGATCTTTGCAGTACTCTTAACACTGTGATTACGGATGCGAATGCTAAATGGAAGCAGTGTAGCAATATAGATACTAGGACTATAGATGATGAGCTAAATAAGGATAATGATCAGGGCGGTGGTGATAGAGATAGGCCTTTTGGTAATACTACCTATGCGGCTTTTGATGCAAGCGCCGGGGATTATATCTGTGTAGTGAGTGCAGTGTGGCCGTCGGCTTCGAAGGATACGGAAACTAGCACGGACTTGAATGTAACTGGTAATGGTAAGTGGCGTTATTCTACTCCATCCTGCCAACAAATTAATAAACGGCCGAGTCTTCAGGTGTGGGGCGGAAGTATCTATTCTGCAGGTAATATAAACTCTAATCCACCAGCAAAAAATAATGTGTATGGCGAATGGAATTATACAAAGAATACAAATAATAAGCACTTCTTTGGTACTTGGGCGGAGCACAGTTTGATTATCGGCAGTGGAACTTCTAATACAATTGCTTCTGGTGCGGCAACAAATGGCAGTCAGGGGGCAACAAAGGCACTTTGCGAAAATAGGGCACCACTTAGTTTTGCAAATGATGATGGCACTTGTACTACTAGCAAAAATACAGTAGGCAAGTCTGGGATTGGTGCTGGCAGCGAAGGGGCAAGTAGGGATGAACTAATAAGGTATTGGGGCTATGCGAGCCCTAATTATACTGATGGCACGATTGATTTAGTTGATAGTGGATTGGGGACTCCGATAAAAAATCAGGTAGGGGTGAATATGCGCTATATCAATAAGAGTGGTAATGTAAATATTTCTGGTAAACTTTCTGAAAGTATGACTTATTTGATTGAATCTTCCGGTACGGTAACTATTACAGATAGTGTTTTGCATCCAAGCGGAACGAATAATTCACTAGACAAGGTGTCAAAAATAATTATTTATGCAAATAAGATTAATATTCAATGTCATGTAAAAGAAGTGGATGCAGTTTTGATTACGAAGGTTGGCGGAGTTGTAAACACTTGTTCGGATGAGGCTAGCGTAGCTTCAAAGAAGAGGTCTACACAACTCAAAATATTTGGTACTGTCATAACTGATGAATTTGTCCCGCACAGAACTTACGGATCGGCAGCTGGTGACAAATCAACTGAGCCAGCGGAAATTATTGATTATGACTCATCGCTCTTGATGTGGGCTGAGAATTTGTCGCAGTCTGCTCAAACTACTACGCTTCAGACTGCTTATCAAAGAGAATTAGCGCCTCGATACTAAAGAGTGATATAATATATATTATATGAAAGTGAGGAGTCAGTTTGTTTGTCAGCAGTGTGGAACCTCTTATGCTAAGTGGGTAGGGCAGTGTTCGAATTGTGGTAGCTGGAATTCTTTGGTTGAGCAAATGCCGGAGGTTGCTGCAGAGAAAAAATCGGCGATCGCGAAGGCGGAGCTCTCGGGTAAAAAGTTGGATTTTGTGAAACTAAAAACCGTAGTGCCATCGGATGCAAAAGCGAGGCTTTTAACTAATTTTAAAGATCTTGATACAGTGCTTGGTGGGGGGATTTTGATGGGGTCGGTGTCACTACTCGCCGGACAGCCGGGAATTGGCAAATCTACGCTTTTGATGCAGATTTGTGCGAGAATCGCAAAAAACCACGATGTATTATATATATCGGGTGAGGAAAGTGCTGGGCAAGTAAAGCTTAGGGCAGAGAGGCTTGGTGCGAATTCGGATAGATTGAATTTTGCTGCTTCTACATCCGCCAACGATATTGCAAAAACTATAGAATCGGGTGAATTTGATCTGGTGATTGTAGATTCAATCCAAACTTTGGCGGTGAACGAAATATCCTCGGCGCCGGGGACTGTATCACAAGTGACTAATGCGGGAAATTTAATTATTCGGGCGGCGAAGGCGACCGATACGGCGGTGGTAATAGTGGGCCATGTGACAAAAGAAGGGACTTTGGCTGGGCCGAAAGTTTTGGAACATTTGGTGGATGTGGTGCTGAATTTTGAAGGAGATAGATACGGTGGATTTAAAACCGTGCGGGCAGTAAAAAACCGATTTGGTTCGACTAACGAAGTGGCGATTTTTGAAATGCTGGATTCGGGACTTTCCGAAGTAGAAAATCCTTCGGCGGCCCTTCTAGCTGAGAGAACTAACACGGATGGTTCGATAATTCTGGCAACACTCAATGGTAATCGGCCGATTTTGGTGGAAATACAAGCGTTAGCTACTAAAACGAATTACGGATATCCAAAACGCACAGCAAGTGGTTTTGACCTGAATCGGTTGAATCTTTTGATTGCGGTGCTAGAGAGAAGGACAAAACTAAAATTGTCTGACCAAGATATTTTTGTGAATGTAGTAGGCGGAATGAAACTTGCTGATGCGGCGGCGGATTTGGCGGTTTGTATGGCGATCGCTTCGGCGGTAGCCGGGCGGAAATTAGGCGAAGAATACGTGGTATTTGGTGAAGTTGGGTTAGGCGGTGAGATACGCTCGGCTTTTCGGGCGGACCAGAGAATTGCAGAAGCGAAAAAACTCGGTTTTTCTCATGCGATTGGACCTAGTACTGTCAAAGATAAGTTTGTGATTCCGGCAAAAGACCTGCGTGAAACATTAATTAGGTTTGTAAAATGAGAATTTTAGGAATAGATCCGGGAATTGGGATTTGCGGATTTGGGCTGATTAAGGCTGAAAGCGGTGATGATTTTAAAACTTTGGATTTTGGCGCGGTAACGACCAAAGTAGATGCGCCGATGCCTTCGCGTTTGAAAGAATTATACGATTCTCTGGTGGAAGTTTTTGAACAAACAAAACCAGATATGGTGGCGGTAGAAAAGTTGTTTTTTTCGAAAAATATTACGACGGGAATAGCGGTGGCGGAAGCTAGAGGGATTGTGCTTTTGGTGGCGGAGCAAAAAGGTGTGCGAGTATTTGAATATACGCCAAATGAAATTAAGAAAATTTTGACTGGATACGGGGCGGCTTCGAAAGCGCAAATGCAAGAAATGGTACGGGTGACTTTGGGGCTTTCTAGTAAACCAAAACCGGATGATGCCGCGGATGCTCTAGCTGTGGCGATTGTTTGTGGATATCTGTATAAAACTGGTGAAACCGGCGGAAGTTATAAATTTTCGAATAATCGTGGTAAAATGTAAATATGATTTCGCATGTAAAAGGTGTTGTGGATGAAAAATTTGGAAACTCTGTAGTGATTGATGTGAACGGAGTGGGATATGAGGTGATGGTGCCGGTTTTTGATTATGATGAGGCGAGATTGGGCGAGGAAAGAAAATTTTTTACTTATCATGCGGTGAGAGAACAATCTGAAGAGTTGTACGGATTTTCCTCTTTGACCGCCAAGAGATTGTTTGAACTTTTGATTTCGGTGCAGGGGATTGGGCCGAAGGCGGGAATTGCGATTTTGTCTTTGGCAGAGGCTGAGGAAGTGAGAAATGCAATTGCAAATGCGGATGCTAGTTTTATTACTAAAGCTTCGGGTGTAGGTAAGAAGTCGGCGGAAAGGGTGATCGTGGATCTTAGAGATAAAGTAGGGGCGCCATCAAAATATGGTGCGACTGAGGTGAAGGCTGGGGCGGTTGGTGGCGCTTCGAAAGAGCCGGATGAGGCTCTAGATGCCTTGATGGCGCTGGGATTTACTTTGAAAGAAGCTACGGAAGCTTTGAAAGATGTAGATACTGCTTTGCCAACGGAAGAACGAATCAAAAAAGCATTGCAAAAATAGGTGTAGTGTGATATAATTGTATCTAATTGAATTAAATAAAGGTAAAATATGAGTTTTTCTATTTTAAAACAAATTGGTGACGCTCAGAAAAAGAAAAAGGTTGTGGATGTGCGTTCTGGTGACACCGTGAAGGTGACTCAGAAAATTAAGGAAGGCGATAAATTCCGGCTTCAGGTATTTGAAGGGGTAGTGATTCGGGTTGATCGCAAAGAATCTCATACTGCTAGGATTGTAGTTCGTAAGGTGACTTCTGGCGTAGGCGTGGAGAAATCTTTCTTGATTCACTCGCCTTTGGTTGAGAAGATTGAGATTACCAAGCGTTCTAAGGTGCGCCGCAATAATCTTTCTTATTTGCGCGCAAGAAGTGGTAAGTCTGCTCGTCTCGCCGGTAAAGATTTTGATAGAGCCGCAGTAAATGATGTGAAGGTGGAAGAGGAAGCGCCTAAAGAAGAAAAGAATGAGGAAACTCCAGAGACTGAAGCTAAACCAGTTGAAGCTGAGAAACCAGCTGAAGAAGCTAAGCCAGCTGAGGCTTAATGGCGATTCTAGGAATAGATGAAGTTGGACGCGGACCGCTTGCCGGTCCGCTTGTCGTTGGGGCGGTAATTTTGCCGGTTGATGCCGATGGAAGTAGGCCGGAGTGGGTGGAGGAACTGAGAGATTCTAAAAAATTGTCGGTGAAAAAACGGGAAGCTTTGTCTGAAGTGATTTTGAAAGAAGCCACGGCGTGCGGGCTGGGGTGGGTTGCTGCTTCTGAGATTGATGAAGTGGGGATTTCTCAGGCTTTGGTGCTGGCTACTTCTAGAGCTGTGAAGTCAGTACAAGGACTTCACGCGGCTTTTTCCCAGATAGTGATTGATGGGAAAGTGAATTTTCTTCGTGAAACTAAACTCTCGGATTTTGTTTCGACAATGCCAAAAGCGGATGACCTGGTGAAAGAAGTCTCGGCGGCTTCTATTATTGCGAAGGTGGCAAGAGACCATTATATGTATGATCTGGATACTAAATATCCGGGGTATGGATTTTCTAGTCATGTGGGGTATGGGACAACTAAACATATAGCGGCGATTCGTGAGCTGGGGGTTACGCCTGAACACCGGAAAAGTTTTGAGCCAATTAAAAGTATGGTGGGGTTTAAACGAGGTGATAAAAGTGTTGGTGCTGTAAAAAACACAACACTTGTAGGCGGTAGAGGCGAGGAGGCGGTATGTGGGCATTTGGTCTCTTATGGGCATAAGATTCTGGAGCGGAATTTTAAAACTAAATTTTGCGAGATCGACATTGTATCTCTTTGTGATGGCAAACTGTATTTTACTGAGGTGAAAACGCGTAAAAATAGTGATTTTGGTGGGGGATTTGGTGCGATTGATAAGAAAAAGTTGGAGAGAATGAAATTTGCTTCTGAGGTGTTTTTGAAGGCTAGACCTTCGTACCAAAAATATAATCCGCTACTCGCGGCGGCTGCGGTAGATGGTGAGTTTCGAGTTTTGGACTGGTTAGTTATACGTTGAATTTGAATTCAACTACATCGCCATCTTGCATGATGTAGGTCTTGCCTTCGGTTCTAAGTTTGCCGGCGGCCTTGACTGCTTGTTCCGAGCCTAATTCTTTTAGATCGTTGAAGTTACAAATATTAGCGGCGATAAAACCACGTTCAAAATCAGTGTGAATAGTGCCGGCGGCCTCAGGAGCGGTGGCGCCTTTTTTGATGGTCCAGGCGCGACATTCTTTTTTGCCGGCGGTAAGGAAAGATTGGAGGCCGAGAGTTTCGTAGGCGGCTTTGATAAGTTCGCCGAGGGCATCATCTTTGACGCCGTAGCTTTCGAGAAATTCTTTGCGCTCGTTTCTATCCATGCCGGACATTTCTTCTTCGAGCTTAGCATTGACAAAAATGGCTTTTGATGGCTTTACTAGATCTTGTAGTTTGGTTTGGAGATCTTTATCGGTGAGGCCGTTTTCGTCGACATTGAACATATAAATCACGGGTTTGTCGGTGAGATAAGGGATATTTTCGTCGGCGGGATCTTTTTTGCGCTTAGCCTCGACTTTGGCCTTGGTTTCCTCATCGGCGAGTTGTAATTCTAGATTGATGATGTCGATATCGTCTTTGGCTTGAGCGACAATGTCGGTGACGAGCTTTTGGTCGGCTCTTAAAATATCGTCGTTTTTGAAAGCGCGGACAACATGGCAGATGGCTTGACACTCGCGGATGTGGGCGAGGAATTTATTGCCGAGACCTTCGCCCTTTGATGCACCTTGTACTAGTCCGGCAATGTCTACGAATTCGACGGTGGCGGGGACAACTTTGTCCGTTTCGTACATTTTGGCAAGGACATCTAGGCGTTCATCTGGAACTGGAACGATGCCGACATTTGGCTCGATGGTAGCAAAAGGATAGTTGGCGGCAAGTGCGCCAGCGTTGGTAAGAGCATTAAATAGTGTAGATTTCCCAACATTTGGGAGACCAACGATTCCGATCTTTAAATTCATATCTGTTATTATATCATATTTTTGATATAATGGTAATATGAAAGAAACTAGTAGGAATGAGAGAAATCATGTTGCTGTGTTTGCTATGTGTAGTTTGCTGCTGCTTGCGGTGGTTTCTTTTGTGGCGTTGAATTTTGGTACAATTAAAGATGTTCTGGTAGGGATGGGATATCAACCATCTTCTGAGATGGAATCGATTAGGGAGAGCCTAGATTTGACTACTAAAGGAAGGCTGATTTTTAATGCGGTGAGGCCGGAACTTCAAGAAAAGGAGGAATTTAATAATAGATGCCGAGAAGTGGAAAACGAGAATGCGATACTAGGCTGCTATACCGATGATAAGGTGTATATTTATAATATTACAGAGAGTGAGCTTGAGGGGATAAGGGAACTGACGGCGGCGCATGAGCTTCTTCACGCGGTGTATCATCGGATGCCGGCAGAGGATAAGCAAAAATTGAGTGTAATTTTGATGGAAGTTTATGCTGAAAATCAGGATGTTTTGGGAGAGGAAATCGGAATTTATCCTGAGGATCAGAGATTGGAAGAATTGTATGTGAGAGAGGGTACCGAGATTGCTGATTTGCCGGATAGTTTGGAAAAACATTATGCGGAAATTTTTAAGAATCAAGATGCGGTGGCGGGGTATTATAATGGATATATTACAGTATTTCGGGAAATAGAGAAAAAACTGGAGGAATTGCTGGCCAAAGCTAAGTCAATTGAAGCCGAAATTACTAACAAAACAACCGAATACGAAAAAGAGGCGGCGAGTTTGAATAAGGAAGTGGGTGAATTTAATGAATGTGCAAAAACACCAGATTGTTTTTCTTCAAATTATGTGTTTAATAATAGAAGAAATGAGCTACTTAGCAAACAGAATGCGCTAAGTAGTATGTATAACGCTATCAATAATTTGATTTCTGATTATAACACGGTGGTGGCGGAATACAACGAAAATGTTTTGCACGGGCAGGCGCTTAATATAACAATAAATTCAAGTACAAAAGTAGAGGGGTTGTGATTTAATTAGCCGGCGCGGTTAATTTTGGCGTTTTTGGCACGAGTAGCTTTTTTTGTGGCTTCTTCGTAAAGTTTTTCCATTTTGGAAACTTTGATGATTCTAATAATACACCAAGTAAAAATGCTAGTGAAAACTACGATACCGGTAGAAATTAGAGCTAATTTTTGAATTTTTTCGTTAGTGTGAGGGCGAGCAGTTTCTGGAACTAGAACAGATGGTTCCCCGGCAGGGGTTTCTTCGGCTGTAGAAGTTTCTTCGGTTGTTTGCGCCTCTTCTGCGGGGATCTCTTCCTCTGGAGTTTCCTCTGGGGTTTCCTCTGGGGTTTCTTCTGGGGCGACTTCAGGGGTAGATACGGTTGGAGCTGGAGCAGGCGCTGGAGTAGAGACGGGTTTTTTAGCTGGTGCTGGAGTAGGCTCTGGGGCCGGCGCTGGAGCAGGAGCTGGAGTAGGTTGCTCTGGCTCGGTCGGCGTAGTAGGTTCTACAATAGTTTCTCCGGCTGGATCTTTGATATTGCCATCCCATTCTTCACCGGGAGCATCCTCGGCGTAAACCGACGAAAAGCTAAAGGCAGAGCCAATCAAAACCACAGTAAAAAATAATTTGACAATTTTTCTCATTATTATCTATTATATCACACTTTGCTGAAAAATACAAGAGGTGTTATAATATGTATCAATGAAAATACTGAAGTGGAGAAGACTAGCGGTGGTGTTTGCTGCATTTGTTGCGGTGGCGATGTGGCTAATTTTTAATCCGGCGAGCTATGAAAAAATCTTTGTGCCGATAGAAAATACTGGTGCGGAGGCGGCAATTGGTGCCGATGGACAAAAATTGGCGGTAGATGTTTTGGAGCTTTTGGAAGTGAAAGGGCGGGCACCAAAAACAGGATATTCTAGAGAAGAATTTTATACTTCTTGGCCGACTATAGAGGGATGTAGTTTGAGACAACGGATTATTAAGCGGGAATTTGGCGACTCAGCGGTGCTGGATGGCTGCACGGTGGTGGCTGGTGAGTTCGAGGAGCCATATACGGGGGAATTTTTGAAATTTTCGACTAAGGCGGAAATTTCAAAAGGGATACAAATAGATCACGTGGTGGCTCTCTCTGATGCGTGGCAAAAGGGAGCACAATATTTGTCAAAAGAGACAAGATATGAAATTGCGACAGATGCTTTGAATTTGATTGCGGTGGATAGCAAAGCTAACCAGGGAAAATCGGATGGTGATGCGGCAACTTGGCTGCCTAAAAACAAGAAATTTCGTTGCCAGTATGTGGCGAGGCAAATTTCGGTAAAATATAAATATAAACTTTGGGTAACTGAGGCTGAGAAAAATGCAATTTCGGAAGTTCTGGCGACTTGTCCGAACCAAACTGTGCTATAATAAAAATATAAAGTGGAGGTATTTAATGAAAAAAGTTATTTGGTCATTGGTGGTTGGTGGAGTTTTGCTAGTTGCGGGTGCATTTTTGCTAGGAAGATATGTTTGGCCAAATACGGTGTTAGCTGATTTGCCGAAGCCGGAGTTATCTGATGGGCAGAGAGGGCAATTAGGAATTGATAAAAATGTCAATGAATCTACGATTGATAAATATCTTGGGCGCCCAGATGCGGTGTACCGAGATATGCGAATGCTAAAGGATCCGGGAAATTATGAGGCAATTGGTGGGGATTCGTATTTGTCTGGGTTTGTGAATGGATTTGAAGTAGTGCCACTACCTTATATTGTCAATGTAACTGGTTTGCCAGAACAAGTAGGCGATACTTATGTAGGAAAAACTTTGTTTACTAATAATAATGGTGTTTATACGCCAAATTATAAAGAATCAATGGAAATTTTGGAGGCGTTATTTCCAAAAGATAAGGTAATATTCTTGATGTGTGGGGGAGGTGGATATTCTGGGATGATGAAAAATATGTTGGTGGCTCTGGGCTGGGATGCGGATAAAATTTATGATGTAGGCGGGTATTGGTATTATGATGGGGCTAACAAAGTAGAGGTGAAGCGGGTTAATAGTGATGGCAAGACAGTTTATGATTTTTATAAAGTACCATATCATGATATTAATCTCTATACTTTAACGGAGAACAAATGAAAAATTTAAAAGTTTGGCAACTTGTCTTGGGGTTGATTTTGGTGGTAGGGGGCACGGCTTTGTTTGTAGTGGCGGTAAGCGGGGGATTTGGTGACTCGAAAGCGGTGCTGTCTTCTGAATATATCTGCGGGGATAAATGTGATGGTGAGTATATAGAATTAAACAAAGATGAATACGAAAAATTAGTGGCAGATAAAAAATCTTTTGTGGTGTTTGTGGATCAGAATGGATGCACGACAGCAGATAGACTAGAGGGGTTTGTAAAAGATTGGTCTAGTGAAAACGGGATAAAAGTGTACAAAATTATGTTTGAAGACATGAAGGAAACTTCTTTGCATGATTTTATCAAATATTATCCTTCGGTGGCGGTGATATCTAATGGAAAAGTGATAGGATTTTTGAGGGCAGACTCTGATGAAGATGCGGGTGCATACAATGAATATGAAGCTTTTAAGAAATGGGTGGAAAAATATTTAAAAAAGTCTTAAAAAAGTGTTGACATAGTGCTTTTGCTTAGTTATAATTAGAAATGTTAAAGGTTATACATTTAACACAAAATATATTAATTTAATTCTGCGTATATGCAGGAGGAGAAAAAATAATGAAAAAATCAATAATCGCAGCTGGTGCAGCTTCTGTAGCTCTTGCAGCTATGCCAATCGTTAGGGCATTCGCATTGACTTCAGTAACTGATACTATTAATGCAACAGTTGGTGCTGGTTGTACTATCTCCGATTCTACGGATCACAATGTAACTATTAGCGTGACTCCTGGTAGTACTGCTACTAGTACTGCTGCCGAGAGCATTACTGTAGTATGCAACTCAAACGCTTGGAATGTGACCGCTGTAGGTGCTACTGTTGGCGATGACAACACTGCTCTTTACTCTGGTGAAAACGCAATCGCTACCGGTACTGCTACATCTGGTACAACTTCTAACTGGGCATTCAAGATTGATAGTGCGACTAACGCTGCTATCTCTACCGGTTATAACGCTTGGGCTGAAATTCCAGACACCGCTACTAACGTAGTTGACGGCTCTGCAGCTGCTACTAGCGTAGTGACTACCCAATATCAGGTGTATGCTGCTACTGGTCAAGCAAGTGGTACTTACACTGGTAAGGTAACTTACACTGTAACTCCTCTAGCAAGCTAATTGTTAGTATTGTTTGGCTCCGGTCTAGTGGCCGGAGCCACTAAGAAAAAATAATGGTGGGCACAAATTTGTGAACACCATATTATTAATATAAGAGAGGTAAAAATGAAATACAAGGAGGTGGATAAAAAAGGAATCAAAAGTACCAAAGGCATAACTATTTTGGTAGTTTTTTTAGTGATTTTGATAGGAGTAGTTGTTTTGCTAATTAATTTATTTACGCCGAAAACCACATATACATCTACTGGTGGCGAGACCGTCAGTACACAGTCTTTATATTGCACTACCAAGTCTAAGGATATTCCCGAGGCATTCTTTGATATATCTGATGCAGAATCGGCAAATCAAAGCATTAAAATAATCTTTAAGAATAAGAAAATAGACAATATATCTTATAATGCTGATATAATTTATAAAAATGCCGGCGACGCCAAAACGGCTGAGGCAAAGTTGTATGCTGCGTATGGCAATCATCTCCAGAACAATGGCAAAGATATTAACGCTTTTTCGCCAAACTTTTCAGTTGTTGATAATAATGTAAAAATTGGTCTTTATGCCGAAACGAAACAATTAAATAATCAATTGGCTAAGGTTTTTCTGATAGACACTAATGACAGCCTTTCTAGCTACACTTCAAAAGTACTCTCTACTCTGTATAAATCAAAGGGATTTAACTGTGAAGGTAAAGAGTAATTAAAAGTACTGTATGATATAATATTATTAAAGGAGTTATATGAAACTAAGACATTTTAAAAATAAAGCAATAGCTATTTTAACTATTTTTGCGATAGTTTTTGGGTGGATCGGGGCGTTTGGTATTTCTAACACGCATGCGGACGAAGCTCCAAACACTAGTATGTTTGTCTCGCCAATGATACAAAAAATTATTTTGACACCCGGAGAGACTTATAAAGGTGTTATCACGGTTTCTAATAATGCGAACGCTCAGGCGGATTTGAAATATGCGGTCGAAATCGGTTCCTATTCAATTTCTCCAGACGGGAATAGCAAAGATGACTACGGTGTAACTGACGTTACGAAAGTTACTGAATATAATATGATGAAAGAATGGATATCTGTAGATAAGACATCCGGCGTGGTTGCCCCTAACGGATCTGATGCTATTAATTTTTCGATAAAAGTGCCGAACAATGCACCGGCGGGCTCTCAATATGCGACAATTTTGGTTTCTAAAGAGAATGATCAATCTTCCGACGAAAAGAAAGGGGCCAGTATCTCTAATAAATATCAGCTCGCATCGGTTATTTATGCTAATGTGGCTGGTGAAACTGTAGAAAAAGGCTCTATTACAGAGAATAATATCCCAACTTTTCTAACTAATAACAAGCTAGAAGCTACTTCGATGGTAAGGAATGAGGGTAACGTTTATACTGATGCTACTTATACGCTTCAGGTTTGGCCGCTTAACTCTAATGAGGAAATTTGTACTAATGAGGAAAAAACTGAAACTAGTATGATCCTTCCAAATACCGAACGTTATCATGTGCAGACTTGCGATCTCCCGATGGTGGGTATGTTTAAGGTTAAACAAGTAGTAAAAATCTTTGGTGAAGAATCGGTGCTAGAGAAGACAGTTTTAGTTTGTCCAGTGTGGCTGATGATCTTGGTATTGATAATAATTATCGCTATTATTGTAGCTGTAGCAGTTACGATAAAAAAGCACAAAAAAAGTGTTGACACCGACTAAAATGTGCGATATAATAGAGGGAGTTTAAGTAAGTCGCTTTTGCGACCTCTACAAAAGTGATGAAAGCGAGGAATAAATAGGTTATTCTTGTGACTCTCTGATTAACAAGTTGAATTAACGATGAAAAGATTTTAGACATAAGCATCAGTAATTGATTAAACATCGATTGCTAGTTATGTCAATGCATAAAAAGGTAATTAAGGGCACTGATAGTGGATGCCTTGACAATCAACACCGATTAAGGACGTAGGACTCTGCGATAAGCCTCGGGGATCTGAGAACGAGAAATGATCCGGGGATTTCCGAATGGGGAAACCTAATGTGGGTCATGCCACATTGTCGCTACCTGAACACATAGGGTAGAAGATGGGAACAGACCGAACTGAATCATCTTAGTAGGTCCAGGAAAAGAAAATAACCAATGATTCCGAAAGTAGTGGCGAGCGAAATTGGAACAGCCTAAACCTTACTAAACCTTACGGTTTAACGGCCAGAGTTTAGAAGGGGTTGCGAAATTAGATAATTTTTATGCTGAATGTCTCTATATGGGATGTTTGGCATAAAAACCAATAGCGTTAACTAAGTGGATAAAGACACAACCTTAAGATCGTAGCAGAAGTTTTTGGAACGAAACGCCAAAGAGGGTGAAGGTCCCGTACGCGAAACGGTCTTAGGCTTTATATATCTTTTTTCAAGTAGGACGGGGCACGAGAAACCCTGTTTGAATCCGGCAGGACCACCTGCCAAGACTAAATATGTTGATTGATCGATAGCGAAC
>JAGCBP010000016.1 GCA_017652105.1 Candidatus Saccharimonadota bacterium
GCATGTCCTGACTTTTTTCCATTTTATGACAACCCCAGCTTTGCTGGGGTTGTTTTTTATTATTCTTCGGTTTCTTCAAGAGCGGAGAGGAGGGAGTCTTCGACGTTTTTCTTCTTTTTCTTAGCAGTGGCTTTGACTAGCTCGATATCAATGTCGTAGCCAGTGAGTTTACTTGCCAAGCGGACATTTTGGCCTTGTTTGCCGATAGCGATGGATTGCATCTCCTCTGATACTAGAACTTTGGCTTTTTTGCCATCGATTTCTACTTTGTTGATTTCGGCTGGACTCAAAGCTTCTCTGATATACTCAGATGCGTTGTCACTCCAGGTGATAACATCGATTTTTTCCTTATCGCCAATTTCGTTCATGACAGCGCCCACGCGAACTCCGCGACCCCCGACAAAAGTACCGACAGGATCTACGCCTGGAACGGTGCTAGTGACAGCAATCTTGGTGCGGCGGCCGGCTTCTCTAGCGATGCCTTTGATTTCTACAGTACCGTTTTCTATCTCTGGGACTTCCTGGCGGAAGAGGCATTCGATGAACTCGGCAGAACCTCTAGACAAGATTAGTTGGGCACCTTTGTCGTTTTTCTCAATGTTTTTGATATAAACTTTGATACGAGAACCAACACTGTAATATTCGCCATCGATTTGCTCGGAGCGTGGCATGATGCCATTGGCGCGACCAAGGTCGATACGAACGATTTTTGGCTCGACACGAGTGATTACACCGGTGACAATAGTGCCGATTTTGTCTTCAAATTCGGCAAGTACGGCATCATTTTCGGCTTCACGGAGTCTCTGGATAACAACTTGTTTGGCGGTTTGGGCAGCTACGCGGCCAAAGGTAGTAACAGTTTGTTTTTCTTCGACAATATCGCCGATTTTAGCACCTTTTCCGGCCTCTTTTAGAGGAATTTCGGTAGATGGGTTGTAAGCTACATCGTTTTCGATAACTTCTCTTGCAATATAGACATCGGCTTCACCGGTACGGGTATTCAAAATAGCGCGGACATTCATATCTTTATCGCCGTTATCTTTGCGCCAAGCGGCGGCGATGGCTTGCTCAATGACACTTAAAACAGTTTCTTTTGGTAAACCTTTTTCTTCGGCAATGATATCTACCATTGCGGACATTTGTTTGAGGTCTAATCCTTCCATAGTTTCCTTTCTTATTAAAACAACCGGCCCTGGTGGGTCGGCTAATTCTGTATATATTTATTATAGCAAAGGGCTTGAAAAATTGCAAGCGGTTTGCTATAATAGAATTAGCGAATTTACTTGTAATAAAAAGGAACTTATGAATATAAATGAGGAAAAACGCCGTGCTCGGCTTTTACAATCTAGAGCGGAACGCATTGGCGATATTAAAAAACAATTTGAAGAGGCACAAAAAAGGAATTTTAATTCGAATTTTGCGCCTGGTGGCAAAGATGAAAAATTAGTTAAAAAACCGGCCAAATCGGCCAAAAAAGCGGCTAAACCAGCTAAGCCGGCCACTGCGGCTAGCAAAAAACAAGCCGAAGCAGAAGCTAGAAAGGTGAAACTTTCGGTTTCGGCGAAAAAAGGTGATATGGTACATCATCAGAGGATGCTTTCTCAAGATGTAAATATGCAGGCTACGCAACATATCATTGGGGTGCCGGTAGATAAATCGCGCTACAATGGCTACGGTGGCGAGCAAATGACCAATGCTAAACTTAAACAGATGCGTCCAGATCCAGAGGCGGTAAAGATTATTCCGATTGGTGGTGTGGGCGAATTTGGTATTGGTAAAAATATGACCATTATTGAGTATAAATCTGAGATGGTAATTATAGATATGGGGGTGCTATTTGCAGGTGATGATTATCCAGGGGTGAATTATCTGATTCCAGATATTAAATATCTCGAGGATAATATCAACAAGGTAAAGGCGATTTGCTTTACTCATGCGCACCTTGACCATATTGGAGCGTGTAAGCATCTTTTGCCGCATTTTTCGACTAATACGCCGATTTACGGGACAGATTTTACGATTGGGATGATTAAAAAACAGATGTCGGAGCTGGATGAAGCGCCGGATATGAATTATATTTCGGTGGACCCGTTTAAACATGAAAAAATCCAAGTTAGCGAGAATTTTTCGGTGGAGTTTATCCATACTTTGCACTCAATTCCAGGAAATACGGCAATTGTAATGAGGACGCCGAACGGATTGATTTATTTCTCAGGCGACTGGCGTTATGAGGCTAATCCAATGGGCGTTCAGACTGATTATGAGAGAATTGATGAAATTGTGGCAAAAGAAGGGGTAGATTTGATGGTAAATGAATCTACTAATATCGATTCTCCGGGGCGACATCCGCATTCGGAATACGATGTGGGGGAAAATCTCGGTAAAGTGATGGATCATTATGCTGGGGGAAGAGTGATTATTTCCTGTTTTTCATCGCAAATTTCAAGAATTGAGTTAATCCTTACCGAGGCGGCAAAACGTGGTAGAAAAGTGGCATTTTCGGGTTTTTCGATGATTAATAACGTAGAAGTGGCTCTTAGATCTAAGTCGATCAAAGTGCCAAAAGATACGATTATTAAGATGGAAGATACTTTGAAACTGCCGGATGAGAAAGTGTGTATTGTTTGTACAGGTTCTCAGGGCGAGCTAAACGCGGTGTTGAACCGAATGGTGACCGGTGCACATAAATTTATCAAAATTAAGCCGACAGATACGGTAGTATTTTCGTCTAATCCGATTCCGGGTAATGAGCCGCATGTGGTGTCGACGGTGGATGGACTTTTGAGAGAGGGTGCGCAGGTGATTCAGAATGGCAAAACACATCTGAATAATATTGGGCCGTTGCACCTTTCTGGGCACGCTTATTATGAGGATCATGTGGAATTTGTAACTAGGCTCAATCCAAAAAATTATGTGCCATACCACGGGGAATTTTATATGTTGCAACATAACGCTGAGATGGCAGAAAATGTGGTGGGGATTGCTCACGAGAGAATTATTTTGCCTGATGATGGGGATATTATTGAGCTGCTTCCGGACAAAACCATCAAAAAATGCGGGAGAATCCCGGTGGGGAACAAACTTTACGATGATGCGGATAAACCGGTGCACGAGGCGGTGGTGAAGGACCGGATTCATATTTCTCGGGAAGGGATTTTTGTGATAATTTTGACACTAAACAAAAAGACCGGGCATCTAATGAAGACACCAGATATCGTGTCGAGAGCGTTTATTTATCTCGATAATTCGGAAGAGTTGATTGGAAAAATTCGGCATTATTTGAGGCAAAAAACTGATAAGTCGATTTCCTCAGATCCGGAAATGAAAGTGCTAAAAGAAGAAATTAAGACCGATATTACCCATATTCTGTTTGATGCGACTGGGCATACGCCGATTGTGATACCAGTGATCAATAAGGTTTAATTTCTCGGAAAGATTTTTTCGTTTTTGATGCTATCTGGGAGGTAATTCTTGTCGAGATGGAAGCCGGCTTCCCATTTTTGGCCTTCGCCAAAGCCTAAATCTTTCATGAGCTTGGTAGGAGCATTTCTGAGCCAAGTAGGTACGGGCTCGTTCATGGTTTTTTGGGCTAGGTCTAGAGCTTTGTACCAGGCATCGGTGGTGGCTCGAGATTTTTTGGAAAGGCTTAAGGCCACAGTGGCATGGGCGAGAATGAGGCCGGATTCGGGCATACCAACTCTCTCTACAGCTTGAAAACAGGCGGTCGCAAGGGAAAGGGCGCCGTTTCCGGCAAGACCAATGTCTTCGGAGGCGAATATTACCATGCGCCTGGCAATGAATTTGGGATCTTCGCCGGATTTGACCATGCGGGCTAAATAATAGAGGGCAGCATCCACATCAGAGCCACGCATAGATTTGATAAAGGCAGAAATTGTATCATAATGGTGGTCGCCTTTTTTGTCGTAGCCGGGAAGTTTGCGGCCGGCGGCTTCTTCGACGACACTTTTTGTAATTTCTTTGCTCAAAGACATGGCGAGCTCTAAATCTCCTAGTGCGGAGCGAGCGTCGCCGCCAGATAATTCGGCCAAATAGTCTAGAGCTTCTTCGGTGATATAGGGGGTGGTTTTGGATGATTTCTTGACAATTTTGATATTTTGTGCTATAATGGTGTTATGGAGCACTTCTTTTAGTGCTTTTTTTGATAATGGTGATAGCGTGACTACACGAGAGCGGGAGAGCAGTGGGGAAATGACTTCAAAAGAAGGATTTTCGGTGGTGGCGCCGATTAGAGTGATGAGGCCGGATTCGACATGTGGCAAAAACGCGTCTTGTTGGGCTTTGTTGAAACGGTGGATTTCGTCAACAAAAAGTACGGTGCGAATTCCTAAGTTCCAATTGGTCTTGGCGCGCTCAATGACGTTTTCGATGTCTTTTTTGCCGGAAGTAACGGCGGAAATTTCGACAAAATCGGCCTTGAATTCATGCGCGAGAATTCTAGCTAGGGTAGTTTTGCCGGTACCGGGAGGTCCCCAAAAAATAAGGTTGACCGGCTCTCTTTTTTTGACGATTTCGGTCAAAATTTTGCCCTCGCCGATGATTTGGTCTTGGCCGATGACCTCTTGTAAGGTTTTTGGGCGCATTCGCTCCGCTAGAGGCACTCTATTCATAAAAAGAATTATAACATAGAATATCTAATCTGTTAAATTCCAAAAAGGTTATCTTTGTAAAAAATAAAATTTTATGCTATTATGTAGGTAATAAATAATTAAAAGGAGTTATAATGGATTTATCAACTTTGTCTGGCCTCGTTAGCGGCTATTCAAGCGCTATTAACGGTGTTCAAGTTTGGACTATTATTGCAGTAATTCTTTCGATTGTTGCTGCAGTTTTGGTTTATGCGCTATATATTAATTCTAAAACTGAGTTTAAAGGTTTTGCAAAATTATTCCGTGATTTTCTTTCCTTTAAAACTATGTATATCGAAGCATTGGCAAAAATGTTTTATATTGGGATGACCGCATACTTTATTTTGACGTCAATTAACTATTTAATTTTGCTTGGTGGTGACGGGGTACTATCCTTCCTTACTCAACTAGTTCTCTATCCATTAGCAATTCGTTTTGCCTACGAATTTATTATGGTAATTGTCAAAATTTGGCACAATACTAGTGCTATTGCGGAAAATATTGGCGGTAAAGCTGCCGTAAAAACAGTAGCAAAGTCAGCTACAAAACCAGCTACCAAAACTGCAAAGAAAAAATAATTTAGCTTAGCTGATTTGTGATAGCGGCGGTGCGACGAGCAACGCCGCTATTTCCGTCTATGATTTGGCTGGTTTTGAAAAAACTTTGGATTTCAGGTTTGATGAGGGAATAATGAGTACAACCTAGTACGATGATGTCAGGTGTGGTCTCAACGTCTTGAAAGAGGGTACGGAGTTTATTATTTATAACATCTTTTGCTGCTTTTGTCAATGGAAGCGGCTGATGATCTGGTGCGAGCTGGATGTTATTTTCGATGGTGTCAGCAAGGCCAGGGCAGGGGAGTAGAGTGATGTTTTGGTCTTTTTTCTGGTTTTCAGTCAGGAGTTGATGGGTGCGTTCAGATTTGACGGTGCCTGGTGTAGCGAGGACTAAGATATTTTTAGCTTTAGTCTCTGTAGCTAGTTTGATAGCCGGTTCGGTGCCGACAAACTCTATTTCGGGATAATTTTGGCGAAGGGTGCTAATGCATTTAACCGTGGCGGTATTGCAAGCGATAACGATAATTTTGGCACCCCAATTTTTGAGGGTTTCGACGTTTTTTCTGACGATTTTGTATAATTCCTCGTTAGTTTTTTCACCATAAGGACAGTTTTTGGAATCGGCAAGATAAAAATACTCAGCTTCTTTTAGAAGTGTTTTGATAGTATTCATGATGGTGGTGCCACCCATACCAGAATCAAAGATTCCAATTTTCATCATTTTATTATATAATATTTAATATGAAAGTGCAAGTAACGGTGAAACCGGGGGCAAAAGTACAGAAAATTGTTGAAAATGGTGATGGGCTGATTGTCTATCTACACGCGAGAGCACACGATGGAGAGGCAAATGTAGCGCTCACTCGGGCTTTGGCGGATTATTATGGGGTTTCGAAATCTTGCGTTGAAATCGTGAAGGGCACAAAAAATCACCACAAAGTGGTGGAAATCATTAAATAATCTGGTGGGCGATAGAGGAGTTGAACCTCTGACCTCGTCTACGTCAAAGACGCGCTCTAGCCAGCTGAGCTAACCGCCCAGAAATCATAGTTTTTTGGTGAGCCGGGAGGGGCTCGAACCCTCGATTCGAAGAACGAGGGTGAGAGCGCCTTTGGGCATCTCACGTTTTTTTGGTGAGCCGGGAGGGGCTCGAACCCTCGACACCGGGCTTAAAAGGCCCGTGCTCTAACCAGCTGAGCTACCGGCCCAAAAGACTACGATTTTTTAATGGTGGCTCCGACTGGACTTGAACCAGTGACACAAGGCTCTTCAGGCCTCTGCTCTACCAGCTGAGCTACAGAGCCATGTGTATATTATATCACATTTGTGATATAATGGGAATATGAAAAACGTAAATACCAAACCAGTCTCGGGAACTCAAGAACTGTTGCCGGAGCAACAGATGATTTTTGATAATTTTAAGCAGATAATAACGAATAGATACGCGATAAATGGATATTTGAATGTAGAAACTCCGATTTTGGAGAGAACTGATATACTTTTGGCAAAAGCTGGTGGTGAGACAGAAAAGCAGATTTATAAAGTGGTAAAGACTTTTGAGGCGGACGCTGATGCTTCGGAGGCTTTGAGATTTGATCATACGGTGCCACTAGCTCGGTATGTAGTGGAAAACGAAAGTAATTTGGTATTTCCGTTTAAAGTAGCGCAAGTAGGAGAGAACTTTAGAGGGGAAAGAGCGCAAAAAGGTAGATTTAGGGAATTTTATCAGTGTGATATTGATGTAATTGGTAGAGAAACTTTGCCACTGGAATATGATGCGGATGTGATTTCTACGCTGCTGGATGCATTTTCTAGCTTTGGCTTGAGAGAGCAAGTGGTGGCGAGAATATCTAACCGGAAAATCCTGGAAGGGCTGCTTGAAGTTTTGGATTTGCAAGGAAAAGCGGCGGATATTTACAGTATCATCGATCATTCAGAAAAAGTGCCAGCCGAAAAAACCGAGGCGGCGCTGTCTGAAATTGGCTTGTCTGATGATGAGAAAGCGAAAATTTTGACCTTTATGGGGATAAGTGGTCGGGCGGATGAGGTAGAGAATAGTTTGAGGAAGCTGGGGATAGAGAATAATTCGACTTTTTGTGAGGGGGTTTTTGAACTTACTAAGGTGATGAATCTGCTTTCTCAGATTGATATGAAAATCGTAGCGGATATGAGAATTGTGAGAGGGCTAGACTATTATACCGGTACGGTGTTTGAATTTTGCCTGAGCGACTTTAAAGAGGTGGGTTCAGTCTGCGGTGGTGGCCGATACGAGAATTTGGCGGGGAATTTTGCTGGAACTCGAAAATTCCCAGGGGTAGGCGGTTCGATTGGGCTGAACCGACTATTTTATATTTTGCGAGAGAAAAATTTGTTGAATTTGGAACTAGGCAAGCCAATAGATATTGCAGTTTTGCCGGTAACAGAGGCGGAAGTGAAAAAAGCGCTAGAGGTGGCGGCCGAATTTCGGGCTGAAGGCAGCAAGGTGAGCGTGGTCTATGGTGATAAAAAATTGGGTGACAAGATGAAATATGCTGCTAAAATCGCTAAATGTTCTATCGTAGTTGGTGAAAAAGAAGCGGCTAGCGGAAAGTTTGAAGTCAAAGAATTTAAATAATTTATGGGCTATTTGGATTTGAGGCCGGATTCGAAGTACATTTTGACGTAATCCCAACCCCAAGACATGTCGAAACCGGAGGCGACGTAGCTATTGAATTTAAAATACGGCATACCATCGATGTTGTTGGCGGTTTTCAGAGCGATTTTTTCGATTTCCTCGAGGGTTTCGTCGTTTCTGACGCATTTTTCGAAACTCTCACCAAGGCCTACATCTTTGCCAAGTTTGATCCAGTAATCTTTGCCTTGGGAGTTTAGCTCAGCGAAGGCGTTTTTGCCGGAGTTTTTGAAGTAATCGTTCCAGACCCGAGTGATAATATGATCATAATAGTCCCAGAATTTACCTTCTTTTTTGGCGCAGTAGACGCCTTCGGCGCTATGCCTGGAGGCGATAGGGTTGGATTGGCCGTATTCGTAAAGGAAATCTGAGAGGCGAATTTCTACTAAAATATCGTTTTCTTTGATGTATTTTTCGAAATCTTGTTGGTGCTCGATGATGGCGTTTTCGAAGGCGACGCAATATGGGCAAACGATGTCGGAGTAAATAATAAAGTAATTTTTGGCGTCAATATTGCCAACGACGGTGTCTTTGTCCCAGATTTTTTCGGAATTAGGGGTTTTGTGATTGAAGCTTACCACCATAATAGCGGCGATAATAACTCCGATGATGGCAATAATACCGACGATTCTAGCAATAGCTCCACTATCTTTTGCGGGTTTTTTTGCGGTTGGTTCTGACTTTTCCTCCATCTTGCTCCTTTTCTACTTTTTTGGCTTGCTTTTGCAAATATCTTTCATTAGCTATTATAACATAGGCTTCGACGCCGAGGCGTTTTAGCGACAAAATTGCGATAACAACGGCGAGGATAGTGACGATGGCGGAAATGGCGCCGGCGATGGCAAGGGAGCCGGTGGAGAAAATTGCGCCAAGTAGTGGAGTTAAGAGTGTGGTGCCGCAAGTAGGGCAGCCGGCGCCGAGAGCGATGAGGCCGGTGATAAGGCCGGCTTTTTCGACGTTGGCGGAATTATTATTAGAAACGGATTCCTTCTTTTTTTGCCAGAGAAAAACGATGAGGCCGACTAAGATGCCTTGAAGCAAGGCTAGGAGAAAAGTGGGAAGCCACTCGGTGAAAATCTGGTTGATGCCGAAAATACTCAGAAAAGAATCGGTCAATATGGTGATAGTGCCGGAAAAGCCGGTGGCAGCCATGAGCTCGAATTTGGAAAAACCGCCGGCTAGCAGATTGATCAACATAGCAAAAAAGATAAAAGCGGGGACAAAGCCGTACCAAAAACGCTTTTCTTTGGTGGCCATCAAGATGCCTTTTCCAGCCAAAACAAAATCGTCTAACCATTTCCTCCAGTTCATATAACCATTATAACATAAATATTTTAGTTTATTTTTCGAAGTTAAAATTTCACCTAGTTAAAATATCAATATCTAGGCGGCTCTGCGCCGGTATTTCAGTACCGTACTCGAGCCGTAGATATTAATATTTTAACAGGGAAATTTTAAAATATCTCAAAATAAACTAAAATATTTGTCAACAACAGCTACAACATAAAATTCATAAAAAATCAATATTGACAATGATTTTGGCTATGCTAAAATAGAATTAAGTTCAGATCAATCAATTCGTTGAGAGAGACCTGAGCCGATTGGGAGAGATTAGTTGAGAGTGTTGAGTTACTTTGGCTATATTTCACCTAGGAATTAAATTTAATAAACCTACCTCTTGGTGGGTTTATTTTTATGCTTAACAGGGGTGTAACAGGGGTGAAAAATAGGCATAAGGGTTTACTTTTTGGCCAATCTGTGCTATAATTGAGGGTATGAAGCTTGATCGAAAATTCGATAAAATAATGCTTCTTGCCACGGTGTTATTGCTGTCGGCGGTTCTTGGTGCTACACTGGCTAAGAATGCGATGGTAAACACTTACGCAGAAAACGAATCTGGCATTTATGAGGAACAGGATGAATATTTTGTGACCTTTTATGATGATGGGCAGAAATTGACCATAAAAACTAATGCTAGAACCGTAAGAGAAGCACTCGAGAAAGCTAATTATAAGATAAACATCTCTGATCGGGTAGAGCCAGCGCTTGATACCAAGATTGATAGTAATAACTTCTTTATCAATATTTATCGGTCGCGGCCGGTGCTGGTGAAGGTGGGGATGTTTGAAAAATATCTGATGACGGCTAGCCATGATGCTCGGACTATTGCTGAGGAAGCCGGGTTGACCGTTTATGATGGGGATGAGATTAAAGTGGTAGAAAATGGCGACTTTCTAGAATCCGGCGTGCAATTTGCGTATGAAATTAAGCGTAACGGGGGTAGAACGGTGACTGTGGATACAGAAATTCCGTTTAATGAGCAAACTGTAAAGGATTATAATTTGGCGCCGGGCCAGAGAGAAGTAAGACAACTGGGTGAAGTAGGTCTGAAAACTTCTAATTATGAGGTGCTTTATGTGGATGGGGTGGAAGTTTCGAGAAACTTGATTTCTGAGGCGGTGATTAGAGAGCCGGTAGATAGAATTGTGGCGGTGGGGGCAAGTTTGATTGAGAGAAGGCCTTTGACTGCCGGTATGGGGGTAAATATTTATACTGTAAACAAGGGCAGTGGGGTGGTAGTAGAGAGGAGAGAGACTTATTACGACCTGGATATGGGTATTGTAATGAACGCAGCTGCAAGAACATGTGGGGTGGCTCCTACTTATACCGTGCGTAAAGATGGTGCCAAGGTAGATGCCGACGGATATGTGCTGGTAGCGGCGAATTTGTCGAGATACCCGAGATGTTCGATGGTGGAGACTTCGCTAGGGCCGGGCAAAGTGTACGATACTGGTGGGTTTGCTTCCGCCAATCCAGAACAATTTGACCTCGCGACAGACTGGACTAACCACAATGGCCGATAAATCTCTAGGCCAGCATTGGCTGAAAAATCGGGAAATTCTTGATAAAATTGCCGATTTGGCCGTTTCTTTGGGCGCTGAGGGCCTTTGTGTGGAAATAGGGCCTGGACTAGGCACTCTGACTTCGTCGCTGCTTAAACGCTTTGACAAGGTGCTTTCCGTGGAATTTGATCCAAAACTGGCGGCAAATTTGCCAAAAAGCTTCCCTGGAACTAATCTGGAAGTAATAAATGAGGACATTTTGAAATTTGATTTTTCTACTATCTCTGATAATTATGTGGTGGTGGGAAATATTCCGTACTATATTACGAGCCCAATTATAGAGAAGGTTTTGACGGTTTCTAATTTGCCTGAGAAGGTGGTGCTTTTGATGCAAAAAGAGGTGGCGGAGAGGGTTTGTTCGGATAAAGAGTCGGTGCTTTCTCTGTTTGTGAAAAATCGGGCTAGGGTGAAGCTTGGGCCAGTGGTGAAAAAAGAGGAATTTGAGCCGGCACCGAAGGTGGATTCGCAGGTGTTGATTTTGGAACCATTCAAAGATGGGCCCAAATATCCAGATGAAAAGTTGTTTAAATTAATTAAAACGGCTTTTTCTAACCCTAGAAAAAAACTTAAACATAATATTCCGAAAGTTCCAGAGGAATACGCCGATCTGAGGCCAGAGAATTTGCATTTAGATGATTATTATAGACTTTTTTGTGCTATAATATAACCATGTTAGATGTGAAGTTTATCCGAGAGAATCTGGAACTCGTAGAAAAATCAACCAAAGAAAAAGGCTATAAAATTGATGTGACAGAGGTGCTGTCGCTTGATGACAAGAGAAAGGCGATTTTGTCAGAGGTGGAAGCTCTGAGGGCTAAGAGAAATGAAATTGCCGGTAAAATGAAAGGCGGCAAGCCAGCACCAGAATTGATTGAAGAAGGCAAAAAAATCAAAACAGAGGTGGCGGAAAAAGAAAAGGCGCTCTCTTTAGTAGAGGCTGAGATGAATACGCTGCTCAAGCAGATTCCAAATGTGATTTTTGAGGATGTGCCGCTAGGGGGTGAGGAATGCTCGGTAGAGGTAAAAAAGTGGGGTAAAAATCATGAAACAGGGGTGGACCACTTGGATTATGCGACTAGCCGGGATTGGTTGGATTTTGAAAGAGGGGCAAAAGTAGCTGGAGCGAAATTTTACTATCTGAAGGGTGATTTGGCGCTACTTGAGAACGCGCTTTTGCAATATGGGCTTTCCAAAGTCCTAGAACATGGTTTTACCTATATGACTGTGCCAGATATGGTGTCGTCAAGAGTGCTAGAGGGGTGCGGATTTAATCCGCGGACTTCTGAGCAGTCGGATGAGTATTTTATCGAGGGAGAGGATCTCGCGATGATTGCCACGGCGGAAATGCCACTGACTGGTTATCATATGGATGAAATTTTGGATGAGTCTAAGCTCCCGTTACTTTATGCTGGGTATTCCCCGTGTTTTAGAAAAGAGGCAGGAGCGTATGGTAAATATACGCGTGGTTTATTCCGGGTGCATCAATTTAATAAGTTAGAGATGTATGTATTTTCTTTGCCGGAACAGTCTAAAGAGATGCATGAAAAGATTTTGGCAATTGAGGAAGACATTTGGCAGGGGCTAGAGATTCCTTATCATGTAATTAATATTGCGGCGGGAGATCTTGGTGCGCCAGCAGCCAAAAAATACGATATGGAGTATTGGTCGCCAGTAAATCAGAAATATCAAGAGATTACATCGTGTTCGAACTGCACAGATTTTCAGGCGAGAGCTTGTAATGTGAGAGTGCGGCGAAAGGATGGCTCGGTGGAATTTGTACATACTTTGAACGGAACAGCGATACCACTAGCGAGGGCTCTGGTGGTGATTTTGGAAAATTATGCCAAAGAGGGCGGTAAATTAGAGGTGCCAAAGGTGTTACAACCGTATATGGGTGGCCGGAAAGAGATATAAAATAAAGGAGGAATATGATAGAAAAAATTGAAATTACCGGAAATGATTATAAGGTAGAAGAGGGGCTGAAGCGGTACGTAGAAAAAAGAATTGGTAAGCTAGACAAGTATTTGCCAAGAGGATACAAGAAAGATATCGTAGCGAAGGTGATTGTGACCGAAATCGGCAAAGGCAAGGGCGATAAATATGAGATTTCGGTGGCGATGGAGATTCCGGGTGGCAAGGTGATTGCCGCTAAAGATGAGTGCACGAACATTTTTGCAGGGGTGGATTTGGTTGAGGCTAAGGTGACCGGGCAGATTCGGCGCTACAAACTCGAGATGCAACCGCATCGCCAAAAAAGAAGTCTGAAAAACCTCTTTATTAAGAGGGGTTAGTGTGTTATAATGGGGGGTAAATAGGAGTGTATTAATGGCAAAAGAAAAAAAGCCTAGTGATAAATTGGCAGACAAAACCGCATTGACTAAATTTTTGCAGGGAGTATTTGGTGATGCTCAAAAGAGAGTTTTGAAGCGCCTTTGGAAAAGAGCTCGGGGTATTGGCGAATTAGAGCCAAAATATGAGGCGATGAGCGATAAAGAGCTAAAAGCTCAGACTGATGAATTTAAAAAACGAATTGATGCGGCATTAGGGCAAGAGCGAGATGAAAATGGTCGGTTGATCAAGTCGAAAAAGACTTTGGATGATACGAAGATTTTGGATGAGATTTTGCCAGAAGCTTTTGCGGTAGCAAGAGAAGCCTCCAAGAGAATTTTGAAAATGCGCCCATATGATGTGCAGCTGATTGGCGGTATGGTGCTAAATGAAGGTGCCGTAGCCGAGATGAAAACCGGTGAAGGTAAGACTCTCGTGGCAATGCTTCCGGCTTATCTTAATGCCTTGACTGGGCGGGGTGTGCACGTGGTGACCGTAAACGATTATCTTGCGCAGCGTGATGCGGGTTGGAATGGTCCGGTGTATGACTTTTTAGGGGTATCAGTAGGTGTAATTATTAACAACGCCTCATTTATTTATGATCGTAATTTTGAGAACGATCAGCACGACGATGAAAGATTTTTACATCTCAAGCCGTGTACAAGAAAAGAGGCCTACAATGCCGATATTACTTACGGTACCAATAACGAGTTTGGTTTTGATTATTTGCGTGATAATATGACCTCTGAAGTTCAAAATTTGCGCCAGAGAGAGCTGAATTTTGCAATCGTGGATGAGGTAGATTCGATTTTGATTGATGAGGCGAGGACACCGCTGATCATTAGTGCACCGGCGGGCGATAATCCGGAATCTTATTATCAGTTTGCTAAGATTTGCGCAAGATTGGTGCCAGAGGACTATATTTTGGACGAAAAGCGGCGCTCGGTAACTCTCACCGATGAAGGAATTGAAAAAATTCAAAAAATGTTAGGGGTAGATAACCTCTATTCTACCAAAAATACACCGCTGGTCTATCATTTGGAGCAGGCTCTGAGGGCGGAAGTGCTGTTTAAGAGAGATAAAGATTATGTGGTGACTAATTCTGGTGAGGTGATTATTGTGGATGAGCATACTGGGCGGTTGATGCAAGGGCGCCGGTATAATGAGGGGCTTCACCAAGCGATTGAGGCTAAAGAGGGTGTAGTAGTAAAACAGGAATCGATGACTCTTGCGACTATTTCGTTTCAGAACTTTTTCCGTTTGTATAAGAAACTATCTGGTATGACTGGTACGGCATTTACCGAGGCAGAGGAATTCCAACAGATTTATGCGCTAGATGTAATTCAAATTCCACCAAACAAGCCGATTATTCGGGTGGATAAAGACGATTTGATTTATAAGACTAAAGCTGGCAAATTGAAGGCAATTGCTGAGGCAATTTCTGAATACCACAAGAAGGGGCAGCCAGTACTGGTTGGTTCGGACTCGATTGCCAACAACGAGGAAATTGCGCGTTATTTGGAGCAATTTGGGTTGCCATATGAGATTTTGAACGCAAAAAACAATGAGCGAGAGGCGGCGATTATTGCTAAAGCCGGTGAAAAAGGCGCAATTACCTTGGCTACTAATATGGCAGGGCGGGGTACTGATATTAAACTTGGGCCGGGCGTAAAGGAACTAGGTGGCTTAGTGGTGATCGGTTCGGCACGGCACGATTCTAGGCGGGTGGATAATCAGCTGAGAGGCCGTGGTGGTCGGCAAGGTGATCCGGGCACTACTCAATTCTTTGTATCCTGCGAAGATGATTTGATGCGGATTTTCCAAGGTGATCGGGTGAAAGTACTGATGAACAGATTGGGCGTGCCAGATGATACACCGATTCAGACCCGGGCGATTTCTAAGACTTTGGAATCGGCGCAGAAGCGGATTGAAGGATTTAACTTTGATTCACGAAAGAATGTGGTGCAGTACGATAACGTGATTAACCGGCATCGCCGAGTGGTTTACATGATGCGCCGGAAGATTCTGGAGGGTGATGATATTTATTCAGAGATTAAGAGGTTGATGCGAGAGGAAGCAAAGACTTTGACCGAGTTTTCCTCTAGGGTAAATAAGAATTTTGATGCGGAGTTTAAGGCGGTATTTGATTTTGATGATAATCTGATTCATGAAATTGGGTTGAAGCGCAAAGAAAAAGAGCGCGAGAAACTAGCCTACGAGGCGATTGAGGAAGCCTACAAGAAACAAGAGGAAATCTTTGGGTCTGAAACTATGCGGAAGGTAGAGCGGGAAGTTTATCTCAAGGTACTAGATATGCTTTGGATGCAGCATCTCGAGAATATGCAACACCTTCGAGAAGGAATTCATTGGCGTTCGGTAGGGCAAAGAGATCCTTTGGTAGAATACCGTTCGGAATCTCAGAAACTGTTTGATGGGCTTCAGAGGAATTTGCGTGAGGAAGTTTTGAAGATTCTCCTCACTATTACACCGACTGAGGCGGTTGAGGATAATGTAACTGATGGTGAGGAATACGAATCTGAGCTCACCAAGATGGCTTCGGGCAACGACAAAGGGGTAAACGAGATTTCAGCGGGTGAGAAAAATCTTGACGATGAGTTTAAGAAAACTACGCCGGGAGCTGGTGCAAAGAAAGCGGCTAAAGCCACAAGTAAACACGCCGGTTCCAAAAAGAAAAAATCCGCTAAGAAAAAGAAGTCAAAAAGAAAGTGAAACATTCAGTAGAGGAAATCCAGCTAAAAAACGGTGCGAGGGGACTTTTAATTGATGTCCCTGGCGCTTCGGTGATGGCTACGAAAATACAATTTCGGGCGGGGATGATGTATGCCAAAAACCACGATATTTATGAGCTTCCGCATGTGGTGGAGCATTTGGCTTTTGGAGCGAATGCGAAATACAAAGATGAGCAGGAATTTGAAGCGGAATTTACTAAAAATGGGGCGTATCACAATGCTTGGACTTCGGATGTGTCGGTTTGCTATGAGACAGAATGTGCGGATTTTGAGTGGGATAGAATCATGGAGCTTCAGAGAGTATCAATTGCGGAGCCGAGATTTAATGAGGAGGAATTAAAGTCCGAAAAAGCCAACGTGCGCTCGGAACTGACTGGGTATATGAATGATTACTATCGGCTTTTGTGGCCGCGAGTGCAACAAGCGGTGGGCGAGGATGTACTAGACCTTGCGGCTCGGCGTGACACGATTTCTAATATTGAACTGAAGGATATTCGCGAGCACCACCGGAGGACTCATACTACTCGGAACATGATGTTTATTATTGCGGGGAAAATTCATGGGCGGAAACATAAGATCATTCACGAGCTGGAATCTTGGCCTTTAAAAGAAGGTGAAAAATTTGAAATTCCTTTGGCGGATTTGCACTCCTCTGAGGCGGTTTCGATAAGGCGGAAGGATGCTTCTAATATTACTTTTGGCTTTTCTTTGGTAACGCCAAGACATCTTAACGCCAAAGAGGTGTTTGCGATGAACTGTCTAAATCATATTTTGAATGGAACAATGAATTCACGGATTTTTGGGGCGGCTCGGAAAAGAGGTTTGGTATATGGCATGGGGAGCGCGATTGCTTCGAATGCGCATAGCACTTATTGGGATTTTGATGGCGAGGTGAACGAGGAAAATGCCGAAGCTCTGTTCTCTTTGATTCAAACAGAGATGATGAAGGCTTTGAATGGTGAAATTTCGGATAAAGATTTTGAGTCGGCTAAGCAATATGCGCTAGGTCGGTTTCAGATGGGAGCGCAGACGGTCGGGCAGATTGCCGATTATTACGCTGAAAATTATTTTGCCAATGAGGAAGTGGATAAATATGATAATATGCCAAATATCATCAAGAGTATAGACAAAGATAAAATGATTGAGTTGTCGCGTGAGTTTGCAGGCTCGGGAATTAAAGGGTTTGCCACAGTGTCATCGGTAGAAAAAGCGGTGATTTCGGACTTAGAAGCGCATCTAAACTTCTAGATAATGGGGCTTTCTTTCGGAAAAGAAAGCCCCAACGAAAGAAACCAGCAAGAAAAATGAATCGAAAGTGAATTCCGATTCATTTTTTGATTATAATAAATCAACTATTCCTTTATATCTTTCTCCTCTATCGTAGACATTTTTGAACATGTCGAAGGAAGCAGCGGATGGAGACATCAAAACAACGGAATTTTCGTGTTTTTTGGCCGCTTCGTAGGCTGTTTTGACCGCTTCCTCAAGAGACTCAGCGAGAATAAAGCGCTCATCTTGGTATCTTTTGGCTAGTTCATGGCCGGAGTCGCCCATCAAAACGATGGTGGGGATGTTGATATTTTGGCTACTTAAGATTTTGTAGATTTCCCCGAGGTCTTGATAATCGGTCTTGTCGAGACCGCCGATGATTGGGATGACGGGGTTATGAGGAAATGCCTCGATGGCTACTCTGGTGGAAGCAGGGTTGGTAGAGAAATTGTCATCATAAAAGCTGATGTCATCAATTTTTCTGACAAATTCAAGGCGATGCGGGAGACCTCTGAAACTGCCTAAACCGGCGATAATTTCAGTTTTGTATTCTCTTAAATATTCATCTGGTGATATATTTAAGTGGCAAGACATAGCGGCGATAGCGGCGATAGCATTGTTTATATTGTGTTGGCCAGGAATTTTGATGGCTTTTTTAATGTCATCTGGAATCTCGAATGGATAGGGGATTTTTTGAGCTTTTTTGGCATTTTCGGCAATTTGAACTGATTCGGGATTGTCTCTGTAATAAACACAATAATCATCTGCAGTTTGGTAGCGGCAGATGTTGGCTTTGGCGTTTTTGTAATCATTGTAATCTTTGTGGACATTGAGGTGATCTGGTTCGATGGTGCCAATTACAGAGATATGAGGGGATTTTTCGAGGTCCCAAAGCTGAAAACTGGACATTTCGTAGACTACGACCGAGCTAGGCTTTAGCTGATCTAAGGCATTGATAGCGGGCTCACCAATGTTACCAACAAGATAGGCGTCTTCTTTGTGGGCGTCGAGGAGGGATTTGATAAAGGAGCAAGTGGTACCTTTGCCCTTGGTAGCAGTAACGCCGATAATCGGGCAAGGACAATGGTCAAAGAAGTATTTGGTGATGCTGGATTCATTTTTTAGGTTTTGCGGTGGTACGGAGGGGCTGCGGAAAATTATATCATAAGATGAATAATCTCTCTCTTGCAATTCTGATGGTGTAAAATCTTGCCAGATTTCAATTTCGGCAGTTTTGTCGTGCTTTTTGAAATAGTTTTCGAGAGCCTGGCCCTCTTTGCCGTAGCCTAAAAGTAGAATTTTCATAGTATTATTTTAGCACATCTCTGGCTTCTTTGACAGAGTGAGTGTCCATGAGTTTGGCGCGAAGATCTGAGGCGCCAGGAAAATTATTGATATATATTTTATAAAAATGTTTTAATGGTTCATACGATATTTTATGATTTTTATTATAGTTTTCATATAAATTTAAATGTAAATACAATAAATCCATTAGCTTGTTTCTGGTGGGGGTGTGGTCGGTGAAGCAGTAGGGGTTCCCAAAAACGCCGCGGCCGATCATGAAACCATCCACTTCTGGGTATTTTTGGTGGAGTTCTAGGGCATGCTGTTTATCTTTGATATCGCCGTTAATAATGAGTTTGGTCTCTGGGCTAATCTGACTGCGTAACTTGACAATTTCTGGAATTAGTTCATAGTGAGCGGGGACTTTGCTCATTTCTTTTTTGGTGCGTAAGTGCACGGTGAGGGCGGCCGGGTGCTCGTTCAAGAGGGTGGTGAGCCATTCTCGGTATTCCTCGGGGGCTTTCCAACCGAGGCGAGTTTTGATAGAAACGGGAAGGTCGGTGTTTTTCTTAGCGTTTCTAAAACATTCCACGGCGAGATCGGGGGTTTTGATCATAGCGGCGCCGCCGCCGGTTTTGTTGACATTTTTGTCTGGGCAACCAAAATTGAGGTCTACACCCTGGAAACCAAGCTTTTCGAGCGCCCTGGCGATTTCCGCAAAATGCTCGGGATTTTTGCCCCAAACTTGAGCAATGATGGGTTGGTCGGTTTTGCTAATTTCCAGTCTTTCGAGAGCATTAGCGCGACCTTTTTCGGAAGCGTAGGAGGAGACATTAGTGAATTCCGTAAAAAAGAGATCGGGCCGGCCGGCTTTTGCGATGACTTGCCGGAAAATAATATCCGTGACACCTTCCATGGGAGCCAGAATTAAGAATGGGTGGGGTAAATTTTCCCAAATATTCATGCGCATATTATAACATTTTTATGGTAAAATAGAAATAGCTCATGCTATACTTCGGTCACTGGCGTTGAGAAAAGTTTAAAGCTGCCGGTTTTGTCATTTAAGCTGGTAGCCAGGAGCCAATAAATCGGGCTCGCATAAATGACTCTTTATCATTTAAACAAGGAGTCTTTTATGAAAAACTTTAACAAAAATAAAACAGAGAAGGTCGAGGTGATGGCGCTGTTTGGCTATCAAATGACGCCGTGCCAACCGCTGACATTCCGGAAACGGGGTGGGGCAGAAGTGGAAGTCACCGAACTGCTACGAACGCAAATTCGGTTTGCGGGGCAGGCGACGATCCATATTTTCGATGTTCTCGTGGGCCAAGAGAAAGTCCGATTGGAGTTCAACTCCGTGGATCTCTCTTGGGTATTGCTAGCCTAGATCTTAGCGCTAGCGAAACTGGGTAAGGCTTAGCCCGCCCAGTTTTTTTGTGTGGTATAATGTATTTTATGGAAGAGCTAAAAAAACGGCTTTTAAATCTTGAGGGGGAATTTTTGCAGGCGTATGAGAAACTGGAGATTGATAGAAAACTGGAATATCTAGAGGAGCTTGAAAAAGAGGTGGCGGAGCCGGAGATTTGGCGAGATGTGAAGCTCGCGACCGAGAAAAATCAAGAGGTAGCGAGATTATCCTCTGAGGTGGAACCGTGGGTGCTTCTAAAAACCCAGATTAATGATTTAAAAGAGCTGATTAATATTTCTGATAATGAGCTTTTGCCGGAAATTGAAGGGCAAATTGCGGCAATGGAACAGAATCTAGCGGAAAATAAAAAGGCACTTAGATTTACTGGTCCATACGACACTAAAAATGCAATAATCAGGATTACCTCTGGTGCGGGCGGCACGGAGGCGATGGATTGGGCGGGAATGCTCGAGAGGATGTATTTAAGATTTCTCGAGAGGCGCGGGTTTAAAGCGACTTTACTGGAAAAAACTGAGGGTGAGGAAGCGGGAATCAAAACTGCGGTCTATGAGGTAACTGGACCGAATGCTTATGGGACTTTGAAATCTGAGCATGGGGTGCATCGGTTGGTGAGACTTTCGCCGTTTAACGCGAATAATCTGAGGCAGACTTCATTTTCTCTCATCGAGATTTTGCCGGTGATTGATACGGATACGGATGTGGTGATCGATGATAAGGATCTGCGTATAGATACATATCACTCTGGTGGCCATGGTGGCCAAGGGGTAAATACTACTAATTCGGCGGTAAGAATTACGCACCTGCCGACTGGTATTGCGGTGGCGATTCAAAATGAGCGAAATTTCCATCAAAACAAAGAAAAAGCGATGGAAATTCTCCGGGGTAAATTGGCACAGATGCAGATCGAACAGAATGCCGCTACGATTGGAGAACTGAGGGCTGGCGAATCTGCGGGTTGGGGCCAACAGATTAGAAATTATGTTTTGCAGCCATATAGACTAGTGAAGGATACTCGGACCGGGTTTGAGACTACCGATACCGATGCGGTTCTTGATGGTAAAATTGATGAATTCATTGATGCGTATCTGGAAAATATGATTTAAGCATTGACTTTTTATTACGTTTATGCTATAATATAAGGTATATAGTGATTACATCAAGTGATTGCTGGTAATTTAATTTGTTGGTGGTGTTTTTAAGGAGGAACGAAATGAGGATAAAGACATTTTGTAGAAGAATAAGTGAACTGAAGGTAGAGGAGTTAGGTCTCCCTGATGAACTGCTGGAAAGAATCAAAAAGAATTATGGAAGCGTTGCTGAATGCTTGACAGAAGTGCGCGGTCACAAAATGGATTTTTACTCCGACCGTTGGGTCGGGTATTTATTTCCCGAAGAAATTGACCTCATAGACCGAGTAGAAAGCGATAACTGTTCTGAGGAGGAAATATTGCGTTACGATGAGCTTGATAGCAATATAACCATATGGGAAAGAGCTGTTGATGATGCCTTCAGCTCTACTAGGTTTTTAAGAAGTAAACAATCTGAGATTTGGTATGATAAAACATACCAAATCGTGAATTGCCTAGTGACACGATTTTTCCATAAGGATCGTGTTGAGGAGGGGGTGGCCGAGATATGGTACAATTACGGATGTCTTGATCAGAAGTATGAAGAGTTCAACGGCTTTGATATCGAAAGGCTCTTTAGTATTTTCTCAGAAGGGCTTCCTCCTATGCAGTGCGATATGACCAAGTACTATATTACTAATCAGGCAGACATAGAATACACAGGGCTAGAAGAAGAACTCTTAAGAGCTGCAAGACATAATATTGCCAATAATTTGAAGCACAAAATAATTGATGAAATAATTTTGTGACTTAAGATCCCCTGGTTGGCTCCAGGGGATTTTTAAACTTATTTTTTAAAACCTCTAGACAAACTAAAAAATCTGTGCTATAATGGCAGTAATAACTAGATATGGGGACAGGTCCTAGTTGCTAAACACTCTACTAGGAAACCGGCTCGTAAATCTAGTTTTAAGAGTGTTATAAAATTAAAGGAAAGGTAAAAGATGCAAGTCATTCTCGGCACCAAAATTGGTATGACTCAGATCATCGGCGATGATGGTATGGTTACTCAGGTAACTATTCTGCAAGCCGGCCCGTGCACAGTGACTCAGATAAAAACTGTCGAAACCGCTGGTTATAATGCTGTGCACGTGGGCTACGGTCAGGGTAAGAATCTGAGCAAGACGGTTGCTGTCCACGTGAAAAAGGCCGGTGAAAAAATCAGCCCAATAATCCTGAAGGAGTTTAGAGTGGAAGAAATTCCTGAAGGCTTGAAACTTGGTGACACTATCACCGTAGATAGTTTCAAAATTGGAGATAAAGTTGCCGCTACTGGCACTTCCAAAGGTAAGGGCTATGCAGGTACAGTGAAGCGTTGGAACTTCAACGAATCCAGAAATACCCACGGTTTTAAGGGTAATATCAGGAGAGTTGGTTCAATCGGTTCAATGTATCCACAAAAAGTTTTTAAAGGCAAAAAGATGCCAGGCCGAATGGGACATGACACTGTGACCGTCAAAAATCTCGTTGTATCCTATATTGATACAGAGAATAATTTGATTGGTCTAAAAGGTGCAGTTCCTGGTCCAAAGAAAGGAGTAGTATGGCTACACTAGATAAAGACATCTTTGGTCTAAAAGTAGAAAATCACGAGCTAGTTAAACTGGCTTATGATGCATATCTGGCTAACTCTCGAAGCTCTCACGCTAAAACTTTGAAGCGTGGCGAAGTAAGAGGTGGTGGCAAGAAGCCATGGAAGCAAAAAGGTACTGGTAGAGCACGGTTTGGTTCTACGCGTAACCCAATTTGGCGCCATGGTGGCGTGGCCTTTGGTCGCACCGGTGAGGAAAACTTCACCAAGAAAATTAGCAAACAAGCTAAACATCAAGCTATTGCTCAGGCTCTTTCTATCAAGAACGCAGACAAAGCTGTAGTCGTGATGGAAAAAGATTTGAAGCTTGACGGTAAGACTAAATCAGCTGCAAAAGTTTTGAAAGATTTGAAGGTAGCTGACAAAAATGTCCTTTTGGTAGTTTCCGAAAAGACTCCAGAAGTTTTGCGGTCTACTAATAATATTGCTAATTTGAAGTTGACACGCGCTACTTATCTCAATGTATTTGATATTATGAATGCAGATGCGATTGTATTTGATCCAGCTGGACTCGAAGCTACCACTAAGTGGTTGAAAGGAGATAAGTAATGGCGGACATTAAATTAAATCTCTTGGAGCCACGCGCTACCGAGAAAACCTACGCAGAGTCGTTTAAGAGAACTTACGTTTTTCCAATTAAGAAAAATGTGACAAAGCAAGAAATTGCCAAGCAAGTTGAGAAAGAATTCAATGTAACTGTAATTTCTGTGCGGACTTTGATTCGAAACGGTAAAGCCACTAAATATTCCAAAGGTAAGCACGCTTATCCAGGAATTACTCATCGTCAGGATAAAAAGTTTGCTTATGTAACTTTGAAAGAAGGCGACTCGATTAAGGTATTTGAAGAACAAAACGATAACACCAGCGCAAAGGATGCCAAAAAAGCCGAGAAAAAGGAAAAGAAGGCAGACAAGAATGCAGGTAAGGAGAAGAAGTAATGAGTATTAAAGCATATCGCCCAATGACTCCGGCGCAACGCCAAAAGACTACTGAGGACTACGATCAAATTACGACTCGTAAGCCTCTCAAGTCTTTGACTCGCGCCAAAAAGCAACAGGCGGGCAAAAATAATCAAGGTCGGATTACCGTACGCCATCGTGGTGGCGGGGTAAAAAGACACTACAGAATTTTGACTTACATTTTACCAGAAAACACAACTTTTACCGTTGAGGAAATCGAATACGATCCTAACCGTTCGGCACGGATCGCTCGGGTGAAGGATACAAACGGTGCATATTACTATGTACTTGCTGATACCCACATGGAAAAGGGTAGCACTTTTAAGACTGGTACAGAGGTAGAGATTGAAGAATCCAACCGGATGCCACTTGAAAATATTCCAGTAGGTACATTTGTTTACGCTATCGAGTTGACACCAGGTAGAGGCGCACAAATGGTGCGCGCAGCTGGTGCAGCGGCTCAGCTAATGGCAAAAGAAGATGGCTATGCCACTCTTAAAATGCCATCTGGCGAAGTTCGCAAAGTATTGGTAACTTGCATGGCATCGATTGGTACAGTTTCGAATTTGCAACATCAGAATGTAAAAATTGGTGCTGCAGGTCGTAAACGTCGCAAGGGGATTCGCCCGACAGTAAGAGGTGTAGTGATGAATGCTACCGACCACCCACACGGTGGTGGTGACGGTGGTCGTCACGGTACAGGTAAAGCGCCACGAACTCCATGGGGTCAGTTGACGCTAGGTTACCGTACTCGTCACAATAAGAAAACTAATAAAATGATCGTGCGCAGTCGCCACGAAGGAAAGAGGAAATAATGTCTAGGAGTATGAAGAAGGGTCCATTTGTGGACTACAAACTCGCTAAGAAAATCGCCGCACTTTCCAGCGAAGACCGCACTGTAATAAAGACTTGGGCTAGACAATCTACGATTTCTCCAGAAATGGTAGGTCGGACCATCGCTGTACATAACGGCAAGGTTCATGTACCAGTATTTATTTCGGAAAATATGGTTGGTCATAAGCTAGGTGAGTTTGCGCCGACACGTAAATTTAAACGCCATGGTGGTAAGAAAGCTGCTGAAGCTGCAGCGGCAAAGGGGGGTAACTAATTATGGCTAAGACAATTTTTGCACATGCATATGAGAAGGGGATTGACATCCAACCTAGAAAAACTAGCATCGTAGCATCGCTAGTCAGAGATCGCTATGTGTCAGATGCGATTGTAATTTTGGAAAATACCCCTCGGAAAGCGGCTACGGCTGTGAAAAAGGCTATTGAATCGGCTAATGCAAATCTTTTGAACAATTCGAAGGTTTCCATCGATCCAAAAACTATCAGAATCGCCAGAATTTTTGTAACTTCTGGTTCGAGAATGCGTAGATACAAGCCGGCTTCTCGTGGTCGAGCACTTCCGTTTGAGAAGATTTCGAGTAATATATTCGTCGAGGTCGCCGGCGAAGAAAAAGTAAAGAAGGCTGAAAAGAAGCCAGAGAAGGAGGAGAAGTAATATGGGTCAGAAAGTTAATCCCATCTCTTACCGCCTTCAGGTGAGCCGCGATTGGTCTTCCAAATGGTTTACTAGAAAAGCCGATTTTAGACGCTGGCTAGTAGAGGATGACAAAATTCGCAAAACTATTGAAGAACGGTTTAAGAGTCGCCCGACTATCGCGCGGGTGAATATTGAGCGCTCTGCTAACCTTACTACGATCACGATTTTGACTGCTAAAGCAGGTGCAGTGATTGGTAAACAAGGTGCAGGCATCAACGAACTCAAAAAAGAACTAGAAAAAATCGTAGAAGGTCCAATCAGGATCAATGTAGAAGAAGTGAAAAAGCCAGAACTCAATGCTAAACTCGTGGCAGAGAACATTGGTTTCCAACTTGGCAAACGGATGAATTTTCGCCGGGCTGTCAAGATGGCACTAGCTTCTACTATGAATGCCGGTGCTAAAGGTGTTCGGATTGAGGTGGCAGGGCGCCTTAACGGTGCTGAAATGAGCCGCCGCGAGAAATTTATTGAAGGCTCGGTGCCTCTACACACTTTGAGAGCCGATATTGATTTCTATTGTCACCATGCACCAACTATTGCGGGTATTGTAGGGGTAAAGGTCTGGATTTATAAGGGGGAGAAATAATCATGGCTATTCTATTACCTAGAAAAACTGCACATCGTAAAGTCCGCAAGGGCAAAAACGAGGGTATTGCAACCCGTTGCAATACTGTGGCGTTTGGCGATTTTGGCTTAATGTCGCTAGATAACGAACGGGTGACTTCCAAGCAAATTGAGGCAGCTCGTCAGGCAATTACGCGTTATATCAAGCGTGGTGGTAAGATTTGGATTCGAATTTTCCCACACACTCCAGTTACCAAGAAACCTCTTGATGTAAAAATGGGTTCAGGTAAAGGTGAACCACAATTCTTTGTGGCTAAAGTAAAAGCTGGTACCGTGATGTTTGAAATTGCCGATGTGACCGAGGAACAGGCAAGAGAGGCGCTGAGATTGGCTTCTCATAAATTGCCGGTAAGATGTAAAATAATAAGAAAGGAGGAGTTCTAAAATGGCACATACCTTAATTGGAACCGTAACCTCTGATAAGCGCGATAAAACTATTACTGTTTCGATCGTAAGTCGGGAAACTCACCCGCTTTATCGTAAGCAATATACGAAAACTCGTAAATATACCGCTCACGATGAAAAGAATGAGGCTCATAAGGGTGATCGGGTAGAGATTGCCTCTTGTCGCCCACTCTCCAAGACCAAGGCTTATACTTTGGTAAAGGTAATTGAGAAGGCACGCGGTGTAGTAGAACTGAAGGAAGATGTGAATACTGTAGTAGAGGAAAAGAAAGTTGGCGCAGATGAGATAGCAAAGGCAAAAGCAGCTGAGGAAGCCGCTAAAGCTGAAGCTAAAGAAGGGGAGGAAAAATAATGATACAACAAGAAACTAGATTAAAAGTAGCCGACAACAGTGGCGCTAAAGAGCTCGGGGTAATCCGGGTGCTTGGCGGCACTCGCGCTCGCTATGCTCATGTAGGTGATATTGTGACTTGCTCGGTCAAGGAAGCCTCTCCTACTGGTGGCGTAAAGAAAAAGGCCGTGGTCAAAGCGGTAATTGTGAGAACTGTAGCACCAATTCGTAGGCCAGATGGTTCAACTATTCGGTTTGACGAAAACGCAGCTGTACTAGTAAACGAGGATAAAACTCCGCGTGGTACACGTGTCTTTGGGCCGATTCCTAGGGAACTACGCGACCTCGGATTTAACAAGATTATTAGCCTTGCGCCGGAGGTACTATAATGAAAAGTTTGAAGATAAACGATGAAGTTATGGTGATTTCGGGCGCTCTTAAAGGCACAAAGGCTAAAATCGTTAAGATTGATCGTACTCGTGGCACAGCTTGCCTTGAGGGTGTAAAAACTGTAGAAAAGCATTTGAAGCGCACTCAGTTTAACCCTAAAGGTGGCAAGAAAACGATTCAGCTAGGCATTGATCTATCTAATCTAAAGTTGGTTAAAGCAGCAGAGTACGTGAAGTCGGCTGTGAAAAAAGTTGACAAGAAAGAAGCTAAAAAAGCAAAGAAAGGAGCTAAGTAATGGCGGAAAAGAAAACGGCTGCTACTAAGACCGATAAGTCGGTAGCACAACCACGCCTCAAAGAGCTCTATAATAAAGAACTCAAGGCGAAACTACAAAAGGAGCTAGGACTTGAAAATATCAATCAAGTGCCGGAGCTTAAAAAGGTCGTAGTGTCCTGTGGTGTTGGTAAAAAGCGCGAGGATAAGAAGTTTACTGAGACAGTAGCACTTACTATCGCTAAAATTACCGGTCAGGCTGCTACTTCGAGACTTGCTAAGAAGTCAATTGCTACCTTCAAAATTAGGAAGGGCATGGGGGCACCAGTAGGTTATTTGACTACTCTTAGAAACGACAAAATGTACGAATTTGTGGACAGATTGATTAATATCGCACTTCCACACGTAAGGGATTTTCATGGTGTTTCTAGAAATGCTTTTGATAAGCAAGGTAATTATAATTTGGGGCTCAAAGAGCAGACTGTATTCCCGGAAATTACTTTTGAGGATGCGGCAGCGCTCCACGGTCTTGAGATAACATTTATTATTAAAAATGGTTCAAAGGAAGGAAGTTATAAATTGCTAGAATCTTTCGGAATGCCGTTTGAAAAGGAGGCGAACAATGGCTAAGAAATCTGCAGTACTTCGCGATGAAAAACGGCGCAAAATGTATGAGAAATATAAAGCTAAGCGCGCAGAACTTAAAGCTGCTGGTGATCTAGAAGGTCTCCAGAAGTTACCAAGGAACGCATCGCCTACCCGGCTGAAAAACCGAGATATGCTAGATGGGCGTCCGAGAGGTTATATGCGCAGATTTGGCTTATCTAGAATTAACTTCCGGGAAAAAGCTTCTAAGGGCGAAATCCCAGGTGTAACAAAGAGTAGTTGGTAAGGAGAAAGGAGAAAATATGTCATTACAATCAACAGATCAAATTGCAGACCTTATTACACGTATTCGTAATGCGGTGATGGTAGGGAAGACTGAAGTTCTCGTTCCTACTTCCAAACTAAAAGAAGCTGTAATCAAACTTTTGGTTAAGAATGGTTACCTTGCTTCCTTTGATATTGTCAAAGCGGAGCCTCGCTCGATGCTTCACATTGTGATTAATGAGCCAGGTACCGTAGCTAAGGTAAGTGAGATTACGAAGATTTCTAAGCCGGGTCGCCGAGTTTACTCTGCGGCAGCCGAACTTCCAACGGTGAAGTCTGGCCGGGGGATGATTATCGTTTCTACTTCTAAAGGTTTGATGACCGGAAAAGATGCTAAGAAAAATCATCTTGGTGGTGAAATCCTGATCAAAGTCTGGTAAAAAAATAGCCCTTAGGGGCTATTTTTTTATGGGGAAAAATGTGTTATAATATATTTTATGGATAGATACGAACCGCTAAAAATTGAAGAAAAATGGCAAAAGATTTGGGAAGAAACAGAGGCTTTTAAAGTTTCTGAGATTAAAGATAAGCCAAAAATGATGCTAGCCGAGATGTTTCCGTATCCATCGGGGGCGGGGCTACATGTGGGCCATGTGAGAAATTTCACAATAGTAGATGTCTTAACGCGGTTTTATATGCAACAAGGGTTAAATGTTTTACGACCTTTTGGCTATGATACTTTCGGATTGCCTGCAGAAAATTATGCTATCAAAACCGGTACAGCACCGCAAAAAGTAACTCTAGAAAATATTGAGAACTTTCGGAAGCAGGCTAAGAGGCTAGGCTATGCGATTGATTGGTCGCGCGAGATTAATACTTCCTCGCCGGAGTATTACAAGTGGACCCAGTGGTGCTTTTTGCAGCTTTATAAGAAGGGGTTAGCCTATCAAAAAGAGTCTTATCAATGGTGGTGTCCAGAGGACAAAACTGTACTGGCGAATGAGCAGGTAGAAAACGGTAAATGCTGGCGCTGTGGGCACGAAGTAGAAAAGAAAAAAATGAAGCAGTGGTTCTTTAAGATCACTGAGTATGCGGATGAATTATTAGACGAGATTGATTCGTTGGAGTGGCCAGAGAAAATTAAAACCATGCAGAAAAATTGGATTGGGCGATCAGCAGGCGCTTTAATAGAATTTCCAGTAAATTCTCGGGCCGCGTCCGGCCGGCCCGTCGCCACGGGCGGCCGGCGCTTGTCCTCGTGCTGCCGCACTCCGGATTCCCTCGAATTCACTGGGAATTCTATCACAGTGTTTACTACGCGGCCGGATACAATTAAGGGGGCAACGTTTATTGTGCTGGCGCCGGAGTATCAAGGACTTGATTTTATTGTAACAGATGATTGTAAGGACGCGGTAGCTAAATATAAAGCCGATGCCCTTAAAAAATCTGAAGTAGAAAGACAAGAGAATAAAGAAAAAACAGGGGTTTTTACGGGCAGTTATGCGATTAATCCGGCCACCAAGGAAAAAATTCCAATCTGGGTGGCAGATTATGTGTTGGCTGGCTATGGTACAGGTGCGATCATGGCAGTGCCGGCGATGGACGAAAGAGACCGGGAATTTGCAGAAAAGTTTGATTTGCCGATAGTTGAAACTGAGCTCGTGGATAGAGACCTTTATGGTACACCTAAAGTGACTTACAAAATGCGCGATTGGTTGATTTCACGGCAGCGGTATTGGGGTTGTCCAATCCCTATTGCTTATGACAAAGAGGGTAATCCACACCCAATCCCAGAGGACCAATTGCCGGTAATGATTCCAGAGGTAAAAGATTATCAACCAGATGATTCTGGACGTTCGGCTTTGGCTAAGGCTAAAGATTGGCTCAAAGTGACAATTGACGGTGAAGAAATGACTAGAGAGACGGATACCTTGGATGGCTACGCTTGCTCTTCTTGGTATCTTTGGCGATATGCTTCTCCGCATGACAAAGAGCACGCGTGGAACGAAGCAGCGATTAAATACTGGGAGCCGGTAGATTATTATGTAGGTGGAGATCATGCTGTAGCACATCTTTTATATGTTCGGTTTTGGTGTAAATTCTTTGCGGACCAAGGGTACTTACCTTTCCGCGAGCCAATTAAGAGGCTACTTTATAATGGCTACATCAATGCACCGGATGGTAAGAAAATGAGTAAGTCTAAAGGCAATGTAATCGATCCTTTGGATGTAATTAATGATGGGTATGGGGCGGATACGCTGAGAACTTACGAGATGTTTATCGGGCCGTATGATATGGATGCGGCGTGGGATCCAAGGAGTGTTGGCGGTGTTTATCGCTTTCTTAATAGGTGCTATAACTTATTGGCGATGCAAAACCCTGATAAAGTAGACAATTCTATCATCAGAAATAAGACTATCAAGAAAGTAACCGAAGACATCCACAAATACAACTTCAATACGGCGGTGGCGGCGTTGATGGAGTATGTAAATGAGCTGTATAAAGTAGGGGCGAGCGAGGAAGATTTGGTAGTGCTCGCTAAACTATTAAAGCCGTTTGCGCCACATCTTGCATCAGAGATGCTAGAGAGGCTGGGGGCGGATGATGAATGGCCAAAGTGGGACGAAAAATATTTGGTATCAGACATAGTGACAGTGGTGGTACAGATTAATGGTAAATTGAGAGCAAAACTCGAGATGAGTGCGGATGATCTCGAGGATGAAAAGAAAGTAATGGAGGCAGTGCTTTCTGACAAAAAAGTGCAAAAATATGTTGAAAACGGCATCAAGAAGCAGATTTTTGTCAAAAAAGCTAAACTAGTAAATCTGGTGGTGTAAAATGCGTAACCACCTTTTGTCGCAACATTTTTTGAGAAGCCCGAGGCTAGCTTTGATGTTGATTGGCCATTCTAATATTAAAAAACGAGACCAAGTGGTAGAAATTGGAGCTGGCTCAGGAGTGATTACAACAGCGCTTGCTAAAAAAGCGGCCAAGGTAATTGCGGTAGAATCGGATGCAAAAACTGCTGAAAAATTGAGAAAAAATTTAAAAAAAGCTGGAATTTCTAATGTAGAAGTGGTGGAACAAGATTTTTTGGATTACAATTTGCCGAGTGAAAATTATAAAGTGTTTGCCAATCCGCCGTTTCATCTAAGTTCAAAGATTGTGCATAAACTGATTGAGGCGAAAAATCCACCAGAGGCTTTTTATTTGATTTTGCAAAAGCAGTTTGCTTTGAAACTTTTAAATACAGATAGGCATTACACTTCTCAGCTTGGACTGCAACTGATCCAGAGTTATCGGACTAAAATTCGGTATCCGATGAAACCGACAGATTTTACACCACCGCCAGCGGTACCAACGGTTTTGTTTGAGGCGGTAAAGATAGGAGACGAGTAATGGAAGTGGTTTTGGTTTTGCATAATATTAGATCTTGCTACAATGTGGGAGCGATTCTTAGAACCGCCGAGGGCTTAGGGGTGAAACGAGTTTATCTGTCTGGTTATACACCGAGAGTACACGATGAAAATTTAGTGCCGCATTTAAGAGAAAAAATTGACCACGAAATTCACAAAACTGCACTGGGAGCGGAGGATTTGGTGAAGGTGATATCAGAGGATGATATCAAGACTATGATTGTGAAATGCCGGACTGATGGTTGGCAAATCGTGGGTTTAGAGAATAACATAAAAGGTAATATTTGTCAACTAGATGATCCAAATTTGAAGGAAAAATTGGGCGACAGAGTTATTTTGATATTAGGTGAAGAGGTTGGCGGAATTGATCCAGAGCTGCATAATCTAATTAATGAGTTTTTGGAAATTCCGATGCGAGGTAAGAAGGAATCTTTCAATGTGTCGGTGGCGACTGGGATTGCCTTGTTTGGGCTTTTATATTAATTTTGTTATAATAAAAACATGATAAAAGTATATACAACTCCGACTTGTGTGTATTGCCATGCGCTGATGGATTGGCTAGATGGTATGGGGGTGGAATATAAAGAAATGGATGCTACCAAAGAATCAGATATTGCGACAGTGCCGGTAACCGAAATTAACGGAGAACGGATTGTGGGGTTTGACCGCCCGGCGATTAAGCGTGCTCTGAAAAACCTTGCAGAAAAGCAAAAATAGTGGTAAAATGGTCTAAATTATATATCAATAAAGGAGCAAAATGCCTGAACCTAAAAAACAGAGTAGCCCGCGGAAGACTGGACTTCGAAGAAGTCACCTTCGCCTCAAGCTGGCTCGTAAAGTTAACAAAACATCTCCGGTGAAGGTCTTTGAAACCAAGAAAAAGACCCCAAATTTGAAGGTGAAAACCGTAAAGGAGAAAAAGAAATAGCATATGGCAAGTAATCGACATTTAGGTAGAGTTATTGTTCTGCAGAGTTTGTATGAATATGAATGCAGAACCCTCGCAAAAGACCCAGAAGTCGAACTTGATGCGATCATTGCGAAGAACATTGAACCGTACGAAGGAACTTTGGGTGATACAGAGTTTGTCTATGATCTTACACATAAAGTAGTAGATAATTTTGAAACTCTAGATGCTACCCTCGCTCCAATGGCGCCAGAATGGCCAATTTCGGCAATTTCGGCGATAGACAGAAATGTACTTCGGATGGGGTTATACGAACTTTCGGAATGTCAAGATACGGTACCACCGAAAGTGGCAATTAATGAAGCAGTAGAGCTAGCTAAAGCATTTGGCTCGGACTCATCATCTCGTTTTGTGAACGGGGTGCTCGGGACAGCCTTTAAAAAGCTCGGAATCGTGGTAGAAGAAAACGATGAATCAAAACGAACCAATAAGAAGAACACCGAAGGCACCAACACCGGCAAGTCCGGCAAGAAGGATGGTGCGGACGCAGTCCGTGATGCTAAAGCCTCAGACAGCGAGGCCACAGCGGACGGTGCAAAGGCCTAACGGCGAGCCAACAGGGCACCGAGCTTTGAAGGTGCCAGAAGCTTTGCCGGATGAGCAGGTCAAAGATTCGCCGCTCAAAAAAATAGCCTCGGTATTTAGGAAAAAAACCGCAATCCAAGAGATTGTGAGAGAGCCGACTTCCGGTGGGATTGTTTTTCGCTTAACTTCGGATAAAAAAGATGTCGAGATTTTGCTAATTCAAGATTCTAAAGGTAGATGGACAATTCCAAAGGGACATATTGAGCCGGGTGAAACTGCAAAAATGACCGCGAGGCGGGAAATTGAGGAAGAAACGGGACTAAGAAATTTTGATGTTTTGACATGGCTTGGTAAGATTCATTTCAAGTATCGCCGGGCGGATAAATTAGTATTGATGACTACGCAGATTTATTTGGTGCAGGCATTAGATGCTAGAGAGACTCCAACGGCTGAAAAGTGGATGAAGGGTATCAGATGGTTTACTTTTACAGATGCTTTGGATGTGATAGAATATGATGATATAGAAAAATTAATGTTAATAGCAAAAAGAAAAATACGAGCAGGAGATTTTTAAAAAATGAAAAATTCAGTTGACGTGGCTCCGTATGAGGAGTTTGCTAAAGAAAAATTAGGCCTCAAATTTAAAGATATTAATCTGCTGGTGACGGCGCTCACACACAGGAGTTATGTAAATGAGCATAAAGCGGCTAATATTACACATAATGAACGATTAGAATATTTAGGAGATGCAGTTCTAGAATTAGTTTCTTCGGATTTTTTATATCGAAGATATAATGAATCTGAGGGAATTATGACGGCTCTTCGATCGGCTTTGGTCAGAACCGAATCTATTGGTGCCGCAGGTTATGAACTTGGCTATGAGCCGTTGGTGCGGCTTTCTAAGGGTGAAAAAATGGGTTCTGAGCGGGCTCATGAAGTGATTATGGCGGATTGTTTTGAGGCGGTAATTGGGGCGATCTATCTTGATCAGGGCTATGATAAAGCCAAAGATTTTATTGATAAACATATTTTGTCAAAAATTGATGATGTAATAAAGGAAGGTACTTGGCGAGACCCGAAGTCTTACGTGCAAGAGCTTTCGCAGAAAATGAACGGTGTGACGCCGACCTATCGAACCCTCAGAGAGGATGGGCCGGATCATGACAAACATTTTGTGGTGGGAATGTATATCGATGGGGATTTGTTTGCATCCGGTGAAGGACATTCCAAGCAAGAGGCACAAACTATGGCGGCAAAAACTGCAGTGAAAAAGTTTCGCAAGATGTTAGGGCCGGAGATTGACCAGTTTAAGAAAAATATCGAGATGGAAGAGTAAAAGGAGCGATTTGTTCGCTGGGACTTGTTCACTTATAAAATTTACAACATGAAGTCAAGAAAAAATGTCCTTAAGACTGGGACATTTTTTCATTGTTAGGTTGTAAATTTTATGTGAACAAATCTGGTCTAAATCTCATTATGCTCACAAATCACTCCTTTTACTCTTCGGCTGGAGCTTCGGCTTCTGCTGGAGCTTCGGCTTCGACTGGCGCCTCGGTTTCGGCTGGAGCAGTTTCTTCAGCGGCTGGAGCCTCTTCTTTTGGCTGGTTTTTGCGCAGCTTATCAGCGTGCTTAGCCTTGGCAGATTTCTTTGGCTCTTCTTTGTACCATTTCGGTAGTTTAACGCCGTTTTTCTTTAAAATGAAGGCCACGCGAGAGCTAGGCTTGGCGCCATTTTTTAGATATTTTTCTACCAATTCCTTATTTAGGACAAGGGCCTTGGTGGTTGGGTTGTAGTTGCCGACCTCAGCCACAACGCGCCCAGAAAGAGGGTGACGCTGGGATTCTTGGACGACTATCCGGTACACAGGGAGGTGTGTCCGGCCATTACGCTGCATACGAATCGCTAGCATATTTTCTCCTTAATTTACTATTCTTTTTTATTTTAGCATAAAATGTCCAAAAATACAAGATACAAATTGCAAGGCTTGTGCTATAATGAATTTATATACTAATTTAATAATTTGGAGATAAAAATGGCTACTATTGACCAGCAATTTGTAGAATATATCGTAAAAACCTTAGTCAACAATCCCGACAAAGTATCAGTAGAGCGCAAAATCGATGAAAAGGGTGTGCTTCTATCTCTTACCGTAGATCCAGAGGATGTGGGCAGAGTGATTGGTAAACGCGGCGCGACTGCACAGTCTCTTAGAGTGTTGCTCCGGGCGCTTGGCACCAAACAGGATGCTAGATACAACCTTAAGATTATTAATACTGATGAAGAGGGTGGCGAACCAAAAGAACACGCTAAGAAAGAAGAACCAGTAGTAACCCATGATAATGCAGAAGACGCTAAAGAAGTGGTAGCTGAAGATGTGGAAGATGTAGAAAAGGAACCAGAGGAAGAGGCAGAGGATAGTTCTTCAGAATTAGCTGAAAAAACACGAGCTGAGCTAGCCGATCTAGATGATCTAGACATCTAGTTTTTTGGACTTCTTTTTTGAATAAAGAAGCTCCAGCGAAGAAAATTATCATAAAAACAGAGTCAGGCACACGTCCTGACTTTGTTTTTAGAACCAAAAAACACCCTCAACGGTGGGCGCTTTTTAGACATATATAAGCTCTCAACTGTTCCATTAAAGCCGACTCGCAGTTAGTTAGCTTAAGCTTAATTATACACGGGTTTTTAGTGGAATCAAGAGTTTTCTTAGTAAAAAGTTTTCCACATGGTGGAAAAAGTGGATTTTAGTCTTGAATTTTTGAGAAAAATGTAATAAAATAATATCAAGAAGTAGTGTGCTTTGCCCAAAAATCTTTAAGAGAAGTGGCGATTCTCGAGGGGGAGGCAGGGCAGTAATCTTCGGCGCTGAGACAGTCCGACTATGGAGGGTTGTGCTGTCAAAAAAGATACTAATAACACTAATTAAAAGAGGTAAAATGGCGACAAAACCAAATCAGAACCGTGTCTTCTTTACGGAGGAGGACAAAGCGGTAGAAGTCCCAGATATGGCTATTCACCAGAAAAAGTCATGGGAGGATTTTATCGAAAACGGTTTGCAAGAGGTTTTTGACGAGCTTAATCCGATCGATGATTATACTGGCCAAAAATTTTCTCTCCGTTTTAAAGAATATCATTTTAAAGAGTCACAGGAGTCGGAAAAAGACGCAAAATACAATCTGGCTACCTTTGAAAAGCCGCTTTATGTGGTAGTAGAGCTCGAAAACAAGAAAACCAAAACTAAAAAGAAGCAAGAGATTTACTTTGGTAACTATCCTTGTATGACTGATCGGGCAACCTTTGTGATCAATGGTACCGAGCGGGTGATTGTTTCGCAATTGATTCGCTCCGCAGGGGTGTTCTTTACTGCTGAAAATATCGGAGTAAAGAATCTCTATGGGGCTAAGGTAATTCCTGGCCGTGGAGCATGGCTTGAATTCGAAACCACAGCCAATGGTATGATCAGTGTAAAAATTGATCGTCGGCGCAAGATTCCGGTAACTACTTTCCTTAGAGCTCTCGGTATGAAGGAAAGCGAAATCAAAAAAGCCTTCGCTAAGGTCGATACCGGAGAAAAGAAATTCATTGAAGCTACTCTTGAGAAAGATCCAAGTTCTACTCAAGGTGAGGCGCTTCTCGAAGTTTATAGAAGAATTCGCCCAGGTGACCTAGCCACAGTAGAAAATGCAAAATCGATGATTGATCGGATGTTCTTTGATCCGAAGCGTTACGATTATTCTAAAGTTGGTCGGTTTAAGATGAACCGGAGATTAGGTTTTGACACGCCGAATGAGCCAGAATATCGTACACTACAAATGAAAGATGTGGTAGCGATTATCACCGAGATTATTCGTCTCAACAATACGCAAGAGCCAGCCGATGATATCGACTCTCTATCTAACCGTAGAGTAAAATTGGTTGGCGAATTGGTGCAAAGGCAATTCCGGTTAGGTATGCTCAGATTGCAACGCAATATTCTTGATAGAATGTCAATGGCAAATCCAGATGACGCAGTGCCTTTGCAGTTGATTAATCCTCGCCCAGTGGTGGCGGCCGTGAAGGAATTTTTCTCAACTTCACAACTTTCCCAGCTGATGGATGAGGTAAACCCATTTTCAGAGCTTGCACATAAGCGGCGTCTTTCCTCGATGGGTCCTGGTGGTCTCACCCGGGAACGTGCTGGCTTTGATGTTCGCGATGCTCACCCAACTCATTACGGTAGAATTTGTACCGTAGAGACTCCAGAAGGTGGCAACGTGGGTCTTGTGCTAAACCTTGCAACTTACGCTCGGATTAATGAATATGGCTTTATCGAAGCACCATATCGGGTAGTAAAAAATGGTAAAATTACCGATGAAGTCGTTTATATGGATGCAGCGACAGAGGATGACAAAATTATTGCTGATGCATCTGTCAAAATCGACAAAAATGGCAAATTCACTGAAGATTGGGTATCTGCACGGGTACATGGTAAACCAGCTCAGGTAGAAGCCAAAAAAGTTACCCATGTAGATGCGGCCCACAAGGAAATTCTGGGTGTTTCGGCTTCTCTAATTCCGTTTGTCGAGAAGAACCGGGTCGACCGTTCATTGATGGCTTGCGCCATGCAGAAACAAGCTGTACCGCTACTTAGAACTGATAATCCAATCGTTGGTACTGGTATCGAGGCGGAAGTCGCCAAAAACACCTCGCAACTAGTTACCGCCGAAGGTACTGGTGTAGTTGAAAAAGCCGATGGTGAATCGGTAGTCGTAAAATACGATAAGGGTGGTAAGCACGAATACAAATTGCAACATTTCGAAAAGACTAATGATGACCGTTGTTACAACCAGCGCACAGTGGTAGCACGAGGTCAAAAAGTCAAAAAAGGTGATGCTTTGATTGAAGGTGCATCTATTCATAACAAAGAGTTAGCACTTGGTCGCGACCTCTTGGTAGCCTTTATGCCATGGCGTGGTTACAATATGGATGACGCCATCGTGATTTCTAATCGTTTGGTAGAAGACGATACGCTTACTTCTATCAATATCAAAGATTTTGATGTAGAAGTTCGTGAAACTAAACTTGGCCCAGAGCAAGTTACTCGGGATATTCCAAACGTTTCTGAACATTCTTTGAGGCATCTTGGTGAGGACGGTATCGTAACCATCGGTTCGGAAGTAAAAAATGGCGACATCTTGGTAGGTAAAATCACACCAAAAGGTGAAAGAGAGTTGTCCTCTGAGGAGAGACTGCTTCGCGCTATCTTTGGTGAAAAAGCCAATGACGTGCGTGATACTTCTGTAAGAATGAATGGCTCCTCAGTGGGTAAGGTTGTGGATGTTCGAGTATATGAAGCAGATAAATGCCGTGAACAAGGCCATGAGCTTAAAGCCGGCGTGATTAAACAGATTAAGATTTACGTAGCAGAAATGCGTAAGATTGGTGTAGGTGATAAGTTGGCTGGTCGCCATGGTAACAAAGGTGTGGTATCTAGAGTACTTCCGGTAGAAGATATGCCATTCATGGAAGATGGTACACCGATTGATATCATTCTTTCGCCAATGGGCGTGCCTTCACGTATGAATCTAGGTCAGCTCTTTGAGATTCACTTAGGTATGGCGGCAAAAGCATTAGGCTACAAGGTAGCTACTCCACCATTTAATGGGGTGCCAGATGAAGTAATTTCAGATGAGCTAGAAAAAGCTGGATTCTCTCGTGACGGTAAGGTACAACTTTATGATGGCCTAACTGGTGAGCCGTTTGATGAAAGGACTTCAGTTGGTGTAATGCACATGCTCAAACTTCACCACATGGTGGAAGATAAGATTCACGCTCGGTCTACCGGTCCGTACACGATGGTGACTCAGCAGCCACTCGGTGGTAAGGCTCAGAATGGTGGTCAGAGATTCGGGGAAATGGAGGTATGGGCACTCGAAGCTTATGGTGCTGCCACCACTCTCCAAGAAATGCTTACCATCAAATCTGATGATGTATACGGTCGGGCTAAGGCGTACGAAGCAATCATCAAGCATGAACCAATTGAGGGTCCGAAACTTCCAGAAGGCTTTAACGTGCTAGTAAAAGAGCTCCAAGGTTTAGGACTTAAGGTGGATCTTTTGGATCACGGTGAATCAGCGGATGCTGGCGACGTGATTGAAAAGACTTCGCGCGAGATTGAAAAATCAAAAGACGACCAATCAATTTATGATCAACATAAGAAAGATACCGAGCCGGCATCGATTGACCTCGATGAGAATGAGGCGGCAGCGATGATGGCAGAGGAGGGTATCGAAATAATAGAGGGCGATGAGCTAGAAGATGGCACTGTTGACCTCGGAGAGGAGTTGTAATATGGCGTGGATGGACAATTACATTAGCGCATCTGACTTTGACTCGATCAGACTTAGCGTAGCCAGTAGAGATGATATCTTGAACTGGAGTTACGGTGAAGTGACTAAGCCAGAGACAATTAATTATCGCACCCAAAAACCAGAAAGAGACGGTCTTTTCTGTGAAAGGATTTTTGGGCCAACCAAAGATATTAATCCGCATGATTCTAAGCTTAAAGGTGTAAGAAGTCGTGAAGCAGCGGTAGATAAAGAAGGAAATCTCGTAACCAAGTCGATCACCCGTCGCGAACGGATGGGGCATATTGCACTTGCTGCACCGGTTGCGCATATTTGGTTTATGAGAGGCGTGCCTTCTGCTTTGTCGCTTCTACTTGATATTACCGTAAAAAATATTGAGAAAGTAGTATACTTTGCAACTTATTTGATTATAGATGCAAAAGATGAAGCAGTTCAAGCTACTCTGGAGCAATTGGAGCAGCAAACTATTGCGGCAAGAGAAGCTATTAAAATTCGCTATACCGAGGCTGCTAAAGCTAAAGATGCCGATGTAAAAGCTTTGGCTGAGCAACAGGATGGTGAGCTCGAAGCTCTAGAGAGCGATTATACTGCGAGAAAAACTTTGCTCGAATCCTTTAAAAAGGGCGGTGTAATTACAGAAGTTGATTACCGTAATCTTCCAGAAGAATACGAAGAATTGATTACGGTGGAAATGGGTGCAACCGCCATCAAAAAGCTTCTAGACGAGATTGATCTCGATAAATTGATTGAGGATTTGCAAAAGCAAGCCGAAGAAGCTAAAGGTCAAAAAGAGAAGAAAATTCAAAAGCGTTTGAAAACTCTTGAGGGTATGCAAGCGGCTGGCATCAAACCGGAAGATTTGGTGCTTACTGTGGTGCCGGTGATTCCTCCGGATCTTCGGCCAATGATTGCGCTTCCGGGCGGTCGATTTGCGACTTCCGATCTCAACGATTTGTATCGCCGGGTAATTAACCGTAACAATCGTTTGAAAAAATTGATGGACTTAAATGCTCCAGAAGTGATTTGTAGAAACGAGATGCGGATGCTCCAAGAGGCGGTAGATTCTTTGATTGATAACTCTGCAGCTCATGGTTCTAGAGGTGCAAGTTCTACAAATGGTCGACGTAAACTTAAATCTTTGTCTGATCTTCTCAAAGGTAAGCAAGGTCGTTTCCGTCAGAACCTTCTTGGTAAGCGTGTAGATTATTCTGGTCGTTCAGTAATTGTGGTAGGTCCAGAACTTAAACTTAATGAGTGTGGTCTTCCTAAGCAAATGGCACTTGAACTCTTTAAGCCGTTCGTAATTTCATGGTTAATTGGTCATGAACATGCTAATAATATCCGGGCAGCTTCGAGACTCATAGAAGCAAAAGAAACGGTAGTTTGGGATGCACTTGATGAGGTAATCGAGGGTAAATATGTGCTACTTAACCGGGCTCCGTCGCTTCACCGTTTGAGTGTACAAGCTTTCCAGCCGCGCCTCATTGATGGCAAAGCGATTAAACTTCATCCTTTGGTAGCATCGGGCTTTAATGCTGACTACGATGGTGACCAGATGGCGGTACATCTACCACTTTCTGAGGAAGCTCAAAAAGAAGCTAAAGAGCTCATGACGGCAGAGAAAAACCTGTTGAAGCCAGCAGACGGTTCTCCAGTACTCGCGATTTATCAGGATGTGGTACTTGGCGCTTACTATCTTACTTATGATAAGCCTGGTACGGATACAGATAAGCCAAAAGCTTTCTCGTCCGTGTACGAAGCAGAGATGGCCTATGAGCAAGGTGTGATTGCGCTTCAAACTCCGATTCGGGTGTTTACCAAGAAAGAGGTTCGCAACACTACTCTTGGCCGGGTAATCTTTAATGAGATTTTGCCAAAAGAGTATCCATATGATAATTCAGTGCAAACTAAGAAACATCTTTCTAAAGTAATGGCAGACATATTTGATCTTTACGGTCCCGAAGCGACTGTCAAGACCGCGGATGCGCTTAAAGATTTGGCCTTCGAATATGAAACAATTGCTTCTATCTCTACGGCTAAAGATGACTATCCGACCTACGATGAAATTGATGACTTTATTGCTGAGGGTGACGCGAAAACCGCAATGATTCAGCAGGATTTCAACGATGGTCTTACCACTGAGGATGAGCGTTATCGCCTTACCATTGCGAACTGGCGCGATATTGATGCTAAAATTTCCGATTTCTTGTCTTCGAAATTAGCGGAGATGGATACTGACATCGCGGTGATGGTGAACTCGGGTGCTCGTGGTAATATTTCCAATATCAAGTTGGCTTCGGCAGAGATTGGTATCATGGTGGATATTAACAACAACGAGATTGAGCTTCCGGTGAAGTCATCCTACAAGAAAGGTCTCAACACTTTGGAGTCATTCATCGCAACACGGGGTGCACGTCAGGGCCAGGTGTCTACGGCGCTTCGTACGGCGGACTCCGGGTATCTTACTCGTCGTCTCGTAGATGTGTCTCAGGACGTGTTTACGACTGATGAGGAGGCGGAAGATCCAGGCTTTGCAGTCTACAAGAGCGAAACCGAGATTTCTGGTATTGAATTTACCGCAAGAATTGCTGGGCGCTATACAGCAGAACCAGTGCCAGGCTATTTGGAGGCAGATGAACTTATCACTAAAGAAATTGCCGAGCAGATTGAGGCAGATGACAAGGTAGAATTCGTAAAAATTCAATCAATACTTTCGACTACTGCAGTCGAAGGTGTGCCAAGGAAAGCTTACGGTGTAGATATGTCTACCCGTGAACTCGTAGCGGCTAACGAACCAGTAGGGGTGATTGCTGCACAATCACTGGGTGAGCCAGGTACGCAGCTAACACTTGATACTAAACACGGTTCTGGTGTGGCGGGTTCTGGTGCAATCGCTAGAGGTCTTCCTCGTGTAGAGGAGCTTCTCGAGGCGAGGACACCAAAAGGTCAAGCCTATGTTTCGCCAATCAATGGTGTAGTAACGGTAAATGATGAAGGTAATCATTATATCGTTCGGGTAGATGCTCAATCCGGTCCAACTGAAAAGATAGAACTTGGTGGTAGAAAACCAGCTGTAAAAGATGGCGAATCGGTAAAAGCTGGTGCTACACTTGTTAAAAAGAGCGGTGATAAGCCTGCAATTAAGGCTTCTACTGCCGGAATTGTAGAACTTGTTAAAGATGCAATTTTGCTGGTATCCGAGGGTTCTGATAGCGTAGAAATCAGGATTCCTGGTGACGCTGAAATCATCGTAAAAACTGGTGATACAGTAGTAGCTGGCGATAGACTCACCACTGGTTCTTTGAATCTCCAAGATTTGATGAATTACAAGGGTATTGAAGAAACTGAACGCTATATCATGAATGACGTTTTGTCGGTCTATTCGGCACAAGGCCATGAGATTTCGCCAAAGCACCTTGAGATTTTGGTCCGCCAGATGTTCTCTAAGGTAGAAATCAAGGATCCAGGTGATTCTAAGTTTGTATCTGGTGAAATTGTTTCAAAGGCTGATGCTATAGCGGAAAATGAATCTCTAGAAGCGGAAGGTAAAAACCCAGCTACTTATACAAATAAGCTTCTCGGTATTACCAAAGTTTCAATTTACTCAGATTCGTTCCTCTCGGCAGCTTCCTTCCAGGATACTACTAGAGTGTTGATCAGTGCAGCTATCAGAGGCTCGGTTGATCATCTCCGTGGTCTTAAAGAGAACGTGATTATCGGTCGCAAGATCCCAGTAGGTACAGGGGTGGCGCCAATTGAGGATTTTGAGACACCAGATTCTAAGGTTCCGACAGAGGAAGACCTTGAAAATCTTTAAAAAGTGTGATATAATTAAATTAATATTAATGTAAAGGAAAATATGAGTCGTATCGGAAAACAACCCATCGAAATTCCGGCGGGAGTGACAATCACGGTCGGCGACAAAGAGATTACTGTCGCAGGCCCGAAGGGTCAACTCATCGTTCCGGTTCAGCCGAATACCACGACAAAGGTAGAAGGTACTCAGGCTATCGTCACAAGAGTTGATGATGAGCCAAAATCTCGAGCTTGGCACGGTTTGCAGCGAGCACTGCTTAACAACGCTGTAATCGGTGTGACCAAAGGTTACGAGAAAAAATTAGAAGTTAATGGTGTTGGTTTTCGCCTTTCAGGCGGAGGCCAAGAAATTGAAATGGCGCTAGGTTTTTCACACCCTGTGAAATACCATGCTCCAGAGGGCGTGCAACTTGCTACCAACAAAATGGAAATCACAGTTTCTGGGATTGACAAGCAAAAAGTTGGTCAGGTAGCCGCCGAAATTCGGGCACTAAAGAAACCAGAGCCATATAAGGGCAAAGGCATAAAGTATGTGGATGAGGTAATCATTCGCAAGGCTGGAAAGGCAGGTAAGAAATAATGGACAAAGCATTTAGAGCTAAGCGCACTCGCGCAAAAATTCATGGTACTAGCGATAGGCCAAGACTTACTGTGCATTTTTCGAATTTGCATGTTACAGCTCAGATAATCGATGATGACAAAAAAGCTACTTTGGCTTATGCTACTACAGTAGGCACCAAAATAACTGGTAACAAGACCGAAAAGGCTGCTCAAATCGGGGCGGAGATTGCTAAAAAAGCAAAAACTGCAAAGATTTCTAAAGTAGTATTTGACAGAGGATCAAAATTATATGCTGGCCGGATGAATGCTTTGGCTGAAGCCGCCCGCAAGGAAGGATTGGAGTTTTAATATGGCTGAAGAACAAAAGAACGCTCCAAGAGTAATCAATAAATCTGGTACTCTTAAGATGGACGACAAGGTGGCTGCCACCAAGCAAACTCGCGATATTTCTGGTAAGAAAATGGATCGCAGAAATCGCCGCGATAGAGTAAAAGCAGAGACTGGTCCAAAAGAGTTTGATGAAATCACTATCGCAATCGATCGGGTTTCTAGAACTGTGGCTGGTGGACGTAGAATGAGATTTAAAGCTCTTGTTGCTATCGGAAACCGCAAGAATAAGGTGGGTATTGGTGTAGCCAAAGGCAACGATGTGACTACCGCTGTAAACAAAGCTACAGCCAAGGCTAAAAAATCGATGATTACCTTCAATATGGACGGTGAGACAATTTGTCACGAGACTCGTACTAAGGTGACCGGTGCTGATGTCTTGATGAAACCGGCAGCACCTGGTACTGGTATTATCGCTGGCGGTACTGTACGTTCGATTATGGGCCTAACTGGGGTAAAGAACTTAATTTCTAAGTCTCTAGGCTCTACCAATAAGGTAAACATCGCTTATGCCGTAATGGAAGGCTTGAAAGCTCAGGTACCACGGGGTAAATGGGTTGGTTACGAAGGCAAGCCAGAGCCAAAGAAGACTGAGGCTAAAAAAGCTGAGCCAAAGAAGACTGAGGCTAAAAAAGCTGAGGTTAAGGCTCCAGCTAAGAAAGCTCCAGCCGCCAAAAAGGCTCCAGCTAAGAAAGCTCCAGCTAAGAAGGCTGCCAAAAAGGAGGATAAGTAATGAAATACAATGATCTTAAAGTAGAGAAGAATACTAGACCAAGCCGCAAAGGCCGTGGAATCTCGGCTGGACAGGGTAAAACCGCCGGTCGTGGCACCAAAGGTCAAAAGGCTCGTACTGGTCACGCTAAGATGCCGGCAGGCTTCATGGGTGGTCAACGTGCAATTATGCAGGCTGTGCCAAAGCTCAAAGGTTTTAAATCTTTTCATACTAAGGCTGAGGTGGTCTATACTGACAGGCTAAACGATCTCAAGGGTAAGGTAGATAACTTGGTTTTAGCAGAGAAAAGTTTGATTTCTTCTCCTTATGTAAAAGTGAAGGTAATCACTAGAGGCGAGCTTACCGCTAAGATTGATCTAGAAACTCAATTCGCTTCTAAGACTGCTATTGAGGCGATCAAGAAAGCCGGTGGTTCTTTCAAGAAGGTGGCTATTTTGAAAAAACCAGCCAAAAAAGCTGAGTAAATAAAAAAGACCTCCATTGGGGGTCTTTTTTGTGGTATAATTAAAAGATAAAAGTGGAGTTTTTATGCAAGAAAAAGAGATAAAGACCAGTACAGGTCAGAGGGTGGCGATTGCAATCATTGCGTTTTTTATGTTGGGTTCGATAATTGCATCTTATGCGGCGATTATTGTAGGTAATAGTACTTCCAATTCATCAGATATGCAGAAATTGAGCGACGAGAGGATGGCGTATTACCAAGACAATTATAGTGAAAAATTAGCCAAGTTCAAAGAGACAACTAAGGGTGATTTCGCTAAGTTTTCACCATATTTGCCAGAGGTAAAAGCCTACAATGAGACAGCTGCCAATGGTGACGCGGTGGCAATTCGTGACCTCTTGAGCGGTACCGGGCGGGCTTTAGGGGAAAAAGACGGGGATTATTTGGCCTATTATGTGGGGTGGTGTGCAGATGAGACTATCTTTGATTCATCTCTAGATAATAAGACAAATCCCACTTCTTTCTCGAAAGCATTAGATGTATCGGTAGGGATGATTGAGGGGTGGTATCAGGGAACCCAAGGGATGAAGCTCGGTGGTATCAGAGAGATAACTATCCCGGGAAAGTTAGCTTATGGGGATCAATCGGAAATTTGTGGTGGATATAACAAACCTTTGAGGTTCCTCGTGATGGCAGTAGCAGCGGAAGAACCTCTAAAAACTATCTCGAAAGAGTTAGATACGGCCTATATGGCACTGCAGTACGCTAATTATGGTATAGATTACGAGAAAGAAGTGGGCGTTACAGGGGAATAATCTGACAAGCCTATGCTTGCATATAGATAGAGAGTATTTTAGCTCTATTGACTTTTTAACATAAGTGTGATATAATTAGGGTATAGGTAGTTAACTGGGGTGGGCAGTAACCGCCTCGTAGTTCATATCATTTCTGAAGAAGGGGGTACAATAAATGAATGAATTTTATCATGATGTTACTTTTGCGACGTTCAACTGCTGGTATTTAGTTGGTCCTGCGATGATGATCGCGATTTGGCTTGTCGGAGTTATGTCAAATAAAATCGATATGGTCGATCTCGAAATCATCGAGAAAAACAACTACAGATCATTGAAAATTTTGTCTGGTTTTTTGGATCTTCTGTTCCACGTTTTGGTGGTAATAGAGAGCGGAAGAGGTATCTTCCAAGTTCTCTTGAACCATACGGATAATCCGGTTTATCTGACATTTGTAATTCCGTTTCTTTCTCTGATGTCTCTAAGTCTAGGCTGGTATGTGTTATATATATCTGCCTTATTTGGAAAATGGGTGAGTTTAGGATATCTCGTCTATGCTAGAGGAATAATTCTAGATGAAATGGAGGAGCGAGAGCAGGAGAATAAAAAACAGCCGGTATTGATTGATCTTGAAAAAAAGTCAAACATAGTCGATTTCTGCGAATTAAAAGAAATTGAGCTAATTAAGTAAAAAAAGTAACACGCAAAATCCCCCCCGAGTAAAAACTCGGGGGATTTTTTTGAAAAAACATTTGCATTTTTATTTTGCTTGTGCTATTATAGGGGTATGAAAGCTAAACATATCATTACAACATGTGGAGTTATATTGGGTGGTTTGGCAGTGGCTGGCAATGCGAGTGCCATCGTCACTTATAGAGGTAGTTCAGATGTGCAATTTACCTTCAATCCGGTATTATCGTTGACTTTATCGGGTGACGGTTTTGTGATTTCTGATTTGACTCCGGGAACGTCGGGGCTTAGCAATGCAGTAGTTGCTTCTGTGACCTCAAATAGTTCCGCCGGATATATATTGAAAGCCAGCGTAGGCAATAGTACTTATGCTAATACCGATTTGTCTTTGGCATCTTCAACTAGTCGCTTTGCGATGATGAGTTCTACCGCATCGGCACTTCCTCAGGGTACTTGGGGATATACCATTGACAATGGGGCTACCTACAGTCCGTTAGCGCTCTATACTGCTACGGATATTACTACGATCGAATCTTCCGCTGCTGATAGTGGGTCGGTTTCAATGAAAATTGGTGCTTATGCAAACAATGATCAAGCGCCGGGTACTTACAATAATGTGGTGAATTTCTCGGTAGTGTCTGGTATGGCTGCACATACTATAGGAGTGGCGGCTGGCACAAATGTGAGTGCTGTCTCTATAGGCGCTAGTGCTACGCAAGGTTCTTATAATGAGGGCGACGAAGTGCCGGTTACGGCAACTTGTGTATCTGGAAAGACTTTTGTCAACTGGGCGAAGTCAGCTGATTTCGGTGCATTTGGTGATGCTTCATCGGCTTCAACTACCTATACAGTAGGAAATGGCGACGTTACTTTGACTGCGTATTGCTCAGAGTAGAGATTGTTTAGCTAGAACACCACTTCCCCCGAAGTGGTGTTTTTCTATGATATAATAAAAGCATGAATCAGAGCTTTTTCTTTTATGATCTCGAGACCTCGGGTTTGAAACCTCGGGAAGATCGGATTATGCAGTTTGCGGGGCAGAGGACCACATTAGACTTAGAGCCTGTAGGTGAGCCGGTAAATATTCTGGTAAAAATGACTGATGATGCTTTGCCGAGTCCGGGCGCTATCAATGTAACTAAAATTACCCCTCAGCAAACACTTCTAGATGGAATTTCTGAGGTGGATTTTTGTAAATATGTGACCGAAACGGTGTTTACGCCCGATACTTGTGCGCTTGGGTATAATACCGTGCGGTTTGATGATGAATTCATGCGGGCGATTTTGTGGCGGAATTTTTACGATCCCTATGAATGGGAATGGAAAGATGGCAGGTCTAGATGGGATATGCTAGATGTAGTAAGAATGACACGAGCCTTGCGGCCAGAAGGGATTAATTGGCCGATAACTTCCGATGGCAAACCGACTAATAGTTTGGAGTATTTAACTTCTGCTAACGGGCTTTCTCATGAGCATGCGCATGATGCGTTGTCGGACGTATATGCTACAATTGCGGTGGCAAAAATGATAAAAGAAAACCAACCAAGTTTATTTAAATTTTTGATGGAAAATCGAGGTAAAAAGCAGATTCAGCGATATGTGGACCTTCTCAGCCCTCATCCGGTAGTTCATACTTCGGGCAAATATGCAAATGAATTTAACAAAACTACAGTAGTAGTGCCGATTGCGCCTTCTAGGAATGGTAATGTACTAGTGTATGATTTGAGATACAATTTGGAGGAAATTTTGGCAGAGGATGAACCAAGTTTTTATCCCGTAGTCAAAGAGCTTTGCTATAATAAATGTCCAGTGGTGGCGCCGCTTTCGGTGCTAGACAAAGCCGATGGTTGGGAAAAATTAGGTTTGACCTTGGAAACAATTACTAAAAATTGGGAGATTTTGAGGAAACATCCGGAATTCGCAGAACAGATGAGAATGGAAAACGAAAATCGCCCGGAATTTCCGGAGGCGGTGGAGCCAGAGCAGGCAATCTATGATGGCTTTTTGAACGACCAAGACAAAATAAAAGTTGAAGCCGTGAGAAATGCGGATGCGAGGAAATTGTCAGATTTTCATCCAGATTTTGATGATGAAAGATTGCCAGAATTGTTGCTACATTATAAAGGACGGAATTTTCCAGAAACTTTGTCTGAATTTGAGATGGAAAAATGGGAACAATATCGGAGGGCTCGGCTAGAGAGACAGCTGCCGAAATTCTTGGAGGAATTAGAAATGGTAAAAGATGATTTTATCCAAGAAGAGCTAAAATTATATCTAGAATCTTTAGCTTAAAAATTATCTTGCTTATGCTATAATATATAGTATGGATAATAATAAAGTGATGATTGTGGGGACTGGCAATGTGGGAGCTAGTATTGCTTTTGCGGCGCTCAACCAGAGGACGGCTATTAATGAAATTGTCCTGACAGATATAGTAGCTGAGGATGCAGAAGGTGAAGCGATGGACCTTCGGGACGCTTTAGCAGTAGCGCCAAGCTACCTAAAAATCAGTAACGGTACCTATCAAGATGCGAGAGATTGCGATATTGTAGTGATTACGGCCGGTGCAGCGCAAAAACCAGGCGAGAGTAGAATGGAGCTTTTGAATAAAAATGTCCAAATTTTGCAAAATATGGTAGGTCAGATTATGAATAGCGGATTCAATGGAATTTTTCTGGTGGTCTCTAATCCGATGGATGTTTTGACTTATTATACTTTGAAATTTTCGGGTTTTCCGACTGAGAAAGTGATAGGTTCTGGTACGGTGCTGGATTCGGCGAGATTAAAAGAGAGAATAGCGAGTTATCTAAATATTAATCCAAAATCGGTGAATGCTTATCAAGTTGGCGAGCATGGTGACACGGAATTAACGCTTTGGACGCTTGCCGATGTGGGTGGCCAACGAGTAAGTGAAATATTGTCAGAGGAAATCAGGACCGGGATATCGGATTTTGTTAAAAACGAAGCTTATGCAATTATCGATAAGAAAAAGGCTACTTATTACGGAATCGCTACTTGTGTATTACAGATTATTAACTCAATTTTGAATGACGAAATGAGAATTTTGCCAGTGTCATCTTTTGACGAATTCTCGGGTGTTTGTTTTGGTTGGCCAACTGTGGTCGGGCGAAAAGGGATAATTAGAAGATTGGATCTCAAAATTTCTGAAAGAGAAGGAATCGAATTACAAAAATCCATCAATACTCTAACTACGGCTATAAAATCTGTACAAATGGATAATTAAAATTTGCAAAAAAATCCAAAAAAGCTTATAATAAGCATAAGTATTATAATAAACGTTTAATTTTAAAGGAAAAAAATGGATCCAGCAAACAATACTATACCAACAGCAACGCCACAACCGACACCGGCTGAGGCTCCAGCGCCACAGCCTGCAATGCAGCCTACAGCACAGCCTGCGGGGACACCGGATCAAAGCCCGGCTCCTTCGGTAAATGCTGATGTGGCAAACGCGGCACTTAACCCGCCGGTAAATCCAGTAGTAACTCCAACAGCTCCAGAGACACCGCCGGCAGCTATTCCAGAAACACCGGTAATGCCAGTTGAGCCAGTAGCGCCAGTAACTCCGGCTATACCGGAAGCTCCAGGCTCAATGTCGATGAACCAAATGTTTCAAACTCAGCCTGCAGCTCAGCCAGGTGTAATTGACGAGACTACGGCTATTTCGGTACCGGAAGGTCCGAAAGCTCCGGATCCAGTAGAAGAGGAGCTCAAAGCTCCACTCAAAGCGGCGGAGCCAGTGCCAGGTTCGATTGGTAGTGCGGTTTCGATGCCACCAGCTGAGGGCGCTCAACCACAAAATGTTCCAGTTGATCCAGCAAATAATCCAATGACCGCAAACACTGCTCCAGTAGCAAAAAAGAATTCAATTTTTGATAAACTAACTGCTAAGACTAAGATGAACAAGAATACTTTGATTCTCTTGTGTGTGGTAGCAGGGTTGATCGTAGTGCTTTTGGTGGCTGTACTCATCATGGTCATGAACGGCATGCTCTAGAATATTGAAAAACTCTCAAAAATATTGTAGAATATAAATATGGCTGAAAAAATCTATATTACGACTGCAATTCCGTATGTGAATGGAGTCCCGCATGTGGGGCATGCGATGGATTATCTTCTTGCTGATGTTTGCGCGAGATATTTTGATAATTCACGCTTCCAAGCCGGTACAGATGAACATGGTAATAAGATTTTTCAAAAAGCAAAAGAATTAAATATTCCAGTTCAGGAATATGTGGATAATAATTCTAAAAAGTTTCAAGATTTTATCCAGCGATTGGGTGTAGAATATACTGATTTTGTGAGGACAACGGATCAAGATCACGAAAAACGAGTGCAGGAAATCTGGGAAAAAGTAAAGGACCGTATTTATTTAGCAAAATACGAAGGTTGGTATTGCACGGGTTGCGAAAGATATGTGACAGAGAAGGAATACGAGGAAAACCACGGAATTTGTCCAGATCACCAAAAATCTTACGAAAGATTGGCGGAGGAAAACTATTATTTTAGACTGGCGGATTTTAAAGATCAGATTAGAGAAGCGATAGAATCGCATAGAATGAGAGTTTTGCCGGAGTTTAGAGAAAAAGAGATTTTGAAGCTGATCGAAGATTCGCCGGATGTGTCGATTTCTCGGCCAAAGTCGCAGCTAACTTGGGGCGTGCCAGTGCCAGGCGACGAAAATCAAGTGATGTACGTATGGATGGATGCACTTTGTAATTATATTACGGTGCTAGGCTATCCAGACAAAGACATTTCTGATTCTTGGCCAGCTTATGCCCAATTTGTCGGTAAGGACATTTTGAGATTTCACGCAATTTTGTGGCCAGCAATTCTGCTAGCTTTAGGATTGGAGCTGCCAAAAAATATCGTTTCTCACGGAATGATATTGGCTAATGGCCAAAAAATGTCAAAATCGATTGGCAATGTAATTGATCCGATCGAAGTGCTAGACAAACACGGCACAGAGGCCTTTAGATACTTCTTCCTCCGGCATATTGATACTTTCGATGACTCAGATTTCACTTGGGAAAAGTTTGAAGATGCGTATAACAACGAACTAGCTAATGATTTGGGCAATTTAGTGCAAAGATTAGCAACTCTGTGTAAGAAAAATAATTTTGTTCTCGAAAACGATGATACACCGACTGAGGTGGAATCGCAATACGATAATTTGATGCGAGAGTTTAGATTTAAAGAAGCCTTTGATGAGGTTTGGGAAAAAGTTCAGGCTATTAATCGGCAGATTGATGAGGATAAGCCATGGAGTTTGGCCAAAAATAATGAAACGGAAAAATTAAAACAAGTGCTGTCTAGCGAGGTGACCAATCTTTTGGAAGCAACAAACCAGCTAAAACCATTTTTGCCGGAGACTGCCAAAAGAATTGAAGAGATTTTTTCGGGGACGATTGAACCACCAAAAGAGCCATTATTTCCAAAGAATTAAAAAATAGGCATCGATTGATGCCTATTTTTTGTGCTGAACTATTCGTTCTCGCCAGAGAGTCTAGCGGTGAACTCGGAGATGTAGAATCCGATTACACCACCGATCATTGGGAGAAGTACATAGACGGAAAGAGCTTGGCAAACACCGCCGAAGATTTCACCGAAATTCTCACCTGATGATGGGAAAATTTGATACCACAAAGCTGTAGCTGGGTTGAACAAGAAATTGTTGTTTAGACCCAAGAAAGCAGCCGAGATAACATAGGATACTACCATAACAAAAGCAAAACCGCCAGCTACAACAGCAGCAAAAGTAAAGGCACTGCGTTTGTATTTGATAGCACGAGCATAGAAGAATGCTACGATAATAGCGCCGATCATTTCGATCATTGCTACGACAAAGAATTTACCTTCGGCAATTTCTGTCATTGTAGGAACAGCATAAGCTGAATCGCCACCAGCGAGTTGGAATGAGTTGAAGATCACCCAACCGAGCCACGCACCAATGATTTCAGCGACAATGTACATCACCCCACGAATAACGGAAATACGGCGAGTAGCCATCATACCGATAGTAATAATAGGGTTGATGCAAGCACCAGAAAATGCATAAATGCCAACAAAGATAGCAATTACTGCAAATGAATAAGTGGCGATGCTAGACAGACCCATTAGAGACAATGAAAATAGAAGCAAGGTGATAAGGAAGCTTCCGATAAGCTCTCCAATAAGAGCACCATAGAATTTTGGTTTTTTGAAGATAGTGAGAATGCTCTCATTTTCTTCGTATTTTTTGGCGAAGAAACCGGCAAAACAGGACTTTTTTGCTTCTGTCTTACTGGAAATAACTTCGGCCTTTTCTACAGGAGCTGTTTTTGCGACAGACTCAGTAGCAGTTTTTTTAACCGTCTTAGTAGTCTTAGACTTAGTAGACGACTTTGGCTTTTTTGTTGCCATATTCCTCCTTTAGTTGATATTTACTTTATTATATCACAAAAATGTATGCTATAATAAAAAAATAACTTATTTAGGAAAAATTTATGGGAATAATTGTAAACAAAGAAAATAATAAAAATGATAATTTGGAGCGGAGGATTTCGGCTGACCTTCGGGCGAGAGCGGTAAAAGAAGCTCCGGATGGCGAAGTGACAGATTTTGCGAGCGATTCCGAATATACGAAAGATACTAAAAAAACTGGTCGCTTCGCTTGGGTTTGGATTGTTTTGATTGTACTGGCGATAATTTCTTTAGTGATTATATTTATGCCAGCTTCTAGAAATTAAGCACAAGTGATATAATATATATTATATATGGACGAAAATTTAGGCTCTAATGATCCGTATCGTGGAATGGATTCTGGAGAAGAAGGAATTCGGCCGGATTTTTTGAGGAATAAAGGCGAGGCCGGTAAAGGAGCGTTGGCTGCGGCAGAAAATATAGCCAGTATGGCAATTGCCGCAAAAACTGGTAAAGCACCAAGTGGGGCGGCCGGTGGGGTGGCCGGTGAATCTGCGGGTGGTATAAAATCCGCTAAAAATGGAGTTAAAGAGGGCTTTAAATCTAGTGTAGGAAAAACCTCTGAAGGAGAAGAAAAATCCGGAAGTTTATATAAAGGTAACCGCTCAGAAAAAACAAAAGAAGATGGTGAGGCCAAACTCGATGTGCCAAAAGGTCTAAAGGCTGCTGCACCATTTTTGATTTTGTTTATTGCGCTTGGTGGGATTTTGTTTTTACTAATTGGTTTGCCGGTTTTGATGATTGGTGCGATAGATTATAATTTACAAAAAGTGTTAGGGTTTACGGAAACTGTAGGTATTTTGGAAAAACAGGGCGAGCATGTGACTGCAGAAATGATGGCGAGCGGCAAGATGCCAACTAAATATTCATCGGATTTAGCGGCGAATGGGATGGAAATAGGACAGGTTCTGGCTAATGGGGATTTTGTGAGGACAGACGTTTACATTGCCGATATCGAAAACCGCAATGATTTGGTGGCTTCGGCGAGTGGGTTTAATTACATCAGCGATGATGAAGGGCAGTTAGCGATGCTTTATAATGGTAAGATTATAGCGGCAGACGATTTTGTAGCGGCGGTTGAATCGGATCCCAAATTATATGCAGCCTATGCGAACGCAGCAAATATTTCTACTAAATATTATTATGGTGATGATGTAGAAAAAGTTTATCAAGATATGGGAATTTCGCGGGGGAACTTTAATGATTGGGAAACTACAGGCGACTACGAGGAAGATGAAAAAAATTATCGTGAAATTCTAACCAGAGTGTTGGACAAAAAAGCTTCACTTGTAGTAGGTGGCAAAAATCATGATACGATAGCTCCTCAGGCGACTGCTGACGTAGAGCCATCAACTATCGTATTAGATAATTCTGGTACTTGGCAAGAGCCGATGACTGATGGTGATGCTGCTGAAAAAGATAAAATAGCCGCAAATAAAACCAAAGAATACATTACCGGATGGCATATTGAGGAGTACAATCCTACAGATACTAGTGGTAACCCTATGAAAAATCCAGACGGAAGTTTAGTTATAAAAAAGCGATGGGCTCCAGATTACAGTACAAATGCTACAGCTAGAGCATCAGAACTTTTGAACACTGCGGTTTCTTCGGGTGAGCCGTATTTAGCATCGAGCGCTTTTGTTGCAGTAGAGGAATCGATTCAACGAGCAAGAGTGGATGGCGATGGTCCAGTTAATCATGTTATGAATAGTTTAACCGAGAGTACAGAAGTTGAATATCAAGATGTAGCGACTGCCGAGATGAAAAAAAGCACGCTTTCAATACTAGAAACAGATAATTTTCGAGCGGTGGTATCAGATGCGCCATACTCTCTCGATGAAGCGGAAAATTTTGGTAGGGACAGGGTTCTGAAAACTACTGGGCAAGGGGGAAACCCCGATGTTATAAAAATGACTACAGTAGGAGTTGGAGATAATAAGAGCGCAAGTTCGGTATCTAGAAATGGTTTGCTTGGTCCGGCTGCTGATGAAGCGACTGTTGCAAAAGCCAACGAAAATGTAGCTATGATGATGTCTAAATCTAATTCTGAGATGTTTCAGAGTGTTGTAGGCGGTAACAGGATCATTGAGGGTGGCTCGTTCCTTTCTAATACGATTAACTCAAAAGTAATCGGTGCAGTACCATCGAACGAAGAAGCAGTAGCCAAGTATTACCGAACTGTTAAAGAAACTCTGGATAGAAAAGACGAAGCTGAAAGAGCTACGCTGAGCCCATTTGATATCTCTTCTCCAAATACGTTCCTCGGAAGTATTGTGCATAATTTTGCTAAGGCTACAATCAGAAATTATAATAGTGGTGGATTGAATTCGCTGGCGGCAGCAATTGATACTACGGGTACGGCGGTAGCATCGCTTACCGGTTCAGCTTCGGCGGAGGGGATTGGCCAGACTTATACAACTCTTTCGGGCAATGGTTGCGAAACGGTGGGAGCGGTAGGTGTTACAGGGGATATTTATTGCACCTCCCATAACACTGTGGAGGCAGATTATACGCATCTAACGCGTGACGAATGGAAAGGGGTAGTTTTATATACAAAAGATGATGGTACAGTGGTGACATTAGGAGATTCTTTGGATGAGGAAAACAAAATTAAAGACAAGAGTGAGTTGGCGGATTTTGTAGCGGTGGGAATGGATAGGTATGCAACTGTGGGAGTGAGGAGTGCAAATGCTTGCGAGGCTTATCGCAACTCGCACGATAATTTTTGGGAACAATTAAAAGGTAAGTTGCTAGATATGGCGGGACTTTATGATAGTTGCGAAGGTGTAGAGGAAAAATATTCTACTGGTGCATACTATACTTTTGGTGGTACAGGCGCAGCGGAATACACGAAGTATCTGTCTGGATACATGCTCTACGACGAAGTCTATTCTTTGCTTTCTGACCAAGAAAGCACTGTGGCGGAATATCGAGATAGATATTATACGGCGCATCCACAAAATCGTTCCGAGGCCGGCATAATTGCTATGAGGTCTGGTATGAGCGTAGATGAAGCGGAAATGGCCTTGGCCTACGCAGATTATCTAAACATGATTGCAAATTATGATGCATCTGATCGCTTTGCCTTCGGGAGACCACTCTTTGAATTTGACACACCAATGTTAATTGATTATAGTGATACTTTGGCTTTGAATCTTTATGCTTGGCATCTGAAAGAAACTGAATACGATGACCTTCGAACCCGCAATTTTGTGGTATAATAATATATAGTATGGATGAACTAGAGAGACTCAAAAAAGAGTTAAAAGATTTGAATGCGGAGTACGCAAAGATAAAAGATGTACCAAAAGAAAAACGCAGCCAGTTTGGCAAAGAATTAAATGCCAAAAAAATGGCTTTGCTTGACAAGATTATGAAGGCTGAAGAATCTCAGTACGATGCAAAAGTGGAAGCGTTAGACATCAGTGCGCCGTGTGCACCGAATGAGAATTTGCCAGAATTATATCCAGTAGAGCAAGGTTCGAGGCATCCTTTGATGGTAGAGCTAGACCGAGTGATTTCGATTTATCAAATGATGGGCTTTGATGTGATGGAAAGCCGTCAGCTTGATGATGAATACCATATGTTTGACTCTTTGAATTTTCCAAAAGAACATCCGGCTAGAGATGGCTACGATACTTTTAGGACGGAGGAAGGTTTGATTCCGCCGGCTCATACTTCTACGATGCAAAATCGAGCGCTGAAACGTTATAAGCATAAACTAGACGAAGGGCAAAACATTGCCGTAGTGATACCAGGCAGAGTTTATCGTAACGAGGATGTGGACGCTACGCACGAGCACACTTTTTATCAATGTGAAGGCGTGTATGTATCGCGCGATTGTACAATGGGGCAAATGTTAGGAATTTTACGCGAATTTTTCGAAAAATATTATGAGCAAAAATTAAACATTCGGACTCAGCCGGGATATTTTCCGTTTACAGAGCCAAGCCTTGAGTTTATGATCGAAAAGCCAAAAACTCTAGGTGGCAAAAAGGGTGATTTTCTAGAAATGCTAGGATGTGGGATGATTCATCCAAATGTACTCAAGATGGCCGGAATTGATCCAACCGAGTATCACGGTTTTGCATGGGGCGGTGGAATCGACAGGCTAGTGATGCTCAGATATGGCCTCAAAGATGTGCGGCATTTTGAAAGCGGAAATCTAAACTTTTTAAGGAATTTTAAATAGGAGGCCTGATGTTAATTTCACTGAATTGGATTAAAAAATATGTAGATGTAGAAATTCCGGACGAGGAATTGGTTCGTTTGATTGGCGCGAGATTAGTGGAAGTAGAAGGGGTGATTGATGAAAGCCATAAATACGATAATATATATGTTGTGCAAGTAGCTGCGGCCGAAAAGATACCCGACACACATTTGACACTTTGTCAAATAGATGTTGGTAAAAAAGATTTAGTGCAGGTGGTCTGTGGTGCGCCAAATGTGCGAGAGGGGATGTTGGCGGCTTGGATAGCGCCGGGTGCCGTGGTGCCAGCTTCGGTGCACGAGGACACGCCGTTTGTAATCGGTAAGCGCAAAATGCTAAACAAATACGATTCCAATGGGATGCTAGCCGGAGCGGATGAACTAGATTTTGGCGATGACCATTCTGGAATTGTAGAAATTGATCCAGAAATGGCACGCCCGGGCGAGCTGCTCAAAGATGTCTTTGAACTAGACGATAAAATTCTGGAAATTGAGAATAAGTCTTTAACGCATCGGCCAGACACTTTTGGGATTATTGGTTTTGCGCGGGAAGTGGCGGGGATTCTAGGCAAGAGTTTTGATTTTGAATATCAAGACACTAATCTCAAAGTGACAGGAGATATCAGTGTTAAAATTTTGGATAAAGGTATTTGTGAGCGTTACAGCGCGGTAGTATTAGAAAAACACGGAGAAATCAAAAACAAATATCTCTCGTGGATGGACACAATTTTATCTAAATCCGGCATGAAGCCAATTGGTCCAATTGTAGATGTCACAAATTATTTAATGCTTCTAACTGGCCAGCCACTCCACGCGTTTGATTTTGACAAATTTATCAAAGTTGGCAAGAGTTTTAAGCCAGAAATTAATGTACGATTAGCTAAAAAAGGTGAGAAATTGGTGCTCCTAGATGATACAGAAGCGGTATTAAACGAAAATGATATCGTGATTTGCAGCGGCGAGACACCGGTGGCTCTGGCTGGTGCGATGGGTGGTAAGAATACTATGATTGATGAAACCACCAGAAATGTGATTATCGAGTCAGCGACTTTTTCTCTATACAATTTGCGCAAAACGCAAATGGCGCACGGGATTTTTTCGGAAGCAATTACGAGATTTACTAAGGGGCAGCCGCCATATCAATGTCTCAAGGTGGCGGATGCAGCAGCGGAAATGCTCTCGGCCGGTTTTAAAGTTACGAGCGTAGCAGATACCCAGAAAAAACCGGAGGAGTCGGTAGTAATTGACATAAACATTAATGAAATTAATGATTTGCTGGGTACTGAGTATGATAAAAAGACAATCGTAAATACGCTTTCTAACGTAGGTTTTAAATTGAGTGCAAAGAGCGACAATCTGAGAATTGTGGTGCCGCTTTGGCGAACTGATATCCGTATTAAAGAGGATATTATCGAGGAAGTGGGGAGGCTTTTGGGATATGATAATATTAGACCGGTTTTGCCATTGCATGGTACGGCGGACAAAAATGAAATTTTGAGTCTCAAAACAAAAGTGCGAGACATGATGAGTTCATTTGGAGCGAACGAAGTTTTAACTTATAGTTTTGTAAGTGAAAAATTATTAGAAAAAGTCGGGCAAGATCTAAATAAATCTTACAAAATAGTCAATTCGATTTCGCCGGAGCTGCAATTGATTCGCCAATCGATTGTGCCGAGTTTGCTTGACAAGGCATATGTCAATCAAAAATTGCCGGTAGATAAATTTGCAATTTTTGAAATAAACCAAGTATATACGAAAACGCGGCAGGTTGACAGCGAAAATGTCCCAGTATCGCAAATGAATTTGGGTTTTGTTTTGGCGGAAAGAAAAACTAAAGGCGCGGCATACTATAAAGCTAAATTATATGTTGAAAAATTACTTGAGGCTCTAAATATCAAGGCAGATTTTTTGCCAAAAAAGCACGACAGCGAGGATAGCAAGCCATTCGAGGATAAGCGCTTGGCAGAGATTTGGGTGGATGGTGAATATATTGGTGTGGTAGGCGAGTTCAAAAACTCAGTGCGGCGGAACTTTAAGCTCGAGGATTTCTTAGCTGGTTTTGAATTGAATTTCGAAAAATTACAGGAACATTTTACGCCGACTAGAGAGATTGATGTCCGGCCGGTAGTAGACAAGCGAGATTTAACGATAGAAACGAACGAAACCTACGGTGAAATTATCGAAAAAATTCAAAAAGTTTTGGAGAAAAATCAACTAGACGCGGAGATTTCGCCGCTGGCAATTTATCAACCAGAAACAATTAAACATATCTCGGTGCATCTTGAATTCAAACAAAAGATAGATGACAAAGTGATGCATGAGCTCGAAGCACTTAAATAATTTGCATTCTATTTTGTTTATGGTAAAATAGAAATATGATTTTACTCGATTCGGTTACGAAACGATACCTCGGTGATGCAAAGCCGGCGCTTGACAATGTGTCACTTCACGTTGAGCCAAACGAGTTTGTCTTTTTGGTAGGTAAATCTGGTGCAGGTAAATCCACTTTGATTAAAATGCTAACAAAGGAGGAAACTCCGGATTCTGGCAAGATTGTGGTTGGTGGAATTGACCTTGATTATGTCAAAAAGCGTCATATCCCGGGTTACAGGAGAAGGCTCGGTGTAGTATTTCAGGATTTTAAACTTTTGCCAAGAAGGACAGTTTATGAGAATGTGGCATTTGCACTAGAAATTATTGGTATGAGCGGTAAAGATATTAGAAAAACTGTGCCAAAAGTTTTGGAACTAGTGGATTTACTTCCTCAAGCTAAGAAATTCCCAGGTCAACTATCTGGTGGTCAGCAACAGAGAGTATCAATCGCAAGAAGCGTAGCCAGGCAGCCAAAAATTTTGATTGCAGACGAGCCGACGGCCAATCTTGATAAACTAACCACCGAGGAAATTATTGATTTGTTACAAAAAATTAATGATTTTGGCACCACAATATTGGTGACTACCCATAATGAAAGTATCGTGAACAACTTGCAAAAACGAGTAGTAACATTGAAAGATGGTAGAATTGTAGATGATCAAAAGAATCACGGCGTATACAAACTAGATGAAGCGCCATTAGATAAGGCTGCAAGCGGTAGAGTGATTCAGGCTCCGGGGCATGCACTTAAAGTTCCGGCCAAAAAGACGGAGGCGCCAAAAGTGATAAAAACCACTGCTCCTAAATCTCCGGTTCAGAGAACTAAGTCAAAAACAATGCCAAATATGATTGTAAAACCGGCCCCTGCCAAAAGGAAAATTGCTAAAAGTAATGTAATATAAAAAGGTAAACAATGAGCAAAGACGAAAAAGAAAAAGATTTAAAACAAGCAACTAGACGCGGTCTGAAAGTGATGCGCAAAACTAAGCAGTATCATCCGATGCGCAAAGAAAGTCGGATAGTTAAATACGGCGCTAAAGGTTTTTTTAGAAATATTTGGTTGTCTAGTGCGGCGACTATCGTGATGTCTATTACCATGATTATTCTGTTTATCACAATTGTGGCAAGCATAATTTTGACTAGTACCGCCGAAATGATGAAGGACAAAATTGATATTACAATTTATTTTAAACCAAACACTTCGGACGAAACATTGAATGAGATGAGTGCGATCATGTCTGAGGATAAAAACATCAAGAGTGTAGTGATTTCAAATTCAGAGCAAGAATACAACAAATTCTTAGAGGAAAATGCTGATAGCGAGGAAATTATTAATGTGCTTGATGAAGAAATGAAAAAAATAATGATTTCAAACATGCAAGCAACTATGCGGATAAAAGTTTATAACATTGAAAATATCGATAGTATTAAAGAAATTGTAGAACAAAACCCGGTCTTTGTAGAGAATTTGGATGTTGATCTGGAGCCAACTTACGATGTAAATCAAAAAGAAATTTCTACCATTACTTCTTGGGCGCAAATTGCGAGAACCGGTGGAATCGTACTTGCGGTAGTATTTCTGGTAATTTCGATTTTGATTATTTTCTCAACAATTAGAATGGCGATTTTCTCGCGTAGGGAGGAGATTTACATGATGAAATTGGTGGGTGCAGACAAGAGATTTATTCGTGGGCCATTCCTGATAGAGGCAGAGATTTGCGGGGTGATTGCCGGGCTCATCGCGGCTACTACGAGCTATTTTGGTTTTACTTTTTTGGCACCAAAGTTGGCATCTTATGGAATTGACGTGACCTCTATTACCAAGATCTTGGAGTCCAATCAATTGATATTAGTATTTTTGGTCTTTGTGGCTTCAGGCGTGATCATCGGTAGAATTTCAGCGATGCTAGCGGTATCGAAATATTTGCACAAAGCATAAGCTGTGTTATAATTAGATTATGGTAATGCTTAAAACAAATAAGCTATTAAAACAAGTTTTTGGGTATACTTTTATATTTACTTTTGTGATTCTTTTTATAGCTTCGGTAGCTTCTACGAGCGCGTACAATTGTAAACCGGGTGACACCAAGTGCGAGGAAGCTAGAAGCAACATGAAGCAAAACCAAGCCGAGGCTTATGAGTACACCAAAAAGGCTGATTCGGTGGCAGCTCAGATTAGTCAGCTAAACGCAGAGATAAGTGCTTTGAATAAAGAAATCGCCGATTCTGAGGCGAAGCTGGCACAACTAGAGGTTGACATCAAAAATACTGAGAAAAAGTTATCTGAACAGCAACGGGCTTTAGCGACGATGCTGATAGATATGCACTTTAGTGGCGATGCTGAGCCAATTACGATTCTCGCTGGTAGCACGACGATTTCGGATTATGCGGAAAAACAAGCTAGAGAGGATGTGGCAAAGCAAGAAGTTGCGGCTGCTTCGGAGAGAGTGAAGCAAATAAGAGCAGATTTAGACAAGCAAAAAACCGAAGCGGAGATTGCGCTTCAATCTAGCCAAGATAAGAGGAATTTAGTAGCGGTCAAAAAATCCGATCAACAAATTTTGAAAGCACAATATGATAAGAGTGCGGATGATGCGTCGGCGTTGGCTAGTTATTGGGAGGAGCAATTAAAAGCTTTGGCTTGGACTCCGCCATCTAATACGGTGGGTAGCGGTAGTAGAATGTGGGGCGCTAATAATACCTATCCGTATCGATATAATTGTCCAGCGGACAATGTCAGATATTCGGCTTATGGTGGGGCGGTTTGCCAATGTACTAGCTACGCTAGCTATAAAGCGCTTGAGAAATGGGGTATTTCTAATACTTGGGGTGGTCATGCCTATAATTACGTGAATGCCGTGGGATATACTGTACCTTCTACTGGTGTTAAGACCTATGTAGACAAAAATCCGGCTGCCAACACAATTGCGATTCAGCTAGGCGGAAGCTACGGGCATGTAATGTGGGTAGAAAGTGTAAATGCCAACGGTTCGATTAATGTGACAGAATATAACGTAAACTGGTCATCGATTGGTTGCCATATTGGTGACTTCTGTTCGAGAAACAATGTTGGCTCGGCGGGCACCTATTTCTTGCACTTCGACTAATCTTAGTTAATATGGTAATATAGTAGATATGAAAGACAAAAAAGATAAAATGGAATGGAAAGAAAAACGCGTATCACTTGGTAATGCGATTATTATCGGTGCGGTGATTTCGGCGGTTGGTTTTGTCTTGGGACTAAACTGGAATAACTGGTTTGGCGGTTTTTCAACCTATCTTGGTGGTGAAAAGAATTTGTCTTTAGATCAGTCTGAGCTGGATGAAGTTTATAATAAACTAGCCGAAACTTACAACGGTGAGATTAATAATGAAGTTTTGACCGAGGGGGCTAAGAAGGGTATGGTAGAAGCGGTCGGAGATGTTTATACCGTATATATGGACGCAAAAGAAAGCGCAGACTATACGGATGCTTTGCATGGTAATGTGGGGGCGGGTATCGGTGTAGAAATGGGTCTGAGGGACGGCTATGTGAGGGTGCTAAGAGTTTTGCCGGACAACCCGGCGCTCAAAGCTGGAATCATGATCGGCGACATTTTTTATAAAATTGATGGCGAGGAAGTTTACACCTGGTCGTCCTCGGATATCGCAAAAAAACTAAAAGGTGAGCCGGGTACAGAAGTAGTCGTAACGATGGCGCGGAATGGTAAAGAAGTCGAATTTAAGATGCAGCGCGAGGAAATTAATAATGTTTCTTTCTATACTAAATACGACGGAAAAACAGCCATCATTACGGTACTTAGATTTGATAATAATACCGGTACAGGGATTCAAAAAGAAGTAGAAGGATTCAAAGACAAAGGTATCGAAAAAGTGATTTTGGACCTGAGGGGTAACGGTGGTGGGTACGTGTCGGCGGCGCAAGATTTACTTTCTCTATGGTTGGACGGAGAAGTGATGTTGATCCAAAAATCAGCACATTTTGGCGAGGAAAAGATGTCGACCGCTTCGGGTAAGGCCAGTCTCAAAGATATGAAAACAATAGTTCTAGTAAATGGCTCGACTGCTTCGGCTTCGGAAATTACTGCGGCGGCACTCAAAGAATATGGCAAAGCTAAAATTGTCGGCACCAAAACTTACGGTAAAGGTGTAGTGCAAAAAATGTATAATTTATCGGGCGGGGGGATGCTCAAAGTGACTACGGCAGAATGGCTGACACCAAGGAGCAATTCAATTAATGGCGAAGGGGTAACCCCGGATGTAGAGATAGAAAATACTTCTGAGGATATTAATAAAATGCGGGATCCGCAGATGGATAAGGCGAAAGCTCTCTAGAGGACAAGATGCGTATCGTAATAGCTACCCCAGTTTATTACCCAATGACGAACGGGGTGGCGATGTTTTCTTATAATTTGGCGAGAGGTTTGGCGGCCCGAGGGAACGAAGTTTTGGTAATTACGCCTAGTCAAACCAAACTTGAACATACTGAGTCTCAAGACGAAGTGACGGTGGCTTACCTCAAGTCTAGTACGATTAAAGTTTATCCAGATCAGATTCATCCAGCCGAACGCGAAAAAAAGATTTTTTATAAACACGGGCTCAAGGCTTCGATTTTGCCATCGCGGCAGATTAAAAAAATTCTAGATGATTTTAAACCTGAGGTGGTGCACGTACAAGGATCAGATCCGATTGGGCTGGCTACAGTTGCCTATGCAAAGAAAAACCACATTCCGGTAGTAGCGACCGAACATAACCAGCCAGAAGTTTTGACTGAGCCTTTGCATATTCCAAAAGTAGTAAGAAAACCGGTTAATAAAGCATTGTCGGCTTATTTTCGCAAAAGACAGGCTAAAAGCGATTATGCTACGATGCCAACTCAGCTTGCGATTGACAATTTGACTCATGGCAAAAAGACTAAAATGCCGATAGAGGCAGTAAGTAATGGCGTGGATTTGAGGGCTTTTAAACCGGGAAAGCCAGATGAGACTATATATAATAGATATGGTATCCCTAGGGACGTACCAATATTATTATATGTAGGAAGGGTAGATCCAGAGAAAAAGATCGGAGTGGTGCTAGCAGCGTTTACCAAATTTTTAGATAAGCATAAACTTGACAATCTGTCAAAGACATTGCTTTTGGTGGTAGGGGATGGAGTAGATAAAAAACGTTTGGAAAATGAAGCAAAAAGACTAGGAATCGAGAACTCGGTGAGATTTTTGGGCAAAATTATGGCACCAGAACTATATGATATATATAGATTAGGCGACGTCTTTGTGACTGCCAGTGAGATAGAGACTCAGGGAATAGTCTTGATCGAGGCGGCAGCTTCGGGACTACCTTTAATTGCGGTAGATGCCGGGGCGGTGGCGGAAGTCTGTCAAAACAATAAGAATGGATTTATTTTGAAGCCAGGAGATGCGGAAGGCATGGCAATGGCAATGTCGACAATCCTTTCAAACGAGAATTTGAGGAAAGAAATGTCGGCCAAATCTATCGAAATCGCCAATGAGCATTCGCTTGAAAAAACCATCGATAAGTTTCTAGAAATTTATCAAAAAGTATGCTACAATAGTTTGTAGTAGTTATAGTAGAGGTTTTATGCATTTCAAGACAATTTTCCGAAGTTTCAAGAATAAAGATATGCTAAAAAGAATTTTGATAATTCTTGGTATTATTGTGGCGTATCGGCTACTCGCGCAGATTCCAGTGCCAATGGGAGATGCGGCTACTTTTAAAGAAGCGGTGTCTAATTTGCTCGAAAAATCAGATTTCTCTAATTTTCTAAATTTGATTTCCGGTGGTGGACTAGCCTCGTTTTCGATTATTTTAGTAGGTTTGTCACCATATATTACTGGTTCGATTGTGATGCAGCTTTTGTCCAAGGCGATTCCGCGTCTAGAGGAACTATCCAATGATGGCGAGACCGGTAGGAGAAAAATCAATCAGTGGACTCGGATGCTGACCGTACCGCTTGCGATTGTGCAATCGATCGCCTATATATTTATATTGTATCAGTCGACAATCGCAGCCAATATCTCGACAGATTTTGTACCATCAATGGGTGACTGGGTGCTATCGGTGACGGCAATGACCGCGGGCTCCCTGATCTTAATGTGGATGGGTGAGTTGATTACTGAGCAAGGGATTGGTAATGGTATCTCGATGTTGATTTTTGCTTCGATCATCTCGCAGCTGCCGACTACAATGGCGCAGCTAGGCTCGGCCTTGTTCGACACATCAAATGGTGCTCTCAATCTGTTTGGTCTAGAGATTCCGGTAGATCCGACTGTATTCTGGATTATTGTGGGCTTTGGTATAGCCATGATCGTAGTGATTTACCTACTAGTGAAGCTAAACGAAGCGCAACGAATTATTACAGTGAATTACGCTAAGAGAGTGCATGGCAACTCTATGTATGGCGGGATCAAGTCGATTTTGCCAATTAAGTTAATTGCAGCAGGGGTGGTGCCAGTGATTTTTGCGACAGCATTTTTGTCACTTCCGGCACTGGTAGGGCAGGTGATTACTTCGTTTAATCCTGGCAACGAGGTGGGGGCTTGGCTCACTACCGTATTTTCGGCGCCATCAGCCTCTAACTTCTCGGCGATGTATCCGGATGGTATTACTGGGCAGTGGTTCGTCTATCCGGCGATGTATTTCCTCTTGGTGTTTGCGTTTACCTATTTCTATACTTCGATTATTTTCAACACCAAGGAGATTGCCGATAATTTGCAAAAACAAGGTGGCTTTATCGAGGGCGTAAGGCCGGGCGAAAAAACAGCGGAATATTTGGCTAAAGTAGTAAGGAGATTGGATCTCTTTGGCGCTTTGGCGTTAGGTTTGATTGCGATGTTGCCGTTTGCGACAGATTATATCTTTATCTTGACAACTGGAGCACCGCTCGGGCTTTCGATTTCCGGGACTGGGCTTCTCATTGTAGTGACGGTGGCGCTAGAGAATCTAAGGTCGGTGGATTCAAGGGCATTAATGGTAACTTACGACGATTTTTCAAATGAGCTTCAAGATTAAAAGTGGGCGTTCGGTAGTTAAGTGGGTGGTACTAGCCATTTTTGCTGTGCTATTTTTGATATTCTTTGTAAGAGTATTGGTGTGGGAAAACGAGTATTACAACGCCAAGGAAGGTAGCGAGAGAGCGGTGGCGATGGATTTTGGCGAGGAGTTAATCGAGACTCCGCCGGCAGAGGAAGAGGTGAGAGAATATGTGGTGGCGGCGGATCGGCCGAGATATTTAACCGTAGAGAGATTAGGGATTAATAATGCAAGAGTGTTACCGATGGGAATTAATGATGCAGGAGAGCTTTCTACGCCAAATAATATCTTTGATGTGGGTTGGTATTATGATTCGGGCAAACCGGGCCAAGGTGGTACGCTTCTGATTGATGGGCATAATGGTGGACCACATGTACAAGGCGTGTTCAAGGCACTCCCTAGCCTTTCGGTTGGTGATATTATCACGGTCGAACGAGGAGATGGGGCGATTTTTCGCTATTCGGTGGTAGAAAATATTTCGGTGCCGCTGTCTAAGTCTAACGATTACATGGCTACGGCAATGAAATCACCAATGCCGGGTAAAGAATCGGTAACGTTGATTTCTTGCACTGGTGAATGGTCGGATCAGCAAAAAACCTACATGTCGCGCCAATTTACTCGGGCAATTTTAGTAGAATAAACTCTTTACTTTTATTTTAATTTGCGTTATAATTATATATGTAATTTATGGCTAGTCAAAAAGAAGTGATTAAACTCACGGGTATTGTCGTTGAGGCATTGCCTAATACTCAATTTCGGGTAGAACTTGAGAATGGCCATGTTATTGTTGCCCATATGAGCGGGAAAATGCGAAAGAATTATATTCGCCTCGTTCCGGGTGACAAGGTGGAAGTGGAGTTAACACCTTACGATCTCACGAAAGGTCGCATTTCTTTCCGCCTAAAAGATTAATATTAACTAAAGGGAAAGGATGTTTAACACTATGAAGGTACGTGCCAGTGTTAAAAAAATTTCACCTGATGACATCATAGTCCGCCGGAAGGGTGTACTGAGAGTCATCAACAAGAAAAAACCTAAGAATAAGCAAAGGCAGGGTTAAAATATATGGCTAGAATAGCTAGTGTGGTAATCCCTTCCGAAAAACAAGTATGGATTGCACTTACTTATGTTTACGGAATTGGACGCACCACTTCAAAGAAAATCCTTGCGGAGGCTAAAATCGAGCCTACCACTCGGGTGAAAGATCTCACCGAGGCTGACGAACAAAAAATCAACGACATTATTTCCAAGAAATATCATGTTGAGGGTGATTTGAGACGCCTCGTGAGCAATAATATCAAACGTTTAAAGGATATTAATTCCTACAAAGGTATCCGCCACAAGGCTAAATTACCAGTCAACGGCCAGCGTACTCGTACGAATGCACGTACTCGTAAGGGTAAGGCGATCGCGGTCGGTGGTACACAACCAAAGGCAGCAAGTAAGACTTAAGGAGTAATGTTATGGCTGAAGAAGAAATTAAAGACAAGACTGCTGAAGCTACTGAAGCTACCGCCGAAGTAGCACCAAAGACTAAAGCAGCTAAAGGTAAAAAAGGTAAAAAGATTGTAAACGCAGGTGCTGTACATATTCAAGCTACCTTCAATAATACAATTATCAGTGTAACCGACAAAACCGGTGCTGTACTTTCTGCTTCCTCCGCTGGAGCCAATGGCTTTAGAGGATCAAAGAAAGGTACGGCTTTTGCCGCTGGTGTAGCAGCAGAAAAAGCGCTTGAATTTGCCAAGAAAAATCACGCACTGAATTCCGTAGATGTGTATGTATCCGGGATTGGCTTAGGGCGTGATGCAGCAATTAGAGCAATTTCTACTGTAGGCATCAGAATTGATAGCATTACCGATGTAACCCCAATCGCTCACGGTGGTGTGAGACCGAAGGGAGAAAGGAAACCGTAATGGCAAGAGACGTTTCTCCAATAGTAAAACAGAGTCGTAGGGAAAGTTTTGCGCTTGCACCGAAGGCTCACAAGATTATGGTCAAAAAACCAGGTATTCCAGGTGAGCATGGCGATATGCGCGTAAGAGGGGGTAGCCTCTACCTTACACAGATGCGCGAAAAGCAAAAAGTTCGCCGGATGTATGGTTTGATGGAAAAACAATTTGCTAAAGTAATGCGTGAAGCGACTAAGGCAGATGGTTTGACAGGTGAAAAATTGTTGGAATTTTTGGAAAGACGGGCAGACAACGCTATATTTAGAGCGGGATTTGCTACTACACGTCGCCAAGCGAGACAATTAGTTTCACATGGACATTTTACCTTGAACGGTAAAAGAATTGATATCCCATCAATTCGCTTAAACCCGGGTGATGTTCTAGAGGTTCGTCCAAAATCAGCTAAAACTGAGTATTTTAAGAATCTTCCGAATGTCATAGCGGCTGCGGGAGCGGTTCCGCTATCTTGGCTCAAGGTCGATGCGAAGAAGATGAAAATTGAAATTATCGGTTTGCCAAAGCGCGAAGAGCTTGACGCCGGTATTAATGAACAATTAATCGTTGAGTATTACTCACGCTAAATAGGAGGATAAATGACTACAAAAAATATACACGAAGCAAATCTAGCCGAAGTAAAGAAAATTAGCAATACTGAAGCTCAATTTGTAGTTCGCCCACTTTACTATGGGTACGGAAATACACTAGGTAATTCGTTTAGAAGAGTACTCCTTTCTAGCGTGAAAGGTGCTGCGATTACCGCTTTTTCGATTGAAGGTTCTACTCATGAGTTTGCAGCGATTCCGGGTATCCGTGAAGATGTAGTAGATATCATGCTAAACCTCAAGAATATTCGCTTTAAATTGCACACCGATAATCCAGTAGAACTTACTCTCGAGATGAAGGGTTCCGACCAATCATCTGAGAAAAATGGTGAAAAACGGGTAGTGGCTGGCGACATCAAGCTTCCTTCCGAAGTAGAAATCGCTAATCCAAATCAAGTGATTTGCCATATCGATGATCCAAAGTTTGTACTCAAAATGCGTTTTGTAGTAGAAACTGGTAGAGGGTATCTCACAATCGAAAAAAGCGCTGATGATAGAATCCACTCTGACATGATTGCAATTGATGCAGTATTTACCCCAGTGCTGAGAGTTCGCTACAAAGTAGAGAACACTCGGGTTGGACAGGATACAAATTTGCAACAGCTCACTCTAAACATCGAAACTGATGGGACGATTACCCCAGAGGATGCCTTTGAGGAAGCTGCCGCGATTTTGGTCAACCAATTCACTGCACTAGCGGGTAAGACTAGATTGGAATCTACCCCAGCTCCTGGTTCGAAGGAAGAGGAAGAAGATGCTGGGCTAGCTATGCCTATCGAAGAACTCGATCTTTCGGCTAGGACTGCTAACGCACTTATCAATAATGATATAAAAACCATTCGTGATCTCGTAATGCTGTCAGAAAGCGATCTCAAAGATCTCAAAGGTTTTGGTTCGAAGGCGTTAGATGAAGTAAAAGAAAAGTTAACGGAGTTAAATATTTAATATGCATCGCCATAGTTATAAAGGTCGAAAATTTGGCCGTGAAACTGATCAAAGATTGGCGCTCATGCGAAGCTTAATGTCCGCTCTGATTGAGAACCAATCGATTACAACTACTTTAGCACGAGCTAAAGAGATTCGCCGGGAAACCGAGAAATTGGTGACAATGGCGAAAAAAGGTGGGCTTTCTAACCGCAGACTGATAATTGCGCGGCTAAACAGCGTTTCTGATGGCAATTTGCTGGTAGATGTGGTGGCTCCACAAGTGAAGCGCAATTCTGGGTATCTGAGAATTGAACGCTCGGGTTACCGTAAAGGTGACAACGCCGAGATGGCTACAATTTCTTTTGTAGATGAGATTGATTATTCTAAAGCTCAGAAGCCAGCCAAGGAAGAAAAGCCTGCTAAAAAACCGGTCGCCAAAAAACCGGCTGCCAAGAAGGAGGGTAAATAATGAAAACTTATTCTCAAAAACAAGCAGAAGTTAAGCGCGAATGGTGGGTGATCGACGCTTCCACCATGCCGCTTGGCAAATTGGCGGTAATCGTTGCCGACAAATTGATGGGCAAGAGCAAGATTACTTATACCCCACATATCGACAACGGCGACTATGTGATAGTGGTAAACGCTAAGAATTTGGTAGTAACTGGTGACAAAATGCTTTCTAAGAAGTATTATCACCACAGTGGCTTCCCGGGTGGCCTCAAAGAGCTCAAACTTGAAGAGGTGATCGAAAAAGATCCTTCAAGAGTAATTAAAGCGGCTGTCAAGGGAATGTTGCCGAAGAATAAATTAGCTGCCGATAGGCTAAAGAGGCTTCATGTATTTGCAGGAGCCGAGCATACTCATGCAGCGCAGAATCCAAAGGAGATTAAATAATGGCTGACAAGAAATATATATATGGGCTTGGTCGCCGTAAGGCAGCTACTGCTACTGCTAGACTCTATAAGGGCAAAGGCGAAATGACCATCAACAACAAGCCGGCATTAGAATATCTATCTGGCAACAAGACTTACCTAGCTGAGATTACTGATCCACTCGCAATTGCGGAAAAGCAAAAAGAGTACGATATCACTATCTTGGTCAAAGGTGGTGGTCTTTCTGGCCAAGTAGATGCAATTAAACTCGCTATATCAAAGGCTTTGACTTTGGAGGCACCGGACCTTCGTCCAATGCTAAAGAAGGCTGGTATGATGAAGCGTGATCCACGCGAGAAAGAGCGCAAGAAATACGGTTTGCGCTCGGCGCGTAGGCGCGAGCAGTTCTCGAAGCGGTAAATCTTGATGTTTGCTCAAGGTTTTTAGCCGCAGAGGCCTATCAGGGAATCAAGTCAGAAGTGAATTCTGGCTTGATTTTGTTTAAGTCTAATTAATTCCGTTGGAATTAATTAGAAAATATGTTA